>NZ_DCQO01000016.1:0-285437 GCF_002323495.1 Olleya sp. UBA1516
TGTGAAGACTCCAAAGCCATCACTGTCTGGATCACAATACTCTAAAGCGGTTGGTGTAAATGCTACTGGTGCTTGTACAACATCTAATTGTAAAGTCGTTGTTGTAAAACAGCCAGTAGTTACATCTTCTACTCTTACATAAACTATTTGTGGGTTAGAAATGTTTGTATACGGTATGGCTAATGGACTAGTTTCTGTTTCTGCATCTAATTGCGTTAGGTAATAACTTACTGCATAGTCTGGGTTACCTCCACTAATCTCATTGTTTTTAATACTTAAATCTATACTTGTAAATCCGTCTGGTGTGCCATCATCACAAACTTCTAATGGTGTTGGTGTGATTGCTGTAGGTAATGCATTTACTATAAGATTAAAAGTTGTAGACCCATAACATGTTGGATTAATATTATCGTTAACTCTTACATGTACAATTTGTTCTGGCGAATCTATATTTTGATAAGTAGTTGGATTTAAAATAGGATTAGTTTCTGCCTCTAAATCTGTTAAGTTTTCATAAAAAGTAACTGTATAGTTTGCTGGATCTTGACCTCCAAGAATTGTAGTTTCTTGAGTTGTTAAATCAAAAATCTCAAATCCATCTTCAGAAACATCATCACATACTACCATGTTAGCAGGTTGTACAGCTATAGCATTAGGATTAACAATTAAGGTAAATCCTCCGTTTGGTAAAGTAGTAGCTGTATAACAGTCTGAATCAATTAAGCTTTCGATACGAACAAAAATATATTCACCATTGTTACCATTATATGGACTAACTAATGGGTTATCACCTGAATCAGCATCTGCAAATGAGTTATGATACGTTACTGTATATTCTGAAGCTAACTGCGTACCTAACACTGTTGCAGTCTGTAATTCTAAATTAAACATTTCAACACCATCATTAGACAAATCATCACAAACCTCCATGTCTGGTGCTTGGTTAAGAACCGATGTTATCACATCTAGATTAAAAGTATCAACATCTGAACAAGTTCCTGATGCCACATCTTCAATTCTGATATGAATAATTTCTGGATAGGTTTCATTTCCAATGTAGTTGGCTGGATCCGCAATAGGATTAAGTCCCAATTGTGCATCTGACAAACTATTATGATAACTAATAGTTACGTCTGCAGCGACTTGACTTCCTATCGCTTCGGAATCATTAACCGTTAAATCAAAAATTTCATTTCCGGAAGGATTATTACATGTAATAATATCAATGGTATTTTCCACCATTGGTCCTGGAATAAATTCTATTAAAACAGAATCTGTCGCTTGACATGTTGCAGAAAAAACAACATCAACACTATAAACACCATTTTCCGTTGCGTTCAAAGTAGATCCCGTTTCTCCTGGTATAACAACTCCGTCTAAATACCAAGTATGAGTTGCTGTAGGTAAGTTTGTATCTAAAGGTACAGATCCTCCGGAACATATTGCTGTACCAGCATCTATGGTAACATCATCTCCTAAATCTCCTCCTAAATTAAATGTTCCTGCTCCTAAAAACACTGCTGCATTATAGGCTGAATCACCATCATCCGCAATAACTAGTTTAATGTTATAAGTGTTACCAGGCGTTACATTAGAAAATGCAGTCATAGAAGTTGTATAACCTCTAAAATCGATTGGAGAATTTCCTGGAGGCAATCCTCCTGCTCCATAATAAGAATCGAAAAAAGTTGGATTAACCGATGGACAACTTGCATTATACGCATTGTCTCTAACCGTAAACACAGAAACAACATCTGTTGTTCCTGGCACGATTGCCAAATTAGTAACTGCAGTCGTTGATAAATCCGTTAATAAAAATGCAAAAGCATCTGTAAATCCACATTGGAAACCTCCATACTCTTCTGATGCGAATAAGAAATCAAAACTTATACTATCAGCTATTGGCACAAAATTAAACTCGATAAAAGAAGCATCATTAGAATCTCCTGGGTTTAATGCTGGTATTGCATTTTCTAAATCTGCATCTCCTGGCCATCCACCACTACTTTGTGTTCCTGTTTCAGGTCCTTCAGCTTCCATTGCATCACCAGAATTTAAAACAATACCTGCTTCAAATGGAAATGCACCTGGAAGTGCTGTAAAATATCCAATCCCATTTTCTTGCCCAAAATTGCTTCCTGTGCTCCAATTAAAATTAGAAACTGTAGCACATGGGCTATCAATTAATACATCCTCTATTAATTCTGGAACTGTATAAGTTGTTTGATTTACAGTAATATATGGACTTAAAACTTCTACTTCAATAGTTGTAGAAGCAGAACATCCTGTTGGATTGCTATCTGTTGCTGTAAATGTTACAGTAAACGTCCCTAAATTGTTAAATACATGACTTGATGATAATCCTGCTGCTGAAGATCCATCTCCAAAATTCCAGTTATAAGTTGCTCCTGTTCCGTCATCTTCAAAAATAGCACTACCATCAAAACTAACAGTACCACCTAAAGGAATTTGAATAACACCTAAACCATCTGCTACTGGGTTTGTAGCATCTATAGTAGGTGTAATTGTTTGACAGGATTGTAAACATGAAATATTAGCAGCCCAACCTGAAGTATTTGCTGCTGCACTACTTACAAACTCTATTGTAATACAACCTGTTGCACTAGTTGTTGATGCAGAAATTGTACCTGGATTATTTGCTGCTCCACCACCAGAATATGTACCAATTACCGCAGCACTTGTATCATCACCATCATAGATAGTCATTACGTCAGAACCTAGTTGCGTACTAAATGTAGTAAATTGTATTTGAATAAATTGATCTGGTCCATCTGGACATAGCGTTAAAACAAAATTCTCGTTATCAGCATAATTAGCCGATGCTCCTCCTGAATCATAAAGCACACCTGAACATTGTGAAAACGTTCCGTTTTGCATCAAAATATCTTGAGATTGAGCAGTGAATAAAGCACCTAGAAAAGTAACAATAAGTAGAAATTTTTTCATTTCTTATTTAGTAAAAGGGTTGAATAATTGGTTAATTTACAATTATACTAAAATACTGCCTAATAATTTGATTAAATTCATCTTAAAAAATGATAAGAATAGATCTTACATAGATTAATTAATACGCATTTTTATAATAAAAACAGACAGGGTTGAATAGTATATATATTAAACAGTTACAATTCAAAAACTCCTACCCAACCCTAGAGTTTGCAAATTATATCTATATTTGTTTTAACTTATAAAATCATACAATGGAATTACAAAAATGGATAGACAAAGGGTCTGAAATTATTATTGAATACACGCCTAAAATGTTAGCTGCAATAGCTATCTGGATTATTGGTGCTTTTGTTATTAAACAAGCTCTAAGAGCTTTAAAAAAACTAATGCTAGTTAGAAATTATGATGAAAGCTTACAAAAATTTTTAATAAACCTATTACGTTGGGTTTTAAAAATTGTACTAATTATAGTCGTATTAGGCACGTTAGGCATTGAAACTACATCCTTTGCTGCGATATTGGCTGCAGCAGGTTTAGCTATTGGATTAGCTTTACAAGGGTCTTTAGCTAATTTTGCTGGAGGTGTGTTAATTATGTTATTTAAACCTTTCAAAATTGGTGACTTGATAGAAGCACAAGGTCAAGTTGGAGTTGTAAAAGAGATCCAAATTTTTACGACTAAACTTACAGGATTATCAAACAGAGAAATTATTATACCTAATGGCTCTTTGTCCAATGGAAATATTATTAATTTTTCTACTGAAGGTACGCGACGTGTAGATTTGGTTTTTGGCGTTGGGTATGAATCTGACATTAAAAAAACAAAAGATGTTTTAATGTCTGTATTAACCGCTAACCCTAAAGTATTAGAAACACCTGCACCCACAGTAAATGTGATTGAATTAGCAGATAGCTCTATTAATTTTGCTGTAAGACCTTGGTGTAAAGCTGAAGATTATTGGGCTGTTTATTTTGAGACAACCGAACAAACTAAAGAAGCACTAGATGCTGCTGGTATTGATATACCTTATCCACATAGTGTTGAAATACAAAAACAGGCTTAATTATTTTTTAGATTTTATTGCTACAAAATCTTTTAAGTAATACGGTTCAAAATAAGCGACATCTTCGGTGTCGCTTTTTTTGTATTTATTAAAACTTAAAGCACTCATTTGATCTGCAGAAGGTAATTTGTTTTCAATAAACACTGCATTGTTATTATCTAATAACGCTTTAGTTTTAGCTACACCATCACCAATAAAGTAGACTTTATTTTCTGACAAATAAGATTGAAATGACGTCTCATCAAGGACTTGCGCTTCAATTGCTCTAATGCTATTAAACTGAGTATCAAAAATAGCAGAATACACCTCTAAACGTCTAGCGTCTAACATTGGTACAATTAATCCAGAATCTGCTTTTACTTGATGCGCTAAGGCTTCTAAAGTAGATACAGATACTAATGGTATGTTTAAAGCAAATGCTAAGCCCTTTGCTGCAGACACACCTATGCGCAATCCTGTATATGATCCTGGTCCTTTACTTACTGCTATGGCATCTAATTGTAACGTTGAAATCTTTGCTTCTTTTAACACCTCATCAACGTAAACATGGAGTTTTTCTGCATGAGAATAACCATTTCCGTAATCTTCCTTTAACACCAAAGTCTCTCCTTTATGAGAAAGAGAGACTGAGCAGTTAGTTGTAGACGTTTCAATATTTAAAATATATGCCACTTTTATTCTGTTATTGGTTTATCAAGATAAAAATCTAACACTTTAGTTTTAAAAACGTAATTGTATTTAGCGTTTAAAAAAGACGATTGTGCATTTATTAGTCGGTTACGAACTTGTTCTAATTGAAACGATGTACTAACACCTAAATCGTATTTATCTTGTTCGTTTTGAAAAGCTAACTCTTGAGACTCTAAAGATATTTTAGACGCTTCATATTGAATTAATGAAGCCTTAGCATCAGCAAAAGCTTGCTCGACATTGGAAGTTAGCGTTTGTTTTTCTTGCTCTAAATCTAAAATGATTCGATCTTTACTAATCTCTGCTCTTTTAACACTTGCATCTGTTCTAAATCCATTAAAAATTGGCACGTTTAAACTAAAACCAACATTGTATCCAAGGTTGTTTTCAATTTGCTCTGCAAATCCATTTTTTTGCAATTCGATTATTGCCTCTCCAGACGTTGCATCAAATCCTGTAACTATAGGTAAAACATCATCTTGTCCTTGTAAATGTTGGTAAGACGTACTTGCACCAACACCAAAACTTAAGGTTGGTAAATACGCGCTTCTTGCAATCTGATAGTTTAACTCAGCATTATCAATATTAAGTTGTGCGCCTTTAATTTCTGGACGATTATCTAAAGCATAAGATAAAATTTCGTTTGAATTTTTGTAAGCTAAGACTGCTTCCGTTAAATCAATATCTACATTTTGAATATCAAAACCTTGTGATGGTATTTGTAATATCTGTGATAAATCTAATAGTGATAATACCACATTGTTTTTGGCATTAACTAAGCGCTCATTATCTGAAGCCAATTGCGATTTAGAGACTAACAAATCTGCACTTGCTCTGGCTCCTGCATCAACAAGTTCTTGTACTTGCTCTAAACTTTTTTGGCTAATTGCTACTTGCTCTTCTGCTTGCTTTACAGCTTCGCGATTAAACAATATATTTAAATACGCATTTACAACATTTAACGAGATATTATTTTTTAAAATATCTAATTGAATCTTACTATTTTCAATACCTAGATCTGCTTGCTTTTGAAGATTTGTATTTCTAAAACCATTAAATAAGGTAACACCTGCATTTAAACCAAACCCATTACCTCTAGAATCTCTAGAAATCCTGCTTCCGTTTTGATCTATAAACGAACCAAAATTCCAATTTTGAGAGGCACTTGCATTTACTGTAGGTAAAAAATTTCCTTTTGCAGATTTTAAATTTTGTTCTGCAATTTGTTGATCTAGCAGTGACTGTCTAACGGTTATGTTGTTTTGCAATGCGTAATCAACACTTTCTTTTAATGACCACTTTTTTTCTTGAGCAAAAGCTGTGAAGCCTACTAAGAATATTAATGTGAATTGTATTATATTTCTAGTTTTCATCTTCGTTATCTTCTTTTGATGCTTTGTTCCACACTTTAATTTTTTCTCCTTCTTTAACACCTTCTGTGATTTCGACATTAATTCCATCAGACAATCCTAATTCAACATCTCTTTTTTCAAAAGTACCTGGAGCTGTTTCAATGTCAACAAATGGTTTTTCAGTAATTCTGTTAAACTGTAATAATGATTCTTTAATTACTAAAATACTGTCCTTGCTTTCCATTTCAATTTCAGCATTAGCACTATAACCAGCTCTAATTTTAGTTGAAGGTTCTACCGTTACATCTGCTTTAATAGTAAACTGTACTGCTCCATTCTCTTCCATCCCCTTAGGCGCCACAAATGTAAGTTTAGCAGGAAACACTTTTTCGTTAATCGCACCTAAAATTACTTTAATATCTTTTCCTTCTTCTAATTTACCAACCTCAGCTTCATCCACTTTACCTTCAAAAATCATTTTGCTCATGTCTGCAATAGTCGCGATTGTAGTACCAGCATTAAAGTTATTACTTTCAATAACTTGATCACCTTCTCTAACCGGAATTTCTAGAATTGTTCCAGGAATTAAAGCGATAATATTTGTATTTGCAGATCCACCACCAGACAATGATCCTCTTTTAATAATTTGGTAATTATTTTGAGCTTGATTTAAAGTTTCTTGTGCTTGGTTTAAAGACAATTGACTGTTTTCAAAATCTTGTCTAGATATAACCCCTTTTTCAAATAAAGCTTTATTACGATCGTATAATGTTTTAGCATTATTAAACGCTAGTTTTGCTGTAGATATTTGTCCACTTGCACCAACCAAACTTTGCTCGTTAGGTACGACTCTAATTTTAGCAATCACATCTCCTTTTTTAACGATGTCACCTTCCTCGACTAGAATTTTATCGATAATACCAGAAATTTGAGGTTTTAGCTCTACTTCTTCCTCTGGATTTAATTTACCTGTAGCTACCGTTTTAGTATTTATTGAGGTATAAAAAGGCTCTGCTGTTTTAAACTCTTCCACTGATTTAGAACTTGAGTCTTTAAAGTATTTTAACACCATTAAAAGTGCTATTACCAAAGCAACAATTACAATTATTTTTATTACTTTTTTCATTTTTATATAGTTTACTCGGTTGATTTTAAAAGTTTTTTAGACTTTACTTTAATTATATTTAATTGATAAAATTATTCTTCTCTTAATGCCTCAATAGGCTTAATACTTGTTGCTTTAAAGGCTGGTATTAGTCCTATTAAAGTCCCTAATACCACCAAAATTATTAAGGCAATAAATACCACTGCTATAGACACTGATGCGTTAACAATAACAGCTTCTGCACCTTGACCAAAAGCACTATCCAACGCTATTAGTATCCAGCCACCAGTAATTATACCTAATAGTCCTGCAACTAAAGTGATTGATACAGCCTCCACAACAATTTGTCTTTTAATCTCATAAGGTGTGGCACCTAAAGCACGTCTAACACCTATTTCTTTAGTTCTTTCTTTAACTGTAATAAGCAATATATTACCAATTGCAAATACACCTGCAATTAAGGTTGCTATACCAACAAACCAGGTTAAAAATTGCATTCCTGTTAAAAATCCAGTGATTTTTGCAAACTCTTTACCTAAATTAAAACTACCAAATGCACGTGTATCATCTGGATGCACTCTATTTAAGTTTCTTAAAATTAGTTTGGAGTCTGCTTCAATTTGCGAAATATCGTATTCTGGTTTACCAGTAATCATCATCCAACCAATATTTTCACCCATATTATATATTTGTTGAAAAGTGGTGAAAGGAATATGAATATCACTAGATGGTCCCATATTAGCATTACCAGTTTCAAACATACCAATGACTTTAAAATTCATTCCGTTTAACAGAATGTATTCGCCTATCATTTCTTCATCTTTTTCAAAAATTTGTTTGTAGATTTCTTCTGAAATAACGACGACTTTCCTATTTTCATCAATATCAGTTTGATTGATAAAACGTCCACGAATCATTTTCTTTTTTTGAACTTGATCTAATAAAGGATAATCACCATTTACGCCAAAATTACCAGACAGAAAATTACGTACTACCAAAGCAGAACTTTGATTTCTTGGTACCACAAACTCAATACCTTCAACATTTTCCTCAATTTTTTTAGCGTCACTTATTTTAAGTTGTACTTGTCTACCTTCCTGAAACCCTTTAAAAGGTTTGCTGGTACTTTGTGCCCAAACAAACACACTATTTGTAGCAAAATCACCAAACAATCTATTAAAAGAATTTTCTAACCCTTTTGCTGAACCAAGTAATCCGATAAGTAGTAAAATTCCCCACCAAACACCAACCATAGTTAATGCTGAACGTAGTTTGTTTTTACTTAAACTATCGTAAACTTCTTGCCATGTATCTCTTTCGAATAAAAACATTATAATTTAGTCATTTCTTAGTGCGACAATTGGTTTAATCTTGGAAGCCTTTTTAGCTGGTAAATAGCCTGCAATACCACCAGCTACAATAAGAGTTATAGTTGCTGCAACAACAACGCTTAAACTTACAGTTGGGTCTTTTATAAAATATTTTTCTAGCATTGGTCCTGCAAACTCTACGACTGTCATCCCAATGAGCAAGCCTACAAATCCAGCAATAACTGTAACTAAAATAGACTCTAATAATATGATTGACACTATCGATTTTGGTGAAGCTCCAAGTGCTTTTCTAATTCCAATCTCTTTAGTACGCTCTTTAACAATAAAAATCATCATGTTACTTATACCAACTATTCCTGCTATTAATGTCCCAAATCCAATAACTAATACCATGACACCTAAACCTCCTGTCATTTGATTGATAGCTTTAGACTCATTAGCCAAGTTTCTAACCCTTATAGCACGTTGGTCATTTTGAGACACTGAAAAACGATCTTTTAGTTTTCTGGTTAAGGCAGTACTAAACCCAATAGCTTCGTCAAAATTCATGCTTGGGTTATAGGTCAAATTGATTTGATCGATATAGTCGTTATTACCATAAATTTGTTGTGCTGTAGACACTGGCATATACATGTAACGCTCTTCATTATCTCCACCATCGTCACTAAACACACCAACCACTTTATATTGGATCCCATTTAAATTAATGTATTTACCAATAGCAGTTGTTTTTAAAAATAAATCCTCTTCTACTAATCGTCCAATAACAACTACTTTAGTTTTATTGTCAACGTCTAATTGATTGATGTATCGACCGTATTCTACTTTAGTATTTTCAAGATATTGATGGTCTGGGTGAACAGCTCTAACACTGTAGCTGTTTTTTTCGTTTCTAAACGAAGCATTTACATTTCTGTATATTCTTGCGGTTATGAATTGTACTTTGTCACCAAACTCGTCTTTAATATACTCATAATCCTCATTAGTAAACTGTATTTGTCTACCAGCTTGTAATCCTTTATGTGCTTTTGAGGTTTGCCCAGAATTTATAAAAATAGAATTAGCAGCATCATCCACAAAAGCGGTATCAAATGTATTGACTAATCCATTGACCACTCCAAATAGAATGGCGAATAATGAAATAGCAAAAGCTACTGTAAAACCAGACAATATACTTCTGGTTCTATTCATGTTTATACTCTGAAATATTTCGCGCCAAAGATCTCTATCAAACATGTGCAGAAGCTCTTTCTTGATTAATAAACACATCCTCCATAATAACACCATCTTTTAATCGCACAATACGCTTACACATATTTGCAATATCCTCTTCGTGTGTTACCATTAAAATGGTTTTACCCTCATCGTTTAAAGATTGGATAAAGTCCATAATCTCATAAGAGGTTTTGGTATCCAATGCTCCTGTAGGCTCATCGGCTAATAATAATTTTGGATTTGCAGCTAAAGCACGTGCAATTGCTACACGCTGTTTTTGTCCACCTGACAACTCGTTTGGTAAGTGAGTAGCCCAATTAGCTAAGCCCACTTTTTTAAGGTGAAACATTGCTTTTTCAATACGCTCTTTTCGTTTTAAGCCTTGATAATACAATGGTAATGCAACATTTTCTACTGCATTTTTATAATTTATTAAGTTAAACGATTGGAATATAAATCCTAAAAATTTGTTTCGGTAAATCGCTGCTTTCTTTTCGGTAAGATTTTTAATAGGGACACCATCAAGTATATACTCGCCTTCATCAGCTTCATCTAACATTCCAATAATATTAAGTAACGTCGATTTTCCAGAACCTGAAGAACCCATAATAGCAACCATTTCGCCTTCTTCAACAGATAAATCAATACCTTTTAAAACATGAAGACTAGAATCGCCAATTGGATAAGACTTATGTAACTTATTTATTTTGAGCATAATTGATGGTTTTTTTGATTGATGATTAACTCAATAACAATTAGACTACAAAGGATACAATTTGTTACAACATTTATTAAAAAATTTTGTTAAATATTGGTTTTAAAGGTTTTTAATAAGATGCTTTTATTCATTCTTTATTCATTTGTAAATAAAACATCTGCGCCAATCATAACATTACCTGTCCTATTATCGTTTTTGTAATCAAACTTAACAATGCCTTTTTTCCATTCTTTACCTCTATATTTAGACCAAGTTAGATTTTCTTCTGTAGCATAGGTAAATCTATACATAGGACCTATAACATCATATTTTTTGGACTCGTTATTAGGATCAATAAATTCAATTCCAATACACATACCTTCTTCTGGCATGAATATATCCATGTCTTCTACATTAATATTTAAAGTGTAATTTTTGTTTTTAGGCTTTACTACTAAGTTTTTGGTGTAAAGTTCATATCCAGGTTTGTCATTTTTGGTATCATAACTATAAAATTTAATATTTAAAGACGCTGTAAAAACAGCATTATTTCTTTTTTTTAATTTTATATAAATATTTTTTAACTTTCCTTTTTTATCCAATGGATTATTTAATAATACGCATGTTTCGTAACCTATTAAAGAGCTTACTCCAGCATTACCTACTTTATCTTCACCAATGGTATGTTTTTTATTGTATTTTTTCTTTTTAAAATCAATAACAACTTCATCTAACTCTGTAATTTTTTCAGAAAGCTTAATATCTAACTTTACATTTATCTGGTTTTTATATTGACTTAAAACAATATATTTAGAATTATACCCAATTGAAGACACCTTTAATGTATCATATAAATGATTTGAAATTTCAAAGCTGTAAGACCCATTATTATTTGAATAAACACCTTTATTTTTAGTCATTAAAGTAATATTTACAAGCTCTAAAGGTTGTTGACTTATTGAATCTAAAACTTTACCTTCTATGGTTTGAGAATAAGAATGGTTAACAATTAGTAGTAAAACTATATAAATAATGTATTTCATACGATAAAATAAAAAAACTCCAAGTAATGTAACATTATTTGGAGTTTTTTTTTAATTCTATCAATATATAGTTTAGCTTTTTTTTACTTTAAAATATTTCCAATAAATAAAAAAGCCTAAACTAAAAACTATGATGTATGGAATGGACATTAGATAGACAATACCATCGTTAATACCTTTTGCTGCAGCTTGACCTTCTTCGTTTTCCAGAACAGCTCTACACATAGCGCATTGTGCATTAGTCTGTAAAAATGAAACGATTAAAAATAGAAATAAAAAAACTTTAGTTTTCATAATTGTAAGGTGCTTAGTAAAGCTTTAAATAGCTGCTACACGTAATAAGGCGAAATCATTAAATACACAATCACACCAGTAACTGCAACGTACAACCATAATGGAAACGTAATTCTAGCTATTTTTTTATGACGTTGTATATTGTTTGTGATTGCTCTAACATAAGTTATTAATACAAAAGGAATGACTACTACCGATAATGCAATGTGTGTTATTAAAATAAAAAAATAAATAGACCTAATTGCGCCTTCGCCTCCAAATTTAGCAGAATCACTTGTCATGTGATAAGCGACATACATAACTAAGAATATTACTGATAACGAGATTGCAAACTTCATTAAGTTTTCATGCAGCTTACGTTTATTATTTTTAATTGCCCAAACAGCTACCAATAATACAAATGCTGTAATACCATTTATAGTCGCGTAAATAGGTGGTAAAAATGTTAAAGGCTCTACATTAAAACCTAAGTCTTTTAATTTAACTGTAAATAAAGCTGCTACAGCTAAAGGAATAATAATTGAAAGTATAACAATCCACTTATTATACTTTTGTTCGGCGTTTAGTTTTCTTGTACTCATAATTGTAATTAATAGGTATGGCTAGATTAGGACGCGTTAAGTTTACTCTTGTAATAGTTTTGCAATGTCTTCTTTTAAGATTGTAATTTCTTGTTCATTACCATCTTCGTCCATTTTTTCTTGCTCGCTAATTACACCTTTATAAAATATTTTAGGATTACCAAAAGCATCTGTTCTAGATCTTAAATATCCTTCTTTATCCACTAAAGCAAAATCTCCTGAATGTTCAAAGTTTTCAACATTAACAAAAATATTAAATCCAATATTTGATAATTGGTAAATAGCCTCTTTATCTCCTGTCATTAAATGCCAATTTGGACTAGTAACACCATAATCTGCAGCATAAGCCTTTAGGATTTCTGGAGTGTCGTTATCTGGCATAATACTAAATGATGCAATACCAAACTCTGGATTATCTTTAAATGTGTTTTGTATAGATGCTAAGTTAGAGCTCATTCTTGGGCAAATGGTAGGACACGTTGTAAAAAAGAAATCCACCACATACACTTGACCTAAATAGTCCTTATTAGTTATTGTTTTACCATCTTGATTAGTAAAACTAAATTCTGGCACTTTTTTACGCTCTCCATTAATTACTAAATAGCCTACATCTGATTTATTTGGCGCATCGCTTTTTGGATTAACAATAACGCCTTTACTTCTACTCTCGTCTGTACGATTAATATCCTTATTACTAATTCTATCTATGATTTTAGGAATAAAAATAATCCCGAACAATAATATAATGAATGAAATACCTACGTAAGAATAATTTGCTTTTTTACTCATGGTAATGCTATTAGTTTGTGTCTCCTTTTAAATCGTCTGCACGTCTAGAGGTCGAGTTAAACTCGCCTTTACGTTTTTGTCTATACTCAGTAAACAAAACACGTAAATCATCTGCTCCCATGACATTTTTAAGCTGTGCAACTTCTGATGCGTTATAAGCAGTAAGCGGATAAGCTTGCTTACCTTGTTCTATTTCTTTTTTGGTTCTGTTATCTAAACGTCCACGCTGATTTAATTCCTTATCAACAATGTAAACTTTGTTAGTTGCTAAATTAAAATCTAAGACTTCACTTGACCTTAAGCTATTAAACATTTTTTTAGTATCAGAGTCATCCAACTCAACAAAATGCCAATATTTAAGTTCTCCGTATTTAGTTAATTCTTTTTTAAGTCTATCTGTAGCGTCTGATGTAGATTTAGACACCAACATAATAACTTGAAACTTTTTAAAGCCTTGAAACTTATCGTAGATTAATTCTTTTAGATTAGAGGTTTCAACAACTTTTGATTCTGGATCTTTTCCTAAAAAACCTAAAACTGTGATATGATTTTCTAATTGTAAGTCTGTTGTTGCTGAAGACAAGTTTTGAAAATCAAGAACATAATTTTTAACAACGTCTAAAGGATTGTAGTTATTAGTAGAAGGATATAAAAACAACAAAAAGATTACTGGCAAAAAAAATAAAGCACCTAAGGTAATTCCTTTTTTCAATTTCTTTTTATCCATAATCTCAATGCTTTTTTTAATTATACAAAAATAAAAAAGGTGGCTTTAATAAACCACCTTTTAACTATATTTTATATCGATTTCTTCACTTAGAAATCTCTTTTGATAAATCCTTTGTCGTACACATCAAAAACGTAACCTCCTTCTTGTAATAATATAAATACTAAGTAACAAATAAGGAATATTCCTGTCCAAACAACAGCACGTCTTAATCCAGGTAATTCATCACGCATGTGCATGAAATCCCAAGTAATATAATATGCTTTAACAATTGTTAAGATGATAAAAATCCAGTTTAAAAGTTTCATCCCTAACACAACGTTGGTTCCCCAAGATGGTTTGTAGATACCTAAAACAACCTCTACAGCTGTAATGATAGATAACAAGATTAAAACTCCCCAAATTTTTTGAGTATTAGATTTAAACTTAATTAATCCTCTAAATATTTCTAATTTATGTGCGTCTGCCATGATATTTCTTTTCTATAAAATTATTAAACTAGGTAGAAGAATGTAAATACAAATACCCAAACTAAATCTACAAAGTGCCAGTAAAGACCAACTTTTTCAACCATTTCGTAGTTTTTACGTCTGTCATATGTACCGATAACAACATTAAAGAAAATAATGATATTAAGCACAACTCCTGAAAATACGTGAAATCCGTGAAATCCTGTAATAAAGAAAAAGAAGTCTGCAAATAATGGCGAACCATATTCGTTTACATGTAAGTTAGCACCTTGAACTACTAATTTACCGTTTTCTTTAATTTGTTTTAAAGATTGCTCTCTTGTTAAGATTGTTTTTTCACCTTCCTCGTTAATGATTTGCGTTCTAACTAATACATTAGGATTAGCTTCCATACCTTTAACGATATCGCTTACTTGGTATGCTGGTAAAGTACCTTCTCCTACAAACCAAAGTCCATTTTTACGCTCATGCTCTACTCTGTCTGTCGGTGCAGCAGTAGCAAAATCTGCTATAGCCAAACGTTTAAAAGTTTGTTCACCATCAACAGTTACATTTTCTCCAAACTGAAGGATGTTACCACCTTTTGTTTGTACAGCACCAAAGTCCCCTTTAATAAAAGTATTCCACTCCCAAGCTTGCGACCCAACAAATATTAAACCACCAATAATGGTTAAAAACATGTACCAAGTCACTTTTTTCTTGTTTAAATGGTGACCAGCATCCACTGCTAATACCATTGTCACTGAAGACATGATTAATACAAACGTCATAAACGCTACATAAATCATTGGATAATTACCATGGAAAAATGGTACGTGAGTAAAAACCTCGTCTGCAATTGGCCAAGCATCAATAAATTTGAATCTTGAAAAACCATAGGCTGCTAAAAACCCAGAGAATGTTAATGCATCTGATACGATAAAAAACCACATCATCATCTTACCATAACTTGCTTTTAATGGTTGGTTACCACCTCCCCAAGTCTTTCCTTCTGTATCAGTAGTTGCAACTGTAGTATTCATAGTGTTAAATTAGTTGTTAAAATGTGGCACAAAAATAATCATTTTATTCAGTTAAAAAAATACCAAACTCTAATTTTATAGTATCTAAATAAGGTTTTGGTCTTATTAGATCAATATTTTTTTAGTTTAGAAAAAAGTATAAGAAAAAAAACAGGTAGATCCATAGCAAGTCAACAAAGTGCCAAAAGGTTTCTGCTAATTCAAATCCAACCATATTATCTTGAGAATATTTACCTCTTAAGTGATTGATTAACACCACTAGTACCGGAATCAAACCTACTAGCACGTGTACTATATGTACTACTGCAATTAGGTAAATATAAGTTACTGTAATATTACTTGTTGGTCCTGTAAAGTTAAATCCTAAGTCTATAATTTGATTAAAACCTACAAATTGATTGTAAATAAAAAATAACCCTAACACAAATGTTAAAGTTAGCATTGCAGTAGTTAATCCATTTTTACCTTGCTTTAATGCTCTTTTAGCGATTATAAAAGTAATACTACTTATTACCATTATTATAATACTAATCCAAAATGGCTGAGGCATTTGAAAGTCATTAAGCCAATCTGGTCTAGAACTACTTACAATAAATGCACTAGTCCATCCTGCAAAAGACATAATTAAAGACGCTATACCAAAGTACAACATCATTTTTTTTGCACGTCCCGTTTTTTCTTCTAAAGTCCCTTGAGTTAAATCCATTTTATCTTATAAATTTATCAATAACGTATACAATCTGTATTAATGTAATATATAGTACGCTTGACAACATTAATTGTTTTGCTGCTTTTTCAGTCATTTTTTTATACAATTGAATAGCATAATACAGCATGACTAATCCTAAACTTAAAACTATTATTGCTGCAACGATAGATAATTTTAATTGTCCAGTTACACCAAATACTGGAACAATAGACACTAAAATAGTCCAAACCGTGTATAAAATGGTTTGCACTGCTGTACCTTTATCTTGTTTACCTGTAGGCAACATAAAAAAGCCTCCACGCTTATAATCTTCAAATAAAAACCAACCAATTGCCCAAAAATGAGGGAATTGCCAAAAAAATTGTAAAGCAAATAAAGTTCCTGGTTCAATACCAAAATTATCTGTTGCTGCAACCCAACCTAACATAAAAGGAATAGCTCCTGGAATAGCTCCAACAAATACAGATAATGGTGTTTTTGTTTTTAAAGGCGTATAAACGCTTGTATATAAAAATATTGAAATGGCTCCAAACATTGCTGTTTGTGCGTTTATTGAATATAAAATACCAATACCTAAAATAGTAAAAACACAAGCTATTAAAAAGGCTGTATTAACCGTCATACGACCAGAAGCAACAGGTCTGTTTCTGGTACGATGCATTAAGGCATCTAAATCTTTTTCAATAATTTGATTAAAAGCGTTACTGGCTCCAACCATAAAATAACCTCCTAAAGCTAGCAATAAAACAATTTTTAGGCTGATAGTATCTGCTCCTAAAAAATAACCAGCAACTGATGAAAACACGACACTTAAAGACAAGCGCATTTTAGTGATTTCTTTAAAATCTGATAATGCTGTATGTTTAATTGTAGGGGTTACAGTTGTACTCAAACCAACGCTATTTTTTTTGCTGATGCAAAGATACTGCTAAAAAGGAATTTGGCATAAAAAAACCACAAGGTTTTTAGGCTTGTGGTTTTTTATGATTTAATAACATCAGTTAAAATAATAATTACTATCAACTTCTTTAAATACTGTTTCCCATTTTGATTCTGTTTTTTTTAATAAATAAATTTTACTGATAACAAATTTACCCTCATGAATTGTTTCATATACTATTGCCTTATCCTTTTTTAAATTATAAACAGGAACAGAAATGTCTAACTTTTTGTTTGTATCATAATTAGTAAAAACTATTTTATGGTTTGCTTCTAAAGCCCATTTTTTTGTGACTTCCTTTGTGTAATTAAATGAATCTTTTAAAAATGTTTCTGCCAATTTATTTACACCTTTACCCATTTTAACATAGTAGTCTCTAATAATTGGTTTTTCATATGAAATAACTGAATCAATTTTATAGTAAACTGAGTCGCTTAGATTAGTTTCTTTATCCTCTTTACAGGCATACCTAAACACTGTGTTTTTTGTATTTCTATATCTAAAAAATTCTTTTATTCTTTTATTATTAGTTTCTAAATTAAAAAATAAAGAATCAGATTCAGAAAAGTTGCTTTCTGATAAAATTGAACTTAAAATTTTTTCATCGTCGCTCTTTTTCTTACAAGAAAAGATAGTAAAAACTGAAATAATTACTAAAAATAACTTAGCAGTCATCTGCTTGTGCATTAAGCGTGTTATCTTGTTCATCTGTGTATTTATTTTTAAGTTCCTTAGTAGTATTATCTCTAGTATCTATTAATAACATAGAAGGTGTGTTATAAAAAGAGACTTAAAAAAAGTAAAATTGACAAATGGTTTTTTGATTTTTTCATATTGATTTATATTAGGTTGCTCAAATCAAAAAAAAAAAAAAAACTTCTAAAGTAATTTATTTTTCAAAATATTGCTGTGATTTAAACCACACTTGACTGATCTTCAATCTAAAAAGGCTAAAAAAACCATCTTTTACAAATCAAAATACCAATTAAATAAGTCTGTTCTAATCCCAAAATTAATCCAAACTGTACTGTTGTTATAAACCGAAGCTGTTTGTGCTTCTGGGTTAAAATTACGATAACTTAAATTTACAAATGCTTTTAAATTAGAGGCTGGATTAACCAAATAGCCTAGTTGTGTACTTGCGTTTACAGATGTTGTTTTTATACCTTGACCTATTGTTACACCTGTATCAAAAGGTCTGTCGTTATAATCTTGATAGACATCGCCACCATAACTAAAATTGTCTGTACCATCGTTTACATCAAAACCTCTAATACCTGTTACTAATTTTGCCTCTCCAAACCAACGGTCTTTTTGATAGCGTCCAATTAACACCAACTCTCTAAAATTTGCTCCCCAAAGGTGAGCCATAGGTTGATTGTTGTGCGCATAGTTTAATACAATTGTATTATGAGAATAGGTATATGGTCGTACTTGATTATATTCTGCTTGAAGCATTAAGTTTTTAACTTTAAAGGCATTGTAATATTTTGCACCTAATTGGAAACCAAATTTGTTTTTCCAGCTTTTGTTTCCTCCAGTGACATCGTTTAAAGAAAATTCGTCTAAAATAAATTGACCATATACATTTGCATTATCACTAAGTTTGTATTTACCTGATGCTCCTAATATTGCATTACCTGCACCTTGACCAGTTTCAAACTCTATAGCTCTAAAAAATATTAATGGGTTTAGGTAATTGATATCAAAACCTCTGTCATTAGTATTTTCCCAGATTACAGACTCAAACAAACCTAGATTAAAACGTTTGGATACATTCCAACTTAAATAATGGTTTGCAATATATTTTGTTCTGAATGCTTTATCCACCACTGCTGCATCACGCACATCTTTTAACCAAGTCCATGTGTTGGTATATTTAATTTTCCAGAATGTTGTGTTTAATTTTAAAAAAGGGTAAGGACTTGCCACGTCACTTTGCAGTAAACTTCTATAACCATCACCTATAAATTGTTTGCCATGTCCAAACTGGACGTTTAAAAATTTAGCTGGTGTATACGATAAATAAGCTTCTGCTGCTGGATAATCATAAGCATCCTCTTTAAAGCGTTTGGCAATACCACGACCTGGTATAATTGCAGGATCTGGTCCAAATGCTTTTAAACTTTCGGCATATTGATTGTAATATTCTGCAAAACGTCCTTGACTTTCAAAAACTGAAGCCGAAAAACTAAGTTTACTTCCTAAACCTCCTTGTATGTACAAGCCTCTAGTATTGTTGTACGTTGTACCAAAATCTGCATCTGTATCTTTTCCTAATTGTAAATCAAGAATAGGGTCTACTGTAAACCAATAATCTTCGCCTTGTATTTGTGCCAAATGCTCATTCCAAAGCTTACGACCTAACCATGATTCAGCATCTTTTTGCAGCTTTAAATTTTCAGCAGAAAAATCGTAATAATTTGAAACATCTTCATAACGATAAGGTTTTGATGCTGTATGACTATTAGTTCCTATCCTATTAATATCCTGATCAAATCTAAAGTAGTTTTCATGAGAAAAAGGAATATTGATTTGACTTGTATAAGCTTTATTGGTATACTTAGTTGTTGCTTTTTGCACACTGTCAAACTCTTGCTTTGCTTTTTGTTGCAAATCCGTTAATTGCGCAATTTGATTTAAGTCACTATTATTATCCGCTTTAACATCAGTAATACTAGGCAACGCTTGAGGTGTGTTTTTCTGATTTAATGGAAAATATAAATTAAAACTGTATTGCTTAAACGTTGGATTACCATTGTAAGTGGCTGGTTGGATAGTAGGAAAAGCTTCAAAAACGCGTTTAGCTTCTTCTTTTAAATCTTTACTATGTGCATCAATATAAATAGTTTTAAAGTTACCGTCTTTGGTGACTTCAAAAATTATTGCCATTTGACCAGTATAGTTTTTATCAATACTATCTGGAAGTTTAAATTCTGAATATATAAGTTTATATACTTCTTGATTAAAGCAAAGATCTAATTGTTTTACCTCAGCATCTTGACAATTCTCAAAACGAGGTGGTATTTGATAATCAGTTGTATCTTGAGCGTAGATTACAGCTGAAGTACATAATAATAGTCCTAAAATGAACGTCTTCATATTTAGATTGAGGTTTTAATTTAGCCGAAAGATACTGCTTTTTATTAACGCTTTAAAATAGAAAAGTCGCTACCATTATCTAGTAGCGACTTAATATTTATTATTTATATATTAATACTTAACCTGAAAAGCAATTGGCAAAGTATATAATACTGAAACCGGTTTACCACCTTGTAATCCAGGCGTCATTTGTGGTACTTTACTAACCACTTTTTCTGCTTCTTTTTCTAATCTTTGGTGTGGTGCTCTTGTTTGCACTAACTCAGCTTCTCCAAACTTATTAATTCTAAATTGAATATAAATTTTTTGAACACCTTCCTTTAAACCCAATTCTGCTCCTAATCCTACATCAAATCTACGTTTTACAATCTTTGTAAGATTATCAGACATACATTTTCGTCTTTCGTCATTAGTAGTTGCGCTTTCACAACCAGGAAAAATAGGCATAACCTCGACCTTCTCAAATGGTAATTCTAGTTCTGGATCTACTTTTGGAGGATCTAAAGCTCCTAAATCCACTGTAACATTACCTTTTGGTTTTGTTGGCTTTACTATTTCTGTAATCAAATTATCAGTTTCCTTTTTATCAGGCGTATCATTATCAATAATTTCGGGTTTGATAATATGGACTGGCTTGGTTTTTACTGGCTCTGATGTTTCTACAGCATCTGGCTCTACTAAAACTGAAGGCGCAAACATAGCATCATTTTCAGAATCTACGTATGCTGTTAGTGGTATACTGTAATTATTAGACTGAAAACGCATTTCTAATGCACCATAGGCAGCCAATAGACACATAATTAACCCAATCTGGAAGTACAACGACGAGTTTTTTTGTAAATTTGCATCATGTTTTTGTGATTTTTGCACGTTTTTCTCATTTTGGCGAGTGAGATCACGAGATTCTTTCGAATTTTTCATAATATATATAGTTTAAATGTTAATGTTATGACAAAATCACAATAAGCATACCAAAAACAAAAATCCCGTTACTTAATTGTAACGGGATTTTTAATATATATGGAATATGTATTACTCTACTTTGAAAGTAATTGGTAATCCGTAAGGTACATTTACTGCTTTACCTCTTTGTCTACCTGCTTTCATTTTAGGTAACTTACCAATAACTCTTTTAGCTTCTGCTTCTAATTTAGGGTGTGGTGCTCTTGCTTGAATGTTTACAATATTACCAGTTTTATCAATTTTAAAACCAACATTAATTCTTTTAATACCACTATCTAAACCTAACTCTTGTGCTAAGTCATTGTTAAAATTCTTTCTTACAAACTTTCCGATTTTCTCAGACATGCATTTTTTCTTTGCATTGTTGTTAGGCTCTCCTTCACAACCTGGATATACAGGTACATTTTCAATAATTGAAAATGGTACATCTACATCTTCTTCTACTGCTTCAACCTCAACATCTGCAATTTCGATCTCAACAACTTCTTCTTGAGTAGTTTCAGTAGATTCTATAATTGTTTCTTCCACATCCTCTTCATCTTCTACAACTTCAATTACTTCTGGAGCAGCAGGTGGTGGTGGAGGTGGTGGAGGTGTGTTAAGCATTTCTGTGATAGGAACATCATCATCATCTTCGTTATCAAAAACTAATTGTCCTATATCAATATCTGACTTATCAGTTGTTGTATAATTGATTGCTGAGTAAGATAAAAATAGCATTAATGCTAGTCCTACTGCTACGTAAAGAGAACTATTACGTCCTACGTCTGCTTTTGTATTTTTCTTAGATTCCATATCTGTAAATTTAAACTGAATGCTAAAATAACTATTTATTTGTCAAAAAAACAAGGTATTAGTTGTTTTTAACTTTCAAGTTTGTAATTAAATTAATTAATAACACTGCTAATAGTGTTCCTATAATATTTGCTATAACGTCTTTGTAGTCTGCTTGTCTAGTTTGTGTTGTCACCTCCTGTAATATTTCAATAATTATGCCAAATGCTATGGAAAAAATTACTGTTATCTTAATGGCTTGAGGTTTACTTTTTTTAAAAGTTGTAAAAAAAGTATAAAACCATAAGCAAGTAAAAACAAAATAAGCAGCTGCATGAATTACTTTATCATTATTGTTTGGCATCTCTATAACACCCTTTACCGTTATCAAACATGATACTAGTAAAGCAATGCAATAACCAATACTAATGACAGGAAGTAATTTACGCACCAATTAAAGCCTTATAGTCGTCTGCTGATAATAACTTGTCTAATTGAGAGGCATCAGATACTTTTACTTTAACCATCCAACCGTCACCATAAGGATCTGTGTTTACTTTTTCTGGTTCATCTTCCAACGTATCGTTAAAAGCTACAATTTCTCCAGATACAGGTAAAAATAAATCTGAGACTGTTTTTACAGCTTCAACTGTACCAAATACTTCATCAGCCTCAAGAGTTTCATCTAACGTTTCTACTTCAACGTAAACGATATCTCCTAATTCGCTTTGTGCAAAATCAGTAATTCCAACGGTAATTTGGTCTCCTTCAATTTTAACCCACTCGTGGTCTTTAGTGTATTTTAATTCTGCTGGTATGTTCATTATATATTTATTAAGTGAATTGCAAATGTATCTAAATGACTATTAATTTCAAACAATGCTTTCTTAATTTCCAAAATTATATCGTAACGTTAATCCTGATCTAATAGTTGTTTGAGGAAACGCTGTTGAAATTGCATATTCAGAGAAAGAATAATCAAAATAAAACACACCTGTTAGGTTTTTACTAAAGGCATATTCTGCATTGTATTTAAGACCCCAAATAGTTTGACCGTTTGTAATTTGATTATTTTCTAGGTCTAAATAACGTATGATGGTTTTATTATCTCTTACAGATAAATCTGCAGACATAATTAAATCTGAAACAATCGCTTTTTTAGGACCTGCTAAATTAGATTTAATACGTAAATCTTTAATACGATATCCTAAACCAACAACGTACTCGTTACCTGCTATTTCTGTCATTAAATTATTATCAAAACTTAATGATAGCATTCTATCTTTTCTCATTTCTAATAATATTCTAACCGAGTTTTTAATTTCCATGTCAAAACGGAATAACGGACTAAACATCTCTGTAAGGGTTACGCTGCTATATAAGTTTTCACTTTTAAAATTTCCTGCTTGATCTAAATCTTCGCTAGGTTGTAAGTCATAATCTAGTCCATAGTCTATACCATCAAAATCTAAATTTGTTCTAAATTGTCCTATACTATAACTTGATCTATAACCATGTGTTAAAGAGAAACGTTTGAAACGTTTTTTAAACCATTTCATTTTCATGAAACCAGAATACTTTACGTCCCAGTTTGGTATTGGCACGTTTCTTAATGCACCAAGTTTAGTTTTACTTGTTTTTTGACCTGTATAAGCACTTACAAATGCTGGCAATAATACTTGTTGACTTGTTTTACCAAAACCTTTAGGATAACCGTCAGCATCAACATCGTTTGGATCTGATCCATTTTGTACTGCTAGTCGTCTTGCTATGTCTAACCTATTACTTCTAAAGTCATCAAAAGCTTGAGAACTAGTCTCGTCACTCTTACCAAAAGCAGTTGGCAATGTAAAAGATGAAATACTAAAATTACCAAATGTATTAGGCGTTAATGATAAGTATTGTCCGTTTTCTACTCTGTAGTTTTCTGTATAATTTTCTGCGTAAGTCCTAAATCCAACTAAATCTATTTTAAAATCACTAAAAGGCTCAAGGTTAGCTGAAAGATCTAATTGCTTAGTTTGGTTAGTAGTATACTGTTGGTTAAAATCAGGAAAGGCAGTTAACCAACCATTTCTGGCAGCTAAATCTCTAACATCACTTTGACTTCCAAAAGTATAACCTATAGTAGGTTTTGCTGTTCCTAAAAAACCTGGAGTTTGTAAATAACCTGGTAAAAAAGTACCATTAGTCTCGCTATATACTGCTTGAATACGTTTTATTGAGGTTAATAATCCGATACCAAAATTACCTATTTTAGATCCTATACCATCACCTGCTTTTTTAGCCTTCTCTTTTTCTTTATTTGCAATACCTGGAGGTCCAGCAGTTCTAGATGTTCTAGCAACTTTATTTCCTCTAGATTTAGTTTTAGCAGAAATTCCTAAATATTTATACAACTTATTCATGTCTAAAGTTGAATTAATATTATGTGTATTTCCGTTTGATATTGTGTTTCCTAAATTATAAGTCAAACCATCGTTACCAACTAAATTACCAAATAAGTCAGACCCTTTTTGCCACTGGAACAATCCTGAGTAAGAATAGGTTGCTTTTAAAAAGCTTAAAGTTGGTATTTTACTAAGTGGAATCTCATAATTAATTCCAATTTGTTGTTGTTGTCTATTTGGATCTCCAAAATCAAAGAAACCATCCCATACGTCTAATAATGGATCTGGCTCTCCATTAATAATATTATCCTTGAAGTAATTTCTAACAATATTATTATTTGATGAAGAATAATTTACCTGAAGCGACTTTGTCAAATTCCAATTAAGATTGTACTGGTAGTCAAAATTATAATTACGTCTATACAACTCTTCTAAACCAATATTGTTACCTGTTAAATCTAAATCTCTAAATTTTTGACGATTAAATTGTCTATTTAAATCTGTATTTATAGTAAAACTAGCAGGTAAGACATTAAAGTTCAATTCTTTTAAAAACTTCCAATACTTACCAGTAAATAACGAATCGTTTTTCTTGAAAGGTTCAATTAACTTAGGTTCAAAGTTATAAGCGTAATTTACACCTGCTCTAACCTGTTTATCAACAGATCTTTCAATCTCAAAGTCACGATGCTCCATTTTGTTATAAGAATAATTTAGCGTTAAGTTTTCTACATCATAAAAACTTGGTTTAGCCTCTCCTGTTCTATTCTTTTTAACACCTATAAAGTTTATACTTTTACGCTTTGTGTATGTTTCCGATTGTTCTAAAATCAAATCTCTTTCTGCATCATCAACAGCAGCATCCAAACGTGTGTCTAACTCAATATCTTCGTATTGTTGATCATACTTTGGTGTAATAACTTCCACTCCTTGACCGTAATTAAACGGAATTTGAATTCCCCATTTTTTAGGCAGTAATTGACCAACATTTACATTAGTTACTACATCATATTGTTTACTATCTTCAAGACTACGCTCATTTGGTCCTTGGTTTACATTTCCAAATCCAGCAGTACTCATTCTACCAGTTGCACTTACACTAGCAAAATCTGCTAATTGTGTATCAACCGTAACAATTGCTGCCCAACCACCTTCGTTTTCTAGTTCTGACAAACGCAATTCGTTAAACCAAATCTCTCCACATTGCAAGTTATTTGTACCATTTTTGACACCAACCATTAATGTTCTAACATCTCCAAAATTAGGATTTCCTTTTATAGCAACACGTTGTTGTCCTAAAACATAACCACCATATTGATCTATAACTGGTACTAAATCTCCACCAACTACATCATAAAAATTTGCTGTACCATCCGTTAATGTTTGGTTGCTTATCCCTAAAGACTTAATACGTTGTAAAATTTCTAATTCTATATTAATTTCATTCTCTTCTGGCCAATACGCTTCGGCAGATCCACCTCCATTATACACTTTTAATGGTACTTCTATTTGATAGTAATTTTCTGTAAGGTCATTACCCATTCTAATAAAACCTACTAAATCAGAATCTGTAAGTCCAGGTGTTTCTCCATCTCTAGCATGCATAAACATTCTCAGTTTTTTGTACTGACGCATATCTACACTAATATTTTTAAATACTGCTCTGGAGTCTTTAGCTTTAAGATCACAAACATCTACGACAAGTGCTTGTTCATTTTGTCTAACAATAGTGTTGTTATTGTTAAGCTGCTCTGGCACTACACTTGGTGGCGAAACATAACTTCCGTCATTTTCTTGCGTACTTACAGCACCAACAGTAAAGGCTGTATCATCAAAATCTAAAGGTGTTGCACCACCATCTAATGACAATTGAAAACGTCTCCAATCACTACGAACCAGCTCTAATGTTCCAAATCTTAATGTTGTTTGTTGCTGAAAATCGTTAAGGTACATTCTAGAAAATCTTATAGAACGTAAATCCGTAATACCATTTACAACAAACTCGTCATCTGTACGAATAGGAATTCTAAACTGATACCATCTAGGATATTCAGTTTCTCCATTTGGTAGTACTCTAGGATTGTTAGTATCTGTTACGTTTTTTGTATCAACAATATACTCGTTATTAATATTTAATGATGCTGGAGTTATATCAATTTGATACTCAAAATAACTATCAATAGTATTCATGGTATTATCCCTATTGACATCCTCTACATCTGGTTGCGTTGTTGACCCTCTATTAGTATCACTAAATGCATCTGGAGAGTTACCATCTACACCATTATATAATTTGTATCTGTTAAATACGTCACCTTCTGCATTTAAATAATAATCATAATTATCTTTTGCAGGATCTGTTAGTCCGGAAAAACCTGAAGGAAACTTAGCTGCTTCCTCAACATCATCATATCCATCAAATCCAACATCTTGATTGGTTCTTTCTTGGCCAGTTGTATCAAACGCATAAATTAAGGCTTGATTTTGTGGCACTACAGATTGAAACACCGTTTCTGGCAGCAAACTAATATTTCCATCTTGAGGTAAACCGTTTTCATATTGTTTACGTCCATCCTTAAGCACATCTTCTGATATATTACCTAAGTTAATAAATAATTTTCCACCTGGATTTCCTGGGTTTTCCTGAAATGGATCCTGTAACCAAAACTCGATATATTCAACATTTGCTTGTTCAAAATCCGTAGATGTAATCTGTCTTGTTATTCCAGCCCAACTACTTTCTGGGTTAGGTATTACACCACTTTCTGTACCTGGCTCAAAGTTATATGGACCTCGTTCTTGAGGATAATATGTTAAATCTAAAGTATTTAAAACTGATGTTTGACCTTGAGCAATGTCCTGTTGCGGAAACAGCTCGTTAACAAAAACGCGACTAGTATATAATCCTGACATATCATCATCTGATATTCCTGATGGTCTTTGACTACCATAAAATATAGGATCAATAGTATACCAGTTAAGCATGGCTCTACCATAACCGTTTTCTATTCCGTTATTATCTAACGCTGTAGAATTATTTACATTAAGTGGTCTACTTGATAAGCTCCAAGATTGTGCAGATTTAAGATCTATTCCGTTTTGTGTACCTTCAAAATCATCGATATAAGCAGTCGCTTCTCCATTAAAATCTGTTCCTTTTGGTGCACCTGGTAGTAAGTATGCAAAATCACCTCTAACTGAAATATTAGATGGTGCATCTGTATCAATATTAGGTAATTTATTAACTAACCTAGATAAAAACGGTACTTCCGAAGAATAATTAGCATTAAAACCAAAAATGGTATTATTTATAGGCTCATTAGCATAATTAGCTTTTTGAGTAATTGGACGTTCATTTAAATTAATATATGTTCCTCCAATTACAAAATTGTCATTAAACTTATGTTCTACATTTAATCCAGTATAACGTTTAGTTTGCTGTCCAAAAATCGAATTATTTTCGGTTGATACTTCAATTGGAATGTTGGATGCTTTTAAACCTTCATCAATAATATAAACACGTCCTAATTGGTAATTAACTGTATAATCTTGTCCTTCTACTAAAACACGTCCTCCAGCTGATACACGAACGGATCCTCTTGGTACATTAAATCCTCCAATTGGGATTCCGTCTCCACCTGAAGATTTATAACGTCCTTTAATTTGGAATTTATTTTTTTGACTCTCGTCTAATGCTGCTGTTTTGGTTGCTTTATAAAGTAAATCATAAACATACTTTTCTTGATTGGCATTGGTATATATATCTGCTTCATAATCCGACGCGTTATTACCTGTATTACCGTCGTTATCTAAAACATCAAATAAATAACGACCAAAAGGTTCTACTTTAGTAAATACAATTTTACCATTTTGCGGAATTACAGTAATGCCTGAAACAAAGTCAAAGAAACCGTCTCCATTAGTTTGTGGATCGTTATTGTAATTTAATCTATCAAAATTAAATAAGCGTAATAATGTGGTTTGATCTATAGGTTCGCCTTCAAAATCGGTTCCGAAAGGCGTACCTTCTACAGCAGTAATATAGTTTACAGGAGCTGATTCGTTATAAAAAATATTTAATTTAAAATCTTCTTGAGTTAATTGAAAAGCGCCTGTATCGTAAACGTTTTTCATCATTAAATCCCATATTGGTTGAGAGACACTAGTGATACTACTTTTTAATAGTTTTAATACTAATGCATTATTTGTAACATTAGTAACTTCTCCACTTGAATTTACAGCAACATCTGTTGCTCCAATACCATCATTTGCAAACTCTCCTACCTGAAATACTTGTCCTCCGACTGTGTATTGGTAAGCAACCGCTAAGACTTCGTCATTATTTAATCTTTGGTTTAAAGAAATATAACCCAATTGTGTGTTTAGGGTATATTCTTGACCTTCTATTAATTTTCTAGTATTTTCTTGCTTTGCATAATCAAAACCTTCATTAAAACCTGAAATTGAGATTCCGCTTTGCGCTGTTGCAATATCTCTAATTGCATTATTTAATTGCGATCCTGCGTTACCAATGTTAGTTGGATCTAATCCATTGTTTCCGTTATCCGGAAATGCATTAGGTCCTCCTGTAACAGAAACGCCTGGATTACCAATGATACTGGTTTCTCCTAAATCTTGGAAAGCAACAAAGTTTCTAACATTTTCAGTACGATTACTTCTGTTAGTTATCCAAACCTCTATTCTTGTAATTTGAATATTATTATTAATAAAAGGGTAATTAGATAGTGCTTGATCGTAGTTATTACGGAAGTATTGTCCTAAGAAAAAGTGACGATTCTCATCATAATCTCTAATAAAAAACTCAAACTCGTCTAATGTTCCGCCACCTTGAGCAGTTACTGACCTAGCGTCAGAACGCTGATCTGAGAATACTCCTGTAATTGTTGTTTTACCAAATTTTAATTGTGTTTTTACACCAAAAAGACTTTGTGCTCCAGAAATTAAAGAGCTATTAATTGGCATACTAACGTTACCAACTTCAATTTTTTGAATGATATCATCTTCGGTTGGTGTGTATTCTAACTTAATTAAATTTTGAAAATCAAAAGTAGATTGTGTGTCGTAATTAGTTGTTACTTGTAATCTTGATCCTACTTTACCAATCATACTAAGACTGATACGTTGGTCAAAATCGAATGAAAAATTACGTCTGTTTCTTGGAGAAAACGATGGATTATCCTGTTTAGTAAATAAGACACCTAAATCCATTTCAACAGTACCTTGTGGTATTATGGATATTGGTCCTTCACCAAAAATACTTTCAAAAAAACTAGAGTTGACATAAAACTCTGGTATTAAGTTTTTCTGAGCTTCTTTTACATCTCCTTTTTTACCGTCGTAAGCATCAATCTTATCCTTATAATACGATTTCAAATTCTGGCTTGATACTAATTCTAAATACTCATCTGGTGTTAGAATTACTGGATAATTAATATTAAACTCTCCAACAGTTTCAGTATATATGTATCTATCCGTTACAGGATCATACGTGTATTTAGATTGTATACTTGATGGATTTTGCATTTGGATATTCCCTAAACTAAAACCTGTTTTGGTACTATCTTGTTCTACTTCATTTTCTTCTTGAGCAAAAGAAAATACTGAGACTAACAATGCAAAAGCAGTTAGTAAAAAATGTTTAAGGGATTTATAAAAGCTAAGTTGACTTGTATTCAAAATAAATTATAAATTTTTTAGGGCTAGTTTGATAATTGTTTCTACGTTAGCTTCTGGTTGGTCTTTGACAATTTTATCCAGTACTTTTTCTGCTTGTTTTTTAGCAAAACCTAATACTTCTAAAGCAGATAACGCTTCATCTTTGTTAGTATTGCTTTGACTTACAGAAACTTCGTCTATATCGTAAATTTTTAAGATTTTATCTTTTAAATCTATTATTACTCTTTGTGCTGTTTTTATCCCTATTCCTTTAATAGATTGAATTAAAGCAACATCATCCACAGCAATACCTTCTCTAATTTGTTTTGGCGTTAAAGATGATAACATGGTTCTTGCTGTATTTGCACCAATACCACTTACAGAAATTAAAAGTCTAAATAATTCTCTTTCTGATGTTGAAGCAAAACCATATAAAGTATGCGCATCTTCCCTTATTTGAAGATGCGTATATAACTTTAAATTTTCTTGATTAGGAATTTGAGAATAGGTATGCAATGATATATTTAGCATATAACCCACTCCGTTGCAATCGATGACTACATCTGTTGGATTTTTCTCTACTAACTTTCCTTGTATGTGTGTAATCATAAATTTTTGTTAACTCTCCAAATGTAAGAAAATTATCTTTACATTATTTTAGTTCTTGTTTTCTAAGTTTTTTTCCCACTTTTCTTTCTGTTGCGCATCTATTACTGCTATTGCAGTCATGTTTACAATTTCGTCAACACTTGCATGTAGTTGTAAGATATGTACAGGTTTACGCATTCCCATCATAATTGGTCCAACGGACTCTGCATTATTAAGTTCTTTTAATAACTTATAAGTAATGTTTGCAGACTCTAAATTAGGGAAGATTAAAGTATTTACTTTTTTACCTGCTAGTTTAGAAAACGGGAAACTATCTGTTAACATTTGACTGTTTAAAGCAAAATCTGTTTGTAACTCTCCATCTACTAATAAGTCAGGATGTCTTTTATGTAAATAAGATACTGCCTCTCTAACTTTAGTAGCTGTTTGGTCTTTTGATGAGCCAAAGTTAGAATAAGAAGTCATTGCCATAATTGGTTCCATTCCAAACATTTTAACCACTTTAGCAGTCATTTGCGCTATTTTAGTTAAATCTTGAGCTGATGGATTTATATTTATTGAAGTATCACTTAAAAACATAGGACCACGTTGGGTCATCATAACATTTGTTGTCGCAATTCTTGTGGATCCTGGTGCTAATCCTATTAGTTCCAACATTGGTTTTACAACCGAAGGATAACTACGAGAGTACCCAGAAATTAATGCATCTGCATCACCTTCATTAACCATCATTGCTGCATAGTAGTTACGTTCTCTCATTAACTTTTCAGCTAATAACAACGTTACTCCTTTTCTTCTGCGTTGTTCCCAATATATTTTTGCGTACTTATTTTTTTGTTCAAGTTGCTCGTCAGATTTAGGATCAATAATTAGTACATCTGCATCAAACTCTAGCTCTTCTTTTAAGCGTTCAATTTCTTCTTTTCTACCTAATAAAATTGGTATAGCAACACCTTCCTCGTAAACTATTTGGGCTGCTTTTAATACATCTAAAGAATCTGCTTCTGTAAAAACAACACGCTTTGGATCTAGCTTAGATCTGTTTAGTAATAATCTTACAATCTTATTATCATTACCTAATCTATCTAATAATTGCTCTTCATATTTTTTCCAATCTTCAATTGGCTCTTTAGCCACACCACTTTCCATTGCAGCTTTTGCTACAGCTGGAGGTACAGTTGCTATTAATCTTGGATCAAATGGCTTAGGTATAATATACTCTTTACTAAACGTCAGGCGTGTTTCGCCATAAGCAATATTTACTTGTTCTGGTACAGACTCTTTAGCTAAGTCAGCCAATGCTTTTACAGCTGCCATTTTCATGGCTTCGTTAATTTTAGTTGCTCTAACGTCTAAAGCTCCTCTAAAAATAAACGGAAATCCTAGTACATTATTAACTTGATTAGGATGGTCACTTCGTCCTGTAGCCATAATAATATCCTTACGTGTTGCAATTGCCAAATCATAACCAATTTCTGGATCTGGATTAGCCATAGCAAATACTATAGGGTTTTTAGCCATAACTAATAACATGGCAGGCGTTACAATATCCGAAGTTGATAAACCAACAAATACGTCAGCGTCAATCATTGCCTCATCCAATGTATCAATTTTACGGTGTGTTGCAAACTCGGCTTTTTGTGATGTTAAATTATCTCTGTCATCTCTAATTACACCTTTACTGTCTAACATGACCACGTTTTCACGTTTAGCACCAAATGCTAAATATAAACGCGTACAAGAAATAGCTGCTGCACCTGCACCACTTACTACTATTTTAACGTCCTCTATTTTTTTATCAGAAAGCTCTAAGGCATTTAATAATGCTGCTGCAGAAATAATTGCAGTACCATGTTGGTCATCATGCATTACAGGAATATCAAGCTCCTCTTTTAAGCGTCTTTCTATTTCAAAAGCTTCAGGTGCTTTAATATCTTCTAGGTTAATACCTCCAAACGTTGGAGCGATCATTTTTACCGTTTGAATAAATTCTTCAACATTTTCAGTATCCACTTCAATATCAAAAACATCAATATCTGCGAAGATTTTAAATAATAAGCCTTTACCTTCCATTACAGGCTTAGAGGCTTCTGGACCAATATTACCCAATCCTAAAACTGCGGTACCATTAGTTATTACTGCTACAAGATTACCTTTAGCTGTATATTTATAAACGTTATTAACGTCTTTTTCTATTTCTAAACAAGGTTCTGCTACACCTGGAGAATAAGCTAAGGCTAAATCCCTTTGGGTTGCATATTTTTTTGTTGGAACTACTTTTATTTTACCTGGAGTTGGCTTTGCATGATATACTAAAGCTTCACGACGTCTACTTTGTTTGCTCATAATTTCACTTTAAGTTTTAGTGAATTACAAATGTAAGTTTTTAAGACGTTTGAACATAAAAAAAATGAGAGAGACTTTGAATAATTTTAAACTAATAATAACACGATTTTGTGTTACTATCTTTTATTAGAAGTATTGAAAACAAAGGGAATATAGCGTTGCAAAAGCTTAATGTTTTATTTTACAAACTCAATATTACGTTTTAAACCCTCAAACTTTGTACGTTTTACAGCACTTTTTTGAAACACTTTTTTAAACACCTCTTCAGTAATGTCTTCCCAATCTTTTTTTGTCATAGCTAACAAATCAGGATGTGGATTAAAAAGTGGCTCGTTATGAGGTTTTGAAAACTTATTCCATGGACAAACGTCTTGACAGACATCGCAACCAAACATCCAATCGTCAAATTTACCTTTCAAGTTGTTTGGTAATTGATCTTTAAGTTCTATTGTAAAATAACTAATACACTTACTACCATCAACAACGTAAGGCTCTGTTATGGCTTGCGTTGGACAAGCATCTATACATGCTGTACAAGTACCACAGTGATCGGAAACAATGGAATCGTATTCCAAATCTAAATCAATAATTAACTCTGCAATAAAATAAAAAGAACCCACTTGTTGGGTTAATAAATTACTATTCTTGCCAATCCAACCTAATCCAGATTTTGCTGCCCATGCTTTATCTAAAACTGGTGCAGAGTCTACAAATGCACGTCCTGAAACATCACCTATTTCTTGCTGAATAAAATGGGTTAATTCTTTAAGTTTTTCTTTAATTACAAAATGGTAGTCCTGTCCATAGGCATATTTAGATAATTTTGGAGCTTTTTTGTCTACCTGAACTTGAGAAGGATAGTAATTTAACAATAATGATATTACGGATTTAGAATCATCGACAAGTTTGGTTGGATCTAAACGCTTATCAAAATGGTTTTGCATGTAACCCATTTGACCATGCATATTTTTATTCAGCCAGTTTTCTAGTCTAGGTGCTTCTTTTTCTAAAAAACCTGCTTTACTAATACCACAAGATAAAAACCCTAAGCGTTTAGCTTCGGCTTTGATTTGTGTTGTGTATTTAGATTTGTTATCAAGCATTATTTTCTTATCTGAAAACTAAGCTGTGCATTTTTAGGTTTCAAAGTGATTAAAGGTGTAATCTTAATATTATCAAACTCAGGTTGAATTTTAAATTTTTTGACTAAAGCTGTAACAGCTATAATCATTTCAAACATAGCAAAATTGTTTCCAATGCATTTTCTTGGACCAGCACCAAAAGGAAAATATTGACTAGAAAACTGTCGTCCACCATCTGCAAAACGCTCAGGTAAAAACGATTCTGGATTATCCCATAACTTTGGATGTCTATGTATTTCGTAAACCGAAAACAGCAGATTACTACCTGGCTCAAATTCCATTTCATTAAAAACATCCCTCTCTATATTTACTCTGTCAATAAAATATGCTGGAGGATACAATCTCATGGACTCTTCAAGGACTTGTTGACAAACTTTAGACTGTGATATTCTAGTCATCAAATCTGCTTTATCACCACCAAGTTCAATAAACTCATTATGGATTTTATCTTGCCATTCAGGATGTTTTGCTAATAACTGAAATGTAAAAGTTAAAGCATTGGATGTGGTTTCATGACCTGCTGTAAAAATTATTAAGATTTCATCAATTAATTGGTCTTCTGTCATACCTTGACCATCTTCATAGCGCGTTTCCAGTAGCATATCAAGTAAATCGTCATAACGTTTACCTGAAGCTGTACGTTGATCAACTATGCGTTTTAGTATAACTCTAGCTTCTTCTGATAAATCTAAATGTTTTTTTAAAGTGCCACCAATTTTAAACCACCATCCTAAATAAGGTTGCCTTAACTCTTTAACTAGCATGCGTTGATTTGCTTCGGTTATATACTGTAACCGCTCCATATCCTTATTTTTGGCTGCTTGAGTGAACAAAGATTTAACTACTGTTTGAAAGGCCAAATCATTAAGAATTGGAAAAAGATCTATGGTTTTATTACTTTCAACCTTACTAAATTCTGAAATAATCGTCTGCTGCATACCATCTAGCAAATTTTGCAATTGCTTTTTATGAAAAGCTGGTTGCATCATCTTACGCTGTTTTTTCCATTTTTCGCCTTCAGAGGTTAAAAGACCTTCACCTACATATTTTACTAAATCTTCAGTTTGAATTTTTGATTTTGTATAGTTTTTTTGATTTTTTTGAAGCACATACTGCGCAAAAGCAGCGTCTCTACAAAAGTATATCTTAGAATTAAAACCTACATTAAGTTTAAATACATCACCTAACGCTTGAAAGTTTTTATTATGAAAAGGCAACGGGTTTTTAAGAATTTCTAAAGAATGCTTAATAAATTTTAATAGTGAAACTTCTGGAATCTTTTTCATTTATCTAAATAAGAGATTATTATATATGTCCAAAGTTTTTAGTGTTTTACATTAAAGTTTATTAAAACAAACCTCCTTGAATTGGACCTTTAATTTTTCCTAAATGTTTATAAGCCAACTCTGTTACCTCACGACCTCTTGGTGTACGCATTATAAAACCTTGTTGTATTAAAAAAGGTTCGTAAACCTCCTCAATAGTCTCAGTACTCTCACTAACTGCAGTAGCAATAGTACTAATACCAACAGGTCCTCCCTTAAATTTTTCTATTATAGTAGATAGAATTTTATTATCCATCTCATCCAAACCATATGCATCAACATTAAGTGCTTCTAAGCTATACTTTGCAATTTTAATATCGATACTTCCATTACCTTTTATTTGTGCAAAATCTCGGACTCTACGCAGGAGTGCATTAGCAATTCTAGGTGTACCACGACTACGACCTGCTATCTCGATTGCTGCTTCCATTGATATTGGAACATTTAATATATCTGAACTACGTTGTATGATAGTTGTTAGTAATTCTGTATTATAATATTGTAATCTGCTTTGTATACCAAACCTTGCTCTCATAGGAGCTGTCAATAACCCTGATCTGGTTGTCGCACCAACAAGTGTAAATGGGTTTAAGTTAATTTGAACCGTTCTAGCATTTGGGCCAGACTCAATCATAATATCAATCTTATAGTCTTCCATTGCAGAATATAAATATTCTTCTACAATAGGACTTAAACGATGAATTTCGTCTATAAAAAGAACATCTCTTTCATCTAGATTGGTTAATAAACCTGCTAAGTCTCCTGGCTTATCCAATACGGGACCTGAGGTAACTTTAATACCAACACCTAACTCATTTGCTAATATGTTTGCTAAAGTAGTTTTACCAAGTCCTGGAGGACCATGAAATAAGGTGTGATCTAGTGCTTCATTACGACCTACTGCTGCTTGAACAAAGATTTGAAGATTTTCTAATACCTGATCTTGACCTGTAAAATCTTCAAAAGATAGAGGTCTTAATTGTTTTTCGACATCAAACTCTTCTGGAGTAAAATTATCGCTAGTTGGGTCAAGGTTATCGTTCATGTTCATGTTCCGCAAAAGCGGTAAACTTATAAATTATATAGCTTAAATAAAGCTAAGAAATAATATAAGCAAATATAAAGAAAAAGCCTTTCTGTTTTTACAGAAAGGCTTTTCAATATGATATTAGATTTAAAATCTAGTGTTGTAATTCTTCTTCTCCTTCTTTTAAAGGAACAATTTGTGGAACAAAATCATCATCATGTCCTGGTTTGCTATAGTCATAAGCCCATCTGTGAACCTCTGGTATAGCACCTGGCCAGTTACCATGTACATGTTCTACAGGTGTAGTCCATTCTAGAGTATTAGATCTCCATGGATTTTGAACAGCTTTCTTACCGTAAAATATACTTGAAAAGAAATTGTATATAAATACGATTTGGAAAATACTACCAATAATAGCAAATAAAGTAATAACAACGTTTACACTAGCTAAATCATCAAATAAAGGAAAGTTAGTGTTTGTATAGTAACGTCGTGGTAATCCAGCCATACCTATAAAATGCATTGGAAAAAATACTCCGTAAGCACATACCGCAGTTATCCAAAAGTGTACATATCCTAAATTTTTGTTTAGCATGCGTCCAAACATTTTAGGGAACCAATGATAAACACCTGCAAAGAAACCGTAAAGTGCAGAAATACCCATCACTAAATGGAAGTGAGCTACTACAAAGTAAGTATCATGTACGTTAATATCTAATGCACTATCTCCTAAGATAATTCCAGTTAATCCACCTGTTATGAAAGTAGAAACTAATCCAATAGAAAACAACATTGCTGGATTCATTTGTAGATTACCTTTCCATAAAGTGGTTATGTAATTAAATGCTTTTACCGCTGATGGTATAGCAATTAAAAGCGTTGTAAATGTAAATACAGATCCTAAAAATGGATTCATTCCTGAAATAAACATATGGTGACCCCAAACAATTGTAGATAAAAATGCAATTGCTAAAATTGAAGCTACCATTGCACGATAACCAAAAATAGGCTTACGTGAGTTGGTTGCAATAATCTCTGAAGTAATACCTAATGCTGGTAATAATACAATATATACTTCTGGGTGACCTAAGAACCAAAATAAGTGCTCAAATAAAACAGGAGAACCACCTTGATAATGTAATACTTCACCTTGAATAAATATATCTGATAAGAAAAATGATGTACCAAAACTTCTATCCATTATTAATAATAATGCTGCAGATAGTAATACTGGGAATGAAATAACTCCAATGATTGCTGTTACAAAAAACGCCCAAATTGTTAAAGGTAATCTTGTCATAGACATACCCTTAGTACGTAAATTAATAACTGTAACTACATAATTTAAAGATCCTAATAAAGAAGAAGCGATAAATATAGCCATAGAAACTAACCACATTGTCATACCTAATCCAGAACCACCTTGAGCCATAGGCAATGCACTTAAAGGTGGGTAAATTGTCCATCCTGCTGCAGCTGGTCCAGCTTCAACAAAGAAAGAACATACCATAATAACACTTGAAGTAAAGAATAACCAATATGAAACCATGTTTAAAAAACCTGATGCCATATCTCTTGCTCCAATTTGCAATGGAATAAGTAAATTACTAAAAGTACCACTAAGACCTGCTGTAAGTACAAAGAAAACCATTATAGTACCATGGATAGTTACTAATGCAAGATAAATATCTGCACTCATTACACCATCTGGAGCCCATTTACCTAATAAAGCTTTAAATAATGGATTTGATTCTTCAGGCCAAGCAATTTGCATACGCATCATGATTGACATTACTACTGCTATGATTCCCATGATAAGTCCAGTAATAAGATACTGCTTGGCAATCATTTTATGATCTTGACTAAATATATACTTAGTTATGAATGTTTCTTTATGATGATGACCATGATCGTCATGTCCATGTTCTTCTACGTGTGCTGACATAATCTAAAATCTTTAAATTTAATTTCTTGTTATTTAATTTTTTACTAATGAATCTACAAAAAGCTTTTGCTCTTTCATCCACTCATCATACTCCTCTTGTGTTTCCACTATAATTTTCATTTGCATGTTATAGTGAGACGTTCCACAAATCTTGTTACATAATAGTAAATAATCAAACTCATAAGGCTCTAAACCTTCTTTACCCTCAGCAATTAAAGATTGGCTCTTCTCTGTTCTGATTTTGTTGATATTAGCTACCTTATCTTGAATTTCTTGCGTTTCACGCATTTCAGCAGTAGTTTTAGAAGGAGTAAAACCAAACTGAGTAATCATACCAGGAACACAGTTCATCTGAGCTCTAAAGTGAGGCATGTAAGCAGAGTGTAATACATCTTGAGAACGCATTTTAAATAAAACAGGTTTTCCTACTACTAAATGTAACTCTTTAACGATTACATCATCTTGAGCATTAGGGTCAGACTCATCCACACCTAATTCATTAGCTCTATTGATATCAATTAATCTAACATTAGCTTTACCTAAAGCATTATCAGGACCAGAATATCTAGCTTTCCAATTAAACTGTTGCGCGTATAACTCAACAATCATAGGATCTGATTCTTCATCAATATTCATGATACTTGTCCAGGTAAATAATCCTTGAATAATTAAACCTGCCAATACAATTACAGGTATAATAGTCCATATAGCCTCTAATTTATTATTGTCAGCATAAAACAAAGCTTTTTTACCTTTTTCACCTCTGTATTTAAAAGCGAAATAATGAAGCAAAAACTGAGTAATTGTTTGTACAAAGAAGATTACAATCATAGAAATGATCATTAAACTATCAATACCAGGTCCATGCTCTGAGGCAGAATTAGACATTAATGGTAAGTCTCCCCATTTAACAAAACATACTATTGTAATAACATAAATGAAGATTAAAAAACCTATCATTAAGTAACCGTTTATACGGTTATCGTTATCATTTGCTACTTGATTATTATCGTTTGTCTTACCTGCTTGTGTCAAATCAAAGATTTTAACCATTTGCCAGATTGCAACGAAAATAAATACTAAAACTAAAATTGATAAGAAAGTCGTCATTGTTATCGTTCTTCTTTATTTTATTTTTTATTAATAATGGAAATGTTCACTCTCTTTGATGAACGGATTTCCTTTAGCGATTAGAGGTTGTTTAGATATTGCATAAAACACAATAAACATAAATAAACCAGCGAACAATAAAATTGCTCCTATTTCAGGCATACCAATAAACCATCTATCTCCAACCGTAGCTGGCATAATCATGTTGAATATATCAATATAGTGTCCTGCTAAAATCACAACTCCAGCCATAATTACAAACCAAGGAATACGCTTATAGTCACTGTTCATTAATAGTAAAAGAGGGAATAAGAAATTCATAGCTATCATTCCAAAGAAAGGAAGGTTATAATCTTCAATTCTAGTTACAAAATAAGTTACTTCTTCTGGAATGTTTGAGTACCATATTAACATAAATTGAGAAAACCATAAGTATGTCCAGAAAATACTAAATCCAAACATAAACTTAGCTAAATCGTGAATATGACTATCATTAACTTGTTGTAATAATCCTTTAGATTTTAAGTAGATAGTAATCATTGCCATTACTGTAACAGCACAAACCATCATTCCTGCGAATACATACCATCCAAATAATGTTGAGAACCAGTGAGGGTCTACACTCATAATCCAATCCCATGACATCATCGACTCAGTATAAATAAAGAATACTAAAAATGCTGCAGCAATACGAAATGATTTTTTAAAATTACTTCTATCACCTTCAGGAGCCTCATCTTGCGCTAATGAAAATTTACGAGCAAAAAATCTATATAGAGACCATCCACCAATAAAAACTAAAGCTCTAATAACAAAACCAGTTGTATTTAACCAAGCTGACTTACCAGCTACTAATTTATCAAACTTATCACTCTCTGGATTTACCATTTCGGGATCCATCCATATAAATATATGATCACCAGCCCAAACAGCTATAGCAACTACAATTAATGCTCCAGGTAATACGTAATAAGTAATACCTTCCATTACTCTAAATAATAAAGGAGACCAACCTGCTTGTGCAGCAAACTGAATAGCATAAAATGCTAGAGCACCTAAAGCAATCATCATAAAGAAAAATGCAGCAACATAAAGCGCTGAATAAGGTCTATTATGAATTTGATGCATTACATGTTCTGCATGCTCATCTCCGTGATGTGCGTCTGCCTCAGCATGTGAAGTCTCTTCACCATGAGAATCTGTCATAACATGAGACTCAACTTCATGAGTATCAGTACTAGTTGCATGGCTATCACCATGGGCACCATGACTTGCTTCTTCTGCTAACATCGTTTTAACGTTATCTAAAGTAACGTGATGAGACGAATAATAACCTGTTCCCCATAATCCAGCTCCTACAATGATTAGGATTAGTGAAACTAATTTTAGTCTATTTGAAAGTGTGTACATATCTATATATAAACTTTATCTAAATCTTATTTTTCTAAGTCTGCCTTTAATTTCTCAACATAGGCAACAACTTGCCAACGTTCTTCCTCGCTTAAAAAGTTAGCGTAAGATCCCATTGAGTTTTTACCATAATACATAACATGATAAATACTACCTGTATTAATAGCTCTACCTACATCGTCATAACTTGGTACTCCAAGAATTTTCTCTCTTTTAACCAAATTACCTTTACCGTCCCCTTTGTTACCATGACATATACCACAATAAATGTTGTATAATTCTTTAGCTCTTGGCTCATCAAATTGAGTAGAATCTAAAGGCGATTTAAGTTCAGCTTTAGCTAAATCATAACCAGCAATGTCATTTGTATACTCAAAAGGTGTATAACCTCTAGGTATAGTACCATCTACAGGTAATTGGGCTTCAACTCCGTTTGCAAAAGCATCTGATTCTTGGTAAGCATCGTACGCCACAGACTCATACATGTTTGGCATGTATTGATAATTTGGACGAGAACTCTTATTACAAGAAGTAAACGAGATTGCAATTAAGGCTATTATTGATATTTTAATTAAATGTTTCATTCTATCTAATTAATGTGCTTTATCTACTACGTTAATTTCAACTGCTCCTGTTTGTGATAATAAACTTTGCAATTCAACTTCATTGTTATGAATTGGAAGTTCCATTAAGAAATGGTCATCAGTTGTTCTAGGATCTGGATTTTCAGCTTTTTTAAAAGGCCACATTTTACTTCTTAAATAAAACGTTATAACCATTAAATGGGCTGCAAAAAACACTGTAAGCTCAAACATAATTGGTACAAAAGCTGGCATGTTTTCTAGGTAACTAAAACTAGGCTTTCCACCAATATCTTGAGGCCAATCTTCAATCATAATGAAATTCATCATTAAAACTGCTACTGTTAAACCAACACAACCGTACAAAAATGCACATATAGCTAAACGTGTTGGAGCTAATCCCATCGCCTTATCAAGTCCATGGACCGGAAAAGGTGTATATATTTCTTCGATTTGATGTTTTGCAGCTTTAACTTTTTTAACTGCATTCATTAACACATCGTCATCGTTATAAATAGCGTGAATTACTTTTGAAGCTTCCATATGCTACTTTAAGTTTTTTGATTCGTTATTATTAACCTCAGAAGTTCTGGCATCTGATCCAGTACCTACTAAGCTATCTCCTCTTTCTCTGATGTTTTTGTAACGTTGCCCAGAAGATTTCAAAATAGTTTTAACCTCTGCTTGAGCTATTACTGGGAATGTTCTAGAATACAATAAGAAAAGTACGAAGAAGAAACCAATTGTTCCAATAAAAATTCCAATATCGACAAATGTTGGTGAGAACATCGTCCAAGAAGAAGGTAAATAATCCCTGTGTAAAGATGTCACGATAATTACAAAACGTTCAAACCACATTCCTATGTTTACTACAATCGAGATAAAGAAAGAGAACATGATACTTGTACGTAGTTTTTTAAACCACATAAACTGTGGTGAAAATACGTTACAACTCATCATCATCCAATATGCCCAAGCATAAGGACCAGTTGCTCTGTTCAAGAATGCGTATTGTTCATATTCTACACCAGAATACCAAGCAACAAACAACTCAGTTATGTAAGCCACACCAACGATAGATCCTGTAAGCATGATTACAATATTCATTAACTCTATATGTTGCACTGTAATGTAGTCTTCTAAGTTACATACCTTTCTCATGATGATAAGTAACGTGTTTACCATAGCAAATCCTGAGAAAATCGCACCTGCCACAAAGTACGGAGGAAAGATTGTTGTATGCCAACCAGGTATAACAGATGTTGCAAAGTCAAAAGATACAATAGTGTGTACTGAAAGTACTAAAGGAGTTGCTAAACCAGCAAGTACAAGAGAAACCTCTTCAAAACGTTGCCAATCTTTAGCACGACCTGTCCAACCAAAACTTAATAAACTATAAATTTTCTTTTGGAAAGGTTTGATAGCTCTATCACGTAACATTGCAAAATCAGGTAATAATCCAGTCCACCAGAAAACTAATGAAACCGATAAATACGTTGAAATCGCAAATACATCCCAAAGTAATGGTGAGTTAAAGTTTACCCATAACGACCCAAATTGATTAGGAATAGGTAATACCCAATACGCTAACCATGGACGACCCATGTGGATGATTGGAAATAAACCAGCTTGAACTACCGAGAAAATTGTCATTGCTTCTGCAGAACGGTTAATTGCCATTCTCCATTTTTGACGGAATAATAAAAGTACTGCAGAAATTAATGTTCCTGCGTGACCAATACCAACCCACCAAACGAAGTTAGTAATATCCCAAGCCCAGTTTACTGTTCTGTTTAGACCCCAAGTTCCGATTCCAGTAGAAACGGTGTATATAATACAACCTATTCCCCAAAGAAAAGCTACAAGTGCGATAGAGAATACAATCCACCACTGTTTGTTAGCCTTACCTTCTACAGGTGCTGCGATATCTACAGTTACATCGTGGTAAGATTTCTCACCTGTAACCAAAGGTCTTCTAATAGGTGCTTCGTAATGAGACGCCATAATCCTTTATAATTGTTTATTAATTAATCTTTTTATGCTTCTTTCGTGTTTCTCACTTTAGTATGATACTGAACATTAGGTTTAGTACCAACACTTTCTAATAAGTGATACATACGATCGTCTTTTAAAAGTTTTGCAACTTTACTTTCCTTATCGTTAATATCTCCAAATATCATTGCTCCACTACTACATGCAGCTGAACAAGCTGTTTGGAATTCTCCGTCTTTAATCTCACGTCCATCGCGCTTAGCGTCAAGAATAGTCTTTTGTGTTTTTTGAATACACATAGAACATTTTTCCATTACACCACGAGAACGAACAGTAACATCAGGATTAATTACCATACGACCTAAGTCATTATTCATGTGGTAATCAAACTCGTCATTTCCGTTGTATAAGAACCAGTTAAAACGTCTTACTTTATACGGACAGTTGTTTGCACAATATCTTGTACCCACACATCTATTGTATGCCATATGGTTTTGACCTTGTCTACCGTGTGCTGTAGCAGCAACAGGACATACAGTCTCACATGGAGCATGATTACAATGTTGACACATTACTGGTTGGAATGCTACTTGTGGATTATCTGCAGGATCTTCTAATTCTCCAAAACCTCCTAAAGAACCATTATCTCCAAATAAACCAGAGAAACCTTCTTTTTTAGCATCATCTTCAGCAAATGTATCTTCAGATGAATAATATCTATCTATACGTAACCAGTGCATATCACGACTACGTCTAATTTCTTCTTTACCAACTACTGGTACGTTGTTTTCAGCATGACATGCAATAACACATGCTCCACAACCTGTACAAGCATTTAAGTCAATTGATAAATTAAAATGATGTCCAATTGAGCGGTCAAATTCATCCCATAAATCAACCTCAGGAGATGTAACCGGAGTTTCTTGGTGATTTAAAGATACCATAGGAACTTCATTCCAATAGTGCTTATCTTTAGTATTAAAAATCTCTAAAGTAGTTTCTTTAATGATATCACCACGACCCATCAATGTGTTTTGTAACTGTACACATGCAAATTCATGCATTCCAGTTGCAGGCTCAATAGATACGCTTTGTACTGTATTAAAATCTTTATAAAGTGTAAAAGCATTTACACCTGTTTTCATTTCATCTTTAAGACCAGCAGTTCTACCATATCCAAATGCTAAACCAACAGACCCCTTAGCTTGACCTGGTTGAATGATTACTGGAACATTAGATAAAGTAGTATTACCTAACTTAAGATTAACGTAGCTACCATTTAAAGCTCCTGTAGAATCATTTTCATTGATAATATTCCAAGCTTGAGCATCAGATTTAGAAACCGTTAAATAGTTATCCCATGATGTTCTAGTAATTGGATCAGGAAACTCTTGTAACCAAGGGTTGTTGGCCTGTTGACCATCACCCATTCCAACTTTAGAATATAATGTTAATTCTGTACCACTAGTTTTTACACTTGAAGCTAATGCTCTTGCTGCATTGCTAGCAGGTAATTCATCCTGAGCAATCTCTTCCGTTACTTCTTCAACAACTGGCATTGAACTAACAAATGACCCATCATGTAAAGCTTGGTTATAAGAACTACCATTAAGAATAGTCTCTTTCCAAGTTGCTTTAATATAATCATTTAATGCACTACTATTGTCGTTCCATTTTAATAAAACATCTTGAAACTGTCTTGTATCAAATAAAGGTCTGATTGTAGGTTGCATAAGTGCAAAATGACCTTTCTTTAATTCAACATCACCCCAAGATTCTAAATAATGAGGTGTTGCTGCTATATATTGTGCAACTGAAGCAGATTCATCTTCTTTAGAAGTGAAAGCAACAGATAAACTTGTATTTTTAATTCCCTCAGCAAATTCAGAAGCGTTAGCTAAAGTATACATTGGGTTAACACCACTCATAATAATAGCACCAACCTTACCTGCTTTCATGTCAGATATTAAAGTTTGCACTGATTTATTATTTCCTTGTCGTGTTTTAATAGGTGTTTTAGGATCAAAAGCCTTACTACCTAGTTTTTTATTAATTTCTAAAGCAACAGTTTGAGCATTCACATCTTGAATACCTGTAACTAATACACCATTGCTACCAGCTTTAATTAACTCAGAAGCTGCTTTTTGAACTGCCTCCTTAATTTTAGCAGGTAAATCATTAGCATTAACAGAACCTCCAACAATTAAACTATGTAATTGCGCTAAAGCAAGTTTTTGCTGAGAAGGTGTTACAGGCACACGTTTGTCAGCATTAGCTCCTGCTAAAGACATATTAGCCTCAAACTGAATGTGACGTGACATTTTACCATCAACAGGAATACGTCCTTTAGCATAAGCAGAGTCAAAACCACCACCTTGCCAATCGCCTAGAAAATCTGCTCCTACTGAAACGATAGTCATTGCTTTAGAGAAGTCATAATTAGCTAAACCACGCTCACCATACATTGCTTGGTAAGCATCTAAAGCTGCTGACTCTGAAATAGCATCATAAACGACATGATTAACGTTGCCATATTTTTCAGTAAACTCTGCAACTAATTTAGAAGTGGAAGGACTAGCATAAGTTTGAGTTAACAAAACAATTTGCTTACCAGAATTCTTAACGTTATTTAATGCTGATGTAGTTTCAGAATCGAAATCTGACCAAGAAATAGAGTCACCACCTTTTTTAGGTCCTTGTACTCTAGTACTATCATATAAATCTAAAACCGAAGCATTAACTCTAGCATTTGCACTACCATTAGTAGCAGCTAAAGTGTTGTTTTCAATCTTAATTGGACGACCTTCTCGAGTCTTAACTAAAACACTTGCAAAATCAAAACCATTAGCTATAGTTGTTGCATAGTAATTGGCAACACCAGGCACAATTCTGTCTGGTTGTACTACATAAGGTATAGACTTAACTACTGGTCCTTCACAGGCTGCTAAAGAAGCAGCAGCTGTACTAAAACCAACATACTTTAAGAAATCACGACGTGTTGTTGAAGAAGCCTCTAACGTTCCCTTATCACCTAAGAACTCATCAGTAGGAATTTCTTGAACAAATTCGTTTTGTTTTAGCGTCTCAACAATAGAGCTATCTTTTAGCTCCTCAACACTTTTCCAGTATTTCTTGTTTGATGACATATTATATAATTGAATTTATTTCTTTATTAATTATTTTAAGGTTTTCCATTTTAAAGGAAAAGAAAAATCTTGTTTTTAGTAATGACATTTACCACATTCTAAACCTCCCATTTGAGCTGCAGTAAAGTTATCCTTACCATACTTTTTGTAAAGTTGCTCATGGATTTTAGTGTAATATGCATTGTCTTTAACTTTCACATCTGTTTCTCTGTGACAGTTAATACACCATCCCATTGTTAAAGGTGCATGTTGATACATAATTTCCATTTCTTCAACAGGTCCATGACATGTTTGACATTCAACACCTCCAACCACTACGTGTTGCGAGTGATTAAAATAAGCGAAGTCTGGTAATTTATGAATTTGAATCCATTTTACTGGAGCTGTTTTTCCTGTGTACTTTTGTTCTGCATCATCCCAACCAACTGCATTATAAAGTTTTTTGATTTCAGCATTGTAATCTACTCCATATTCTGACAATCCTTCAGCTTGCGTTTCGGCAGCAACTTCATAAATAGATTTATGACAATTCATACAAACATTTAATGAAGGTATACCTGAATGCTTACTAACTCTAGCAGAAGAGTGACAGTATTTACAATCAATACCATTTTCACCTGCGTGAATCCTATGTGAATAATGTATAGGCTGAATTGGTTCATACCCTTGATTAACTCCAACTTGCATAAAGAAACCGTAAACAAAATAAGCACTAGCTAACAATAATACTACTACTGAGACTAAAACTAAAAATTGATTTTGAACAAATGCTTTCCAAATTGATGTACGCTTTGTAGTCTCAGATAACTCAACACCTTTTGCTTCAGCAAAATTACGAAGTGTCTTGTTAACTAAAAATAAAGCACCAGCTAACAATGCGAATAAAACACCTAATGCTCCTAAAATTATCTTATTAGAAATACCTCCTTCAGAAGTCGCATTAGAAGAACCAGAAGCAGTAGGATCACCTGCAGCCACAGGAGCAGCAGTTGGCTCTGTAGCAGTATACGCTAAGATGTTATCAATATCTGCATTAGTAAGAGTAGGAAACGCACTCATTGCAGCACCATTGTACTCATTATAAATCTTGTTTGCATACGCATCTCCAGATTTAATAAGTCCTGCACTATTTTTTATCCATTTGTACAACCATTCTCTATCTAAACCTTCAGCATCAGCTAAACGAGATTCTACTTTACGTAAAGCAGGACCTGTCATTTTTTTGTCTAACTTATGACAAGCTATACAATTGGCGTTAAATAAAGATTTACCTGCAACTGCGTCGCCTTCTTGAGCGAACATTGAGGTTGAGAATGCTAGTAAAAAAATTAAGCTTAAACGAAGATAGTTACTACTTAACTTACGGTGAATCACCTGTTTCATATTATATATTGAATTTACTTCTAAACTTTGGTATGATTTTTTCATTGCTGCATATTGAATACAGTTAGAAAAACGTTACGCAAAAGTAATACTTAAAGTCGATTTTTAAAATCTTAAAGAAGTCTTAATTGCTAATTTAGATAAATTCTAAATAATAAATTGAGTTACTTTTTAGTTTAATACATTTACATTTGCATTAAATACTATTAAAAATGAAAAAAACACAATTTAAAGCCATTTGCTTAACTTCCTTAATTACAATATGTTTTTCAGCATTTAGTATGGCACAAAGCGGAACAGTCGTCCTTAATGAAGATCCTGCTATCTCTAAATTATTAGATATAAAAAAGGAAATGAATAAAGATGACAAAAATAGTGATCGCTATAAAATACAGATATATTCAGGAAATTTAGGTAGTGCAGAAAGCATGAGATCTAAGTTTGGAAATAGCAATGGAAACATAAGTTCTCAGCTTGTTTTTGAGACTCCTAACTATAAAGTATGGGTAGGTAGTTTTAGAACACGTCTAGAAGCAGAAAGAGCTTTAGTAGATGTACAGAAGAAATTTGGTGATGCCTTTATATTTAAACCAAAAAAAGAAAAAGACTAAAATTAGTTAGTTTTAAAACATAAAAAAAGCGATTCAAATGAATCGCTTTTTTTTATAACTAAACTTAAATCTATTTAAGTTTTTTCTTAACTTCTACTTCATGGAAAGCTTCAATAACATCTCCAATGTTAATGTCATTGTAGTTCTTAATTTGCATACCACAATCGTATCCTTTAGAGACTTCTTTGGCATCATCTTTAAATCGCTTAAGCGAATCTAAAACACCTGTGTAAGTTACAACTCCATCACGTATTAAACGTATTTGAGAGTTTCTAAATATTTTACCATTCATTACCATACAACCTGCAATAGTACCAACTTTAGAAACTTTAAATATTTCTCTAATTTCAGCAGTACCTGTAATCTCTTCTTTAACTTCTGGAGATAACATACCTTCCATTGCGTCTTTAAGATCATTTATGGCATCATAAATAATAGAATATGTTCTAATATCAACTTCTTCTCTATCTGCAATCGTACGTGCATTTCCAACAGGACGTACATTAAATCCAATAATAATGGCATCTGAAGCTGTTGCAAGTAATACATCACTTTCAGTAATAGCACCTACACCTTTATGCAGAATGTTTACTTGAATTTCTTCTGTAGACAGCTTCTGGAACGAGTCAGTTAATGCTTCAACAGAACCATCCACATCTCCTTTAAGGATAATATTAAGCTCTTTAAACGTACCTAAAGCAATACGACGTCCAATTTCGGCTAACGTTAATGTTTTAGTTGTTCTTACATCTTGTTCACGTTGTAATTGCGTACGCTTAGTTGCAATTTGCTTAGCTTCACGCTCATCTGCAAATACGTTAAACTTATCACCTGCTTGAGGTGCTCCGTCTAAACCTAATACAGATACTGGTGTTGATGGTCCAGCTTCCTGTACATCATGACCACGCTCATCTTGCATCGCTTTAACTTTACCACTATTTTTACCTGCAAGAACATAATCTCCCACACGTAATGTACCCGCTTGCACTAGCACTGTAGACACATAACCTCTCCCTTTATCTAAAAAGGCTTCAACTACGGTTCCTACTGCTGGTTTATTTGGATTAGCTTTAAGCTCTAATAATTCAGCTTCAAGTAATACTTTTTCTAATAATTCTTTAACACCTGTACCTACTTTTGCAGAGATATCATGAGACTGGATTTTTCCACCCCAATCTTCTACAAGTAAATTCATTTGTGCTAAGCCTTCTTTAATTTTTTCTGGATTAGCGTGTGGCTTATCAATCTTGTTTATTGCAAACACAATTGGCACACCTGCTGCTTGTGCATGAGATATTGCTTCTTTTGTTTGAGGCATAATATCATCATCCGCTGCTGCTACAATAATAGCAATATCTGTAACTTGAGCACCACGAGCACGCATCGCTGTAAAAGCTTCGTGACCTGGAGTATCTAAGAATGCTATTTTTTGACCATTATCTAATTGTACACCGTAAGCTCCAATATGCTGCGTAATACCTCCAGACTCTCCTGCAATTACATTTTCTTTACGAATGTAATCTAATAGAGAAGTTTTACCATGATCTACGTGTCCCATAACAGTTACGATTGGTGCACGTGGTTCTAAATCTTCTGGCTTATCTGCAACATCTTCTATTGAAACATCAATATCAGCAGTAACAAATTCTGTTTTATATCCAAACTCTTCTGCAACGATCGCAATAGTTTCAGCATCTAAACGCTGATTCATTGTTACCATCATCCCTAAAGACATACACGCTGAGATAATTTGTGTTACTTGAACATCCATCATCGTAGCTATTTCGTTTGCTGTAACAAACTCTGTAACTTTAAGTATTTTGCTTTCTGCAGCTTCTATTTGTTGATCAATTTCTGATTGCTCTCTATGTTGATCTCTTTTCTCTCTTCTATATTTAGCACCTTTACCTTTAGAAGATTTACCTTGTAATTTTTCTAAAGTTTCACGTACTTGTCTTTGTACTTCTTCCTCACTTGGTTCCGCCTTTACAACAGGACCTCCTGATTTACGACCACCTGGTTTTTTACCTTTGTATCTGTCGTTACCACCTCTTGAAGGTGATGAAGACGTTCTATTATCTCCTGGTTTAGATATACGACGACGCTTCTTTTTATTTGCGTTATCATCTTTTTTAGGATCTTCTTTTTTCTTTTTAGGCTTGTTAAACTGAGATAAATCAATTTTCTCTCCTGCAATTTTAGGACCAGAAAGTTTAGTATACTTAGTTTTTAAAGTCTCTTCAACAGGCTCTTGAGGTTTCTCTTCTTCCTGTGGCTTAGCGACTTCCTTTTTAGGCGTAATAGCAGGCTTAGCTACTACTTTAGAATCTGGTTTAGATTCTGTCTTAGCTTCAACTTTAGTTTCAACCTTAGGCGTTTCTTTAGCTTCTGGAGTTTTCTCAACTTTAACAGGCTCTTTTTTAGGCTCAGGAACTAATTCTTCCTTTTTAGCTACTTTTTTACCCGAATCTAAATCTATTTTGCCAACAGTTTTAGGTCCAGAAAGTGCCTTAGAAGCTTTGATAACTTCTTCCTCTTTTTTGAGCTGAGCAGCTTTAGCTGCCTTAACAGCTTCTTCTGCTTTTTGCTTTTCTTCTAACTCCTTTTCGCGTTTGATACGCAGCTCTTCTTTTTCTTTATTCTTCGCTTCGTTAACTTCTTGAGACGCCATTTTTTTGCTAGCATCTTTTTGAAATTCATTTGAAAGAATACTGTACGTTTCCTCTGAAATTTTGGTAGTCGGACGCTTCTCAACCTCTACACCCTTAGAATCTAAAAATTCTACAGCGCGATCAAGAGAGATGTTAAGCTCACGTAATACCTTATTTAATCTAATTGTTTCAGCCATAAATTGCCTTTAACCTAATTTCTTTTTTTCAAATATATGTTAATCTTCGAACTCTTCCTTAAGAATTCTAATAACATCTAAAATTGTTTCTTCTTCTAAGTCAGTTCTTTTGACTAGATCTGCCACATCTTGCTCTAAAATACTTTTTGCTGTATCTAGACCTGCTTTACTAAATTCTTTGATAATCCAATCCTCTATTTCATCAGAGAATTCTCTTAACTCTACATCTTCCTCAGCTCCCTCTCTTAACACGTCAATTTCGTAACCTGTTAATTGACCAGCTAACCTAATGTTATGTCCACCTCTACCAATTGCTTTACTTACTTCTTCTGGCTTTAAGATTGCTTCTGCACGTTTGTTTTCTTCATCAATCTTGATTGAAGTTACTCTTGCAGGACTTAAAGCTCTGGTAATATACAATTGTAAGTTGTTAGTGTAATTGATTACATCAATGTTTTCATTACCTAATTCACGAACAATACCATGTATACGTGATCCTTTCATTCCGACACAAGCTCCAACAGGATCAATCCTATCGTCGTAAGAGTCAACCGCTACTTTAGCTTTTTCTCCAGGAATACGAACTACATTTTTAATTGTAATTAAACCATCAAATACTTCTGGTATTTCTGATTCAAAAAGTTTTTCTAAGAACTTTGGTGATGTTCTAGACATTATAATTGTTGGCTTATTACCTTTAAGCTCAACACTATCAATAACACCTTTTACATTATCTCCTTTTCTAAAAAAGTCAGAAGGGATTTGCTTATCTTTTGGTAATATGATTTCGTTTCCTTCATCATCTAACAAAATTACAGCTCTGTGACGAATATGATGTACTTCTGCTGTATATAAATCTCCAACTAATTCCTGAAACTGCTTAAATACGTTAGTATTATCGTGTTCATGAATTTTAGAAATTAAATTTTGACGCAATGCTAAAATTGCACGACGACCTAAATCTATTAATTTAACCTCTTCAGACACATCCTCTCCAACTTCAAAATCTGGCTCGATTTTTCTAGCTGCTGTTAACGAGATTTCTTGATTAGGTTCTTCAACTTCACCATCTGCAACAACAACACGATTTCTCCAAATCTCTAAATCTCCTTTATCTGGGTTTATAATAATATCAAAATTATCGTCATCTCCAAATTTTTTCTTCAATGCATTTCTAAATACATCTTCCAAAATAGCCATTAAGGTGACACGATCTATTAATTTATCGTCTTTGAATTCTGAAAAAGATTCAATTAACGCTATATTTTCCATAACTCTATTTGAATTAAAATTTTATTATAACTTTTGCTTCTACAATATCTTTGTAAGCAATATTTTCTTTTTTGTTTACTGTAACCTTACCCTTACCTACTGGTTTTGGCTCTCTAGCCTTCCATTCTAAAGTAATTTCATCCTCATTAGCCTGGGTTAAAACACCTTCAATATTTCCAGTACTTGTTTTAACACCTAAAGTTCGTCCAACATGTTTTGGATATTGTCTTGGTAATGTTAAAGGAGCAGCTGCACCAGACGACATAACCTCTAATGCAAAGTCATGTTCTTCTCTATCAATATTATGCTCGATAGCACGACTAACAAACATGCAATCTTCAACTTTAACACCTTGATCTCCATCAATAATAATATTAATAGCATCCTCTCCATTAACACTAAAATCTATTAAAAATAAATCTTTGCGCTCCGTTAAGGCTTCCTCTAGTAAACTTTTGACTGTATTTATAAACATTTTTAAGTATAAAAAGAGGGGACTTTTAGTCCCCTCAATTTCAGTTTTTCTCTTGCAACGCTGCAAAGATACATAATTTTATTGATTTTCATAACTTTTTAAAAGTCATTTTTTATTACTAACTTTATAATAAGTTCTTTATTAACCATCTAAATCAACATTATGAAAAAACTACTAGTCCCAACTGACTTCTCTACTGAAGCAGAAAATGCAGTTAAAGTTGCTGCTCAATTAGCAAAAAAACATAATTGCGAATTAATATTATTACACATGCTAGAGCTTCCTTTAAACCAATTAAGCACTAATGGTGGCACTCCTGCTGATTTACCTGAGGCTGTTTTTTTTATGAAATTAGCACATAAGGAATTTGAAAAAATACTTGATAAAGACTATTTAAAAGGCATAACGGTTCATGAAGCAGTAGATTTTAACGAAATTTCTAAGGGTATTCTTGAAACCTGTAAAAATCATGATGTCGATTTAATTATCATGGGGTCTCATGGTGCAGAAGGACTTAAAGAACTTTTTATTGGATCTACCACAGAAAAAGTTGTTAGAACCTCCAACACACCTGTTCTGGTAATTAAAAACGAACATGACAATTTTGATATAAAAGAATTTGTGTTTGCTTCAGATTTTAAAAATGACAACAAAGAAACTTATGTACAAGCGGTAAAACTAGCTAACCTTTTTGAGGCGAAAATCCACTTACTTAATGTTAATACACCAAGTAACTTTACAACAACAGCAGCTTCCAAAGTTAGAATGAGAGATTTTATAGCCAATTCAACTTTTGATAATTACACGATAAACATATATAACGACGAAACAATTGAAAAAGGTATATTAAATTTTTCTAGAATAATAGATGCCGATTTAATAGGAATTAGCACACATGGACGACAAGGTATTGCTCACTTTTTAAACGGTAGCATTAGCGAAGATTTAGTCAATCATGCTAAACGACCAGTCATTACTTTTAAGATATAAGCAAAGTGTATTAAAATAAAAAAGCTTCCTAAAAAAGGAAGCTTTTTTTTGTTGGCCCACTAGGTTTCGAACCTAGACTCTTTGGTACCAAAAACCAACGTGTTACCAGTTACACCATAGGCCAATCTCGTAATGAGGATGCAAATTTAATACAATTATTTATTCACGCAAACATTTTTTAAAAAAAATTTAAATTAAAACTTAACGTTAACTTAAAAACCGTGTCTGTTTGATAATAATTACTAAATTCGCAACACATAATAAACCTATAATTTATGATGACTTTTAACTTTAAAAAATGGAACTTAATACTTAGTTGGTTCGCTTTTTTAATTGCTCTTATCACTTACACGCTTACTGTGGAACCTACCGTAAGTTATTGGGATGCTGGAGAATATATCTTAACCTCTTCAAAATTACAGGTTGGACATCCACCAGGAGCACCACTATTTCAGATGTTTGGAGCAGTGTTTTCAGTGTTTGCTTTAGACCCTTCACAAATTGGTTATTTAATGAATATGATGAGCGCTGTATCTAGTGCTTTTGCTATTTTATTTATGTTCTGGACAATTATTTTATTGTTAGAAAAAATAATTGGACAACCAGAAAAACTTGAAAAAGGACAACAATTTGCCATTTTAGGTAGTGCTTTTGTAGGAAGTTTAGCATTTGCCTTCACGGATTCATTTTGGTTTAACGCTGTAGAAACCGAAGTTTATGCTATGGCTACTTTAATAATGACTGTCATGTTTTATTTAGGTTTACGCTGGGAAAAAGACATGCATAAACCTAGAGGTAATCGCTGGCTAATACTAATAGCCTTTGTTGTAGGTCTTTCTTTTGGAATTCACTTTATGGGATTATTAACCATTCCTGCGATTGGTTTAATCTATTATTTCAAAAACTATAAAACAATAACAATTAAAAATTTTATAATAGCCAATATTGTATCAGTTGCTGTATTGTTATTTGTATTTAAATTAATGTTTCCAAATGTATTAAGATACTTTAGTGCATTAGAATTATTTTTTGTTAATCAAATAGGATTGCCTTTTAATTCTGGCTCAATAATAGCAGGAATATTACTTATTGCAGCATTTTACTACGGACTAAAATATACACGAGCTAAAAAATTATACCATATAAATACAGGTATTATATGCTTACTATTTGTATTAATAGGTTCTTCAACTTGGTTAATGTTACCTATTAGAGCAAACGCAAATGTTGTTATTAATGAAAACAACCCTTCTAGTGCTAGAGAACTTTTGGCTTATTATAATCTAGAACAGTATCCAGAAACACATTTATTTTACGGACCATTATTTACAGACCAATACACTGGTTTAGATGAAAACGAACCGTATGTAGATGATAAACCTAAATACGAAAAAGACGAAGCAGCAGGTAAATATATTATTGTTAACGATTATAAACGTGCTAAACAAAACTTTAACTCTAAACAAGCTGCTATTTTACCAAGAATGTGGAGTGGCGAAAATGCAGAAAACTACATGCTGTTTACTGGCTTTTTGGAATTTAGTCTTAAACCAGAATACCAAGGTGAAGAGCGATTAGTACAATCTATGATTGACTTTAAAAGTGATGTTGCTAAAGGTGCAATTGATTATGAAGATTATCATAACTTTTTAAAACAATTTGGACAATTTATCAATATTGAAAAACCATCACTAGCTAGTAATATCTCATACCTATTTGAATACCAACTAGGTTATATGTATTGGAGATATTTTATGTGGAATTTTACTGGTAGACAAGATGACTTACAAGGTCGCTATGACCAACATGGTAATTGGATTAGTGGTGTTAAATTTATTGATGAGTGGCATTTAGGACAATCTCAAGATAATCTACCAAGTGATGTTGCCGATAATAAAGGTCGCAATACGTATTTTTTCTTCCCATTAATTTTAGGATTAATTGGCTTATTTTTCTTATTCAATAAAGACAAAAAATTATTTTGGGTTACCTTGGTATTTTTCTTATTTACAGGATTAGCAATACAAGTATATACCAACGTTAGACCTTTTGAGCCTAGAGAACGTGATTACTCAGTCGTAGGATCGTTTTATGTATTTGCAATATGGATTGGACTTGGTGTCTACGCTATTTTTGATCTATTAAAAAAATACGTATCAAACAAAGTATTAGCTCCAACCATTACTTTAGCGTGCTTACTATTAGTACCTGTTATAATGGCGTCTCAAAACTGGGATGACCATGATAGATCAGGTAAGTATACAGCTTTAGCTATGGCTAAAAAATACTTAGATTCCTGTGGAGAAAATGGTATATTATTCTCCATTGGTGACAATGATACATTTGCCTTATGGTATGCACAAGAGATTGAAAACTATCGTACAGATGTGCGTGTAGTAAACACTAGTTTATTCCAAACGGATTGGTATATAGATCAAATGAAGCGTAAAGCTTATAAGAGTGACCCTATTCCTTCTAGCTTAACCCACGATAAATATAAGCATGGAACAAGAGAATATTTAATGAAACGTTTACGATCTAAAGACACTTTAGACATTGCAACATTTATGAATTTTATAACTAGTGATGATCCAAAGACAAAACTTAAATATGCTTTACAACAAGAAGGAGAAGATTATACACAATATCCTCAACAATTTTTAAATGCTAACTATTTTCCTGTCGAAAACATCAGAGTACCAGTAGACAAACAATCTGTTTTGGCTAATGGTATTGTAAAAGCAAAAGATAGCGACTTAATAGAAGACTATGTTGACATAACAATAACTGACAATGCCATAACAAAAAACCGTCTATTAATGCTTGATATTGTTGCTAGTAACAATTGGGAAAGACCTATATACTTTACTGGTGGAGCTTTTGGAAACGATGACTACATTTGGATGAAAGATTACTTACAACTTGATGGTATGGTCTATAAACTAGTCCCTATAAAAACACCTGTAGCTAGAGCAAATCCATTTGATATGGGACGCTTAGATACAGAGTTTATGTATAATAAGGTTGTTAATTGGGATTGGGGAAATAGTGGAAGTGATCAAATTTACCATGATCCAGAAACTAGAAGAAACTCAATTACCTACAGAGGAAACTTAGCAAGATTAATTGAAAATTTAATTAATGAAAATCAATTAGATAAAGCTGAAGAAATAGCTGACATAGCTATGAAAAATATGCCTGTTAATAAGTATGGTCATTACACCTTATTAGAGCCTTATATTAGTGCCTACTATGAAGTTGACAATCAAGATAAAGCTAGACAACTATTTACAGAAGTTGCTACCAAATATCAAGAAAATTTAAAATACTACAGTACCTTAACTAGAGATAATCAAGATAACAACTTTACTGAAATACTTACAGATATTGAGCGCTACAAAGCTTTAGTAGATGTTTTAGTTGAATATGACAGAGAATTTGCCAAAAAAGAATCTATGACTTTTACTAACTATCTAGAATTGTTTAAACAATATTATGATAGCGAGCCTGAGCCAGAAACTAATCCTGCACCAACAGACAAAGATTTTTTACAGCAATTAGATACTGTTTTAAAAAGCGAATAGATGCCTGTTTTTCCTGCAAAAACACCAAAATTAATACAACGCCTTTTTCCAAAATACATTTGGAAAAAGGCGTCTTTGTCTAAAACTATTTATTTAACTTTTGATGATGGTCCTACACCTAAAATCACACAATGGACTTTAGACCTTCTAAAAAAACACAATGCGAAAGCAACATTTTTTTGCATTGGAGATAATATAAAAAAGTATCCAGATATTTTTAAATCTGTTTTAAATGATGGTCACACAATAGGCAATCATACCTTTAACCATCTTAAAGGATGGCATACAGATACTAATAGTTATGTAGAAAATGCTGAAAAAGCACAACAGTTAATTGATGCAGACAACAAGCATCTGTTTAGACCCCCTTTTGGGAAAATCAAACGTAAACAAGCCAATCAATTAATTAAAAGAGGTTATAAAATAGTAATGTGGAGTGTTATATCTTACGACTGGGAAGTCAAAGTTACACCAGAACAATGCTTACAAAATGTTATAAAAAATAGTGCTTCGGGAAGTATTATCGTATTTCATGATAGCATAAAAGCTTCAAAAAACATGCAATACGCACTACCTAAAGTTTTAGAGTATTTTAGCAATAAAGGCTATCAGTTTAAAGCGCTTTAAACAAATTGCTGTACAATACTTATTAAAGTATTAGCATCTTGTTCGCCACTTTGACGCCATTTCATTTCTCCATTTTTATAGATAATTAAAGTTGGCAATCCTTTGACACGTAAAGCTTCGGATAGTTCTTGATTTTTGTCAACATCTATCTTTATTACTTTTGCCTTATCACCTAGTGCTGCAGCTACATCGCGTAAAACTGCGTGCATGGCTTTTGATGGTTCATTCCATTCTGTAAAAAAGTCTAACAGTACAGGAATTTCGACATCTATTAATTCTCCAAATTTTGACATTTGATTTTCAGTTTAGTTCAAACTAGTCACTAAAATATAACATTTAGTTGTAATTAAGCAATTTGCGTCCCTTTTTTAAGCTCTATGACTGTTATTTCTGGCCAAATTCCTACACGTCCAGGATAAGCTAAATAACCAAAACCTCTGTTAACGTTAATATATTGACCTTTTTCTTTATAGATTCCTGCCCAATGTTTATAACGCCATTTAACAGGACTCCATTTAATCCAACCCGGAATTTCTATTCCAAACTGCATGCCATGTGTATGCCCACTTAACGTTAAGTGATAGTGATTACTATGGTCTATTACCTGTTCTGCCCAATGTGAAGGATCATGCGATAGCAATACCTTAAAATCATCTGAGGCAATATTATTTGATGCTTTATCCAAATCTCCAGCTTTTTTAAAACCACCTATTCCCCAATTTTCTACACCTACTAATGCTAATTTTTGTCCATCTTTTTCAATGTAACGACTTTCATTTAATAATAAATCAAAACCAATCTCTTTCTGGATAGCTATTAATTCATTTAAATTATCATGTTTATCTTGCTCTGTTGCCCAATCTACATAATCACCATAATCATGATTTCCTAATACAGAAAACACACCATCTTTTGCTGTCAGTTTAGAAAAGGTGTCTTTCCAATCATACATTTCGGATGCTTTATTATTAACCAAATCTCCTGTAAACAATATAACGTCTCCTTGTTGCTTGTTTACTAAATCAACAGCATAATTAATTTTTTCTTTATTATCAAAACTTCCAGAATGGATATCACTAATATGTGTCATTTTATAGCCATCAAACGCGTCTGGTAAATCTTCAAAATGTAATGTGTATTTTAAAACTTTATAATTGTATCGTCCTTGATACATACCATAAAGCAACGAAGCAAATGGTATTGCTGCCAGACCTAATCCAATTTGGCTTATAAATTTACGTCTAGAGGGTAGATAAAAGGATTCTTTAGTAATAAAATATTTATCATATAGGCTTATAAATGATCTAATAATGTCCTCTCCTATTAATATAGGAACAAGCACTAAATTAAAAGCCATAAAGGATAGCAAAAAACCAATAGCATAACCTCTACCTCCTGATATCACTCTACCTTCGGATGGTGACGCAAATTGATACACCATATTTAAGGCAACAACAAGTGCTATTGCAAAAAACAAATAATGTACCCAACTTGATTTAAACACTGTTCTAATAGCCTGAAAACCATAAACAGTTAGTAATATATATAAAAGTGAAATAATAATTAGACGTGTCATAACTTAGTTTAGACTACAAATTTAACTAATATGACACTCAATTATCTTAGCAATTTGTTAAACGTTTTGATTTTTAATTCTTTATGCTATGTCCTTTTAATTATAAAAAGGTGATTTATTATTTTATATTTTCTGTTTTAATTAAAATTAATGAAGCCTTTAAATCGAAGTCTGTTTATATATTACGCACAAGTACTGGTCATAGAATTTTTTGAACCTTCATTTTTAATTATATTAGATGCTTATAAAAGCTATTCTTTCAAATGAAACTAAAACTAACCGCGTTTTTGATCCTATGTTTAATCATTTCTAGTTGTAATGACAAAACCGAAAATAAAAAACCAACAACCCAAAAAAAACCGTTAATAGCCTATGTTAATCCTTTTATTGGGACTGGAGGTCATGGTCACACGTATCCAGGAGCAACCATGCCTTTTGGAATGATGCAACTTAGTCCAGACACACGACTAGAAGGTTGGGATGGTTGTTCTGGATACCACTATAGTGATAGTTATATCTATGGTTTTTCGCACACACATTTAAGCGGAACTGGTGTTTCGGATTATGGTGATATTTTAATAATGCCAACCAACCAGCAAAATTTTAACAATGGTGCAGATGGTAAACCTGGTTATCGTGCTCATTTTTCTCATGATAATGAAGTCGCTCAACCTGGTTACTACAAAGTACATTTAGATAGTACCAATATTAATGTAGAATTAACGGTTTCTAAACGTAGTGGCATACACAAATACAGTTTTCCTTCGGCAGAAAATCAATTTGCAATTGTAGATTTATTGCATCGTGATAAGGTTATAGATGCTAAAATTACAAAGGTTTCGGATACCCAAATTGAAGGCTATCGTTTTTCGGAAGCTTGGGCAAAAGATCAACGTCTGTATTTTGTTATTAAAACATCACATACTTTTTCAGATGTACTTCAATCTCCACCTCAACAAGGTCAAAAAGGTGCTCAAAAAATAGCGTTAAAATTCAATAACCCAAACAACCAAGCTGTTTATTTAAAAATAGGTATTAGTGCTGTAGATATTGAAGGTGCCAGAAAAAACCTTAATAAAGAAATAGGAGAACTAACTTTTGAAGAAGTAAAAAATACAGCTCAAGATATTTGGGAAAAACAATTAGAAAAAATTGTAATCCAAGATAAGGATGTTGATAACAAAACTAACTTTTACACCTCAATGTATCACGTTGCTTTAGCGCCTAATTTGTATCAAGATGTCGATGGTCGTTATCGTGGTATGGACCTAAAAATTCACACCACTAAAGATTTTGATTATTACACAGTTTTCTCACTTTGGGACACCTATCGTGCAGCACACCCTTTATACACCATCATAGATCAAGACAAAACCAACGATTTTATAAACACCTTTATTGCTAAATATAACGAAGGTGGCATTATGCCAATTTGGGACTTAAGTGCCAATTACACAGGTTGTATGATTGGCTACCATGCAGTACCAGTTATAGCAGACGCCTACTTAAAAGGCATAAAAAATTATGATGTCGACAAAGCTTTTGAGGCCATGAAACATAGTGCAACAAGAGATAAATTAGGCCTAAAAAGCTATAAGCAATTCGGTTTTATTCCTGTGGAAGAAGAAAGCGAATCGGTTTCTAAAACCTTGGAATATGCTTATGACGATTGGACTATTGCTCAAATGGCAAAAAGTTTAGGCAAGCTAGACGATTATAAAACGTATTCGGAAAGAGCACAATATTATAAAAATAGTTTTGATCCCGAAACGCAATTTATGAGAGGTCGTTACCGAAATACCTGGTTTGCACCATTTGATCCTTATGAAGTCAATTTTAATTACACTGAGGCTAACGCTTGGCAATACAGTTTTTACGTACCACAAGACATCTCTGGTTTTACGACACTTTTAGGCGGAAAAGACAAACTAGACGCTAATTTAGACAAACTATTTGTTGCAAAAGACCAAACCTCTGGACGACATCAAGTGGATATTACAGGTTTAATTGGGCAATATGCACATGGTAACGAGCCTAGTCACCACATGGCATATCTTTATAATTTTGTAAATAGACCACACAAAACACAAGAAAAAGTCTATCAAATTTTAACAGAATTATACAAAAATAATCCTGACGGAATCTCTGGTAACGAAGATTGTGGTCAAATGAGTGCTTGGTACATTTTTAGTAGCCTAGGTTTTTACCCTGTAACACCTGGTAGTAATGACTATATTATCGGGACACCTCTTTTTGAAAAAGCAACCATTAATTTAGAAAACGGTAAACAATTCACCATTTCAGCAGATAATTTAAGTTCTAAAAATATTTATATCGCTTCCGCAGAATTAAATGGCAGTCCGCTAAATCAATCTTTTATCAATCATTCAGATATTATCAGTGGTGGTAAACTTCATTTTAAAATGACAGACCAACCCTCTACTTGGGCTACAAAAGACAACCAAGTACCTAAAACCGAAATTATAGACCATCCTATCACTCCTGCTCCATTTATCGCAAAAGGTGATATTGCCTTTAAAGGCAAAACTGAAGTAGTTTTAGATAATGCAGACAAACAAGTTGCAACTTTTTACAGTCTAGACAATCAAAGTTTTAAACCTTACCAACAACCCTTTACTATCTCTAAAGCTACATTGTTACAAGTCTATTCAGAAAAAAACGGAATTAAAAGTGCCACTATCCAAACCCGATTCTATAAAATAGATCCAAATATTTCAATTAAGCTAGAAACCGAATATGCAAATCAATATAATGGTGGCGGAAACAACGCGTTAATAGATGGTATATACGGAACACAAGATTTTAGAACCGGAACTTGGCAAGGCTATCAAGACAAAGACTTAATAGCAACTGTTGATTTAGGTAGCGTAAAGCAAGTAAATCTTGTCTCATTAAATTTTTTACAAGAACAACGATCATGGATTTTTTATCCAACCCAAGTGAGCTGTTTTGGCTCGACAGACGGAATTAATTTTAACCCAATTGATGCCACTAAATCTTTTAATAGCACACAACCTTCTGAAGACACAGAAATCAAAAAGGTATTTTTTAAACAAGTACCAAAACCATATCGTTACATAAAAATCATAGCAAAAAAACTAGGCAAACTTCCAGAATGGCATTTAGGCTACAAGCATGATGGTAGAAGTTGGCTTTTTGTGGACGAAATCACTATCAAATAACATTTATAACTATATTTAGGACAAATTAAAAACCAACCAATGGAAAACCAAAATAACAAATCTGCTTTAACAACCTTAGTGACTGTCTTCTTTTTTTGGGGATTTATAGCTGCTTCAAACAGTGTGTTTATCCCTTTTTGTAAAACCTATTTTGATATCGATCAGTTTCAATCACAATTAGTAGATTTTGCTTTTTATGGTGCTTATTACATTGGTGCCTTACTATTGTTTATAATATCTAGCACAATTAAAAAAGACATCTTAAATGCTTGGGGTTATAAAAACGGAATTATTTATGGATTACTCCTTTCTGCAATTGGCGCTTTTGTTATGTATCCTGCAACAGCTGGAGCAGAACAAGGACAAACTAGTATTTTTTATTTTGTACTAATAGCACTTTTTATTGTTGGACTTGGTTTTTCATTACAACAAACCACTGCTAACCCTTTTGCTATTGCATTAGGCGATCCTAAAACTGGCTCACACAGATTAAATCTTGCTGGCGGAATCAACTCGTTAGGAACCACTATTGGACCTATCGTAGTCGCATTTATTATTTTTGGATCTACACCTTTGTCTGGTGACGAGTTGGCTGCTATGATTAAAAATAACGAGATTACACTTAACACTGTACAAATGCTATATTTAGGAGTTGGTGTCTTATTTTTATTAGCAGCAGCATTATTTTATTTCTCAAAAAAATTACCAGCTTTAAAATCTGAAACTGCTTTTGAGCCAGCTAATAAAGCCAAAAACTTATTAATTGTGTTAACCTTAATAATCATTGGTTGTTTTGGTTACATTTTTAGTACTTATACAGGTAATGAAGTCGCTTCAGAAGCTTTAGAAAATAAACGTCTAGTCTTTTTAATTATCGCACTAGCTGCTGTTGTTGGCTGTTTAGTATTTGCTTATTCTAGTTCTTCTAAAAAACCTGAAGGTTGGGGAGCAATGAAATATCCGCAATTAGTTTTAGGGATGCTTGCTATTTTTACTTACGTTGGTGTAGAGGTTACTGTTGGTAGTAATTTAGGTGAACTACTAAAAAAAGCTGTAGACGGAACAAACCTAAACGAATTAGGCTTACCAATCCTAAACGATGCACAAATCGCACCTTATATTTCACTGTATTGGGGAGGATTAATGGTTGGTCGTTGGGTTGGAGCTATTACTGTATTTAACCCAAGTAAAGGCTTAAAAAAATGGCTATTAATTATTGTGCCTTACGTTGCTTTTGGAGTAATATTATTGGTCAATTTTGGAAAATACTCGCCTAATCAAATCTTATTTTTCGCCATATGCGTTGCAGTACAAATTGGAGGTTTCTTTTATGCTAAAGACAATCCGGTTACAACATTAAAAACATTTAGTTTATTAGGTGTTTTAGCTATGGTAATCGGACTATTAACTTCTGGTAACGTCGCATTATTTGCTTTTTTATCTGGTGGATTGTTCTGCTCAATTATGTGGCCTTGTATATTTACTTTAAGTATTGCAGGTTTAGGCAAATACACGTCTCAAGGATCTGCATTTTTAATAATGATGATTCTTGGTGGAGCAATTATTCCGCCTTTACAAGGTAAATTAGCAGATGTTTTTGGTATACAAACGTCCTACATTATGGCTGTACTATGCTTTAGTTATTTATTATTTTATACTTTCAGGACTAAATCTATTTTGGATAAACAAGGTGTAACGTATTAATTACATAATATGGATAGAAGAAAGTTTTTAAAAAATGCATCATTAACAAGTATTGGTCTTGCAGCAGGAAGTTCTGCTCTTGCTTGCGCTAAAATTGATAAAAATTCATCTGATGTAACGCAACAAAAAGAAGACACTACTAGCATTATAGATAACACTAATTTTCCTGTATCCATTTGCACTTGGGGTTTTGTAGATGCCAATGCAAAAGCAGGTCAAACGCTGGAACAAGGTGTAAAAGCTTTAGATGCTGCTATTGCTGGTGTCGCTATTGAGGAAGAAAACCTAACCAATACAACCGTTGGTAAAGGTGGTGCTCCAGACAGAGATGGCCAAGTAACGCTAGACGCTTGTGTTATGGACAGTTCTGGAGATTGTGGTGCTGTTGTTTGTGTCCAAAACATTACTAACGTTGCGCTTCTTGCTAAAAAAGTAATGACAGAAACACCTCACGTAATCTTAGCTGCAAATGGTGCCGAAGATTTTGCCTATACACAGGGTTTTAAAAAAGAAAACCTACTTACAGAAGCCTCAAAAAAAGCATGGGAAGACTGGAAAAAAACTTCAGAATATAAGCCTATAATCAACATAGAAAATCATGATACCATTGGTATGTTATGCATAGATAAAGATGGTGACATTGCAGGAGCTTGTACAACCTCTGGATTATCTTATAAAATGAAAGGACGCGTTGGCGACTCGCCAATCATTGGGTCTGGATTATATGTTGACAATCAAGTTGGTGGTGCAGCTGCTACTGGTTTAGGTGAAGAAATTTTAAAAACCGTAGGAAGCTTCTTAATCGTAGAGCTAATGCGCAACGGAATGCATCCACAACAAGCATGTGAAGAAGCCATTAACCGTATAGTCAATAAAAACAAAAACCACAAAGATTTTCAGGCAGCCTACATTGCTATTAACAAAGCAGGTCAAACGGGATCTTACTGTATACATCCTGGATTTGCGTACATGAAATATCAGCATGGTAAAAACGAAAGAATCTTATCTAAAGCATTCTTAAAAGCTTAATCAATAATTTGTTATTTTAAGTACAGAAGTTATCAAATTTTAAAGCAAACCTGCGTTAAGTTTTGTAGTTTTGGTATTCTATCAAAATTACTATTATGTCAGACAATAAACGCGTCTTTTTAGTCGATGCTTACGCTTTAATTTTTAGAGGTTATTATGCCTTTATAAAAAACCCAAGAATAAACTCTAAAGGAGAAGACACCTCTGCTATTATGGGTTTCATGAACTCGTTATTAGATGTAATTAAACGTGAGCGTCCTGACCATTTAGCTGTATGTTTTGATAAAGGCGGAAGTGCTGACAGAGTCGAAATGTTTGAGGCCTATAAAGCCAATCGTGACGAAACACCTGAAGGCATTAAAACTGCTGTACCTTATATCATGGAGATTTTAAAAGCCATGCATATTCCAATTATGGTTAAAGCTGGTTATGAAGCGGATGATGTTATAGGGACTTTAGCTAAACAAGCCGAAAAAGAAGGCTACCAAACCTTTATGGTAACACCTGATAAAGATTTTGCGCAATTAGTTAGCGAAAACATTTTTATGTACAGACCTGTGTTTGGTGGTGGTTATGAAACTTGGGGAATCCCAGAAGTACAGAAAAAATTTGAAGTAACAGACCCTTTACAAGTCATTGACTTTTTAGGAATGATGGGAGATGCCAGTGATAATATTCCTGGTTTACCTGGTGTTGGAGAAAAAACCGCTAAAAAGTTTTTAGCACAATATGGTAGCATGGAAAACCTTTTTGCTAACACACACGAGCTTAAAGGTAAAATGAAAGAAAAGATTGAAGCCAACCAAGAGTTAGGTTTACTTTCTAAAAAACTAGCAACCATCATGCTAGACGTTCCTGTGACATTTAACGCTAAAGATTTTGAGTTAGACGCTCCAGATATTCCTAAAGTGACTGCCATTTTTCAGGAATTAGAATTTACACGTCTTATAGATAATTTTACAAAAACTTTTACTTCTGGTGCAGAAGCCACATCGCTTGCTAACGACAACCCTTCGGAAAAAGCAGCACCAAAAGTGACGCCTAAAGAGGCTGAAAGTGCTGGAGCTGGTCAATTTAATTTATTTGGAGGCGACCCAAATTCCGCAACAGCGACATCTGACACAGATAGCTTAGCGCGAAAAACTGCCGAAACTACTGCACATTTTTACCAAAGTGTAGCCTCAGGAATGGCGACTACATTATTTATCAAAAACTTAATGAATCAGACTTCGGTGTGTTTTGATACCGAAACCACAGGTTTAAACCCACTAACTGCAGAGTTGGTTGGGATATCATTTTCATGGGAAATTGGTAAAGGCTTTTACCTACCCTTTCCAGAGGACAAAACCGAAGCACAAGACCTAATCGAAACGCTTAGACCATTTTTTGAAAGTGAGACCATTCAGAAAATTGGACAGAATCTAAAATACGATATTAAAGTCCTTGCCAAATATAATATCCAAGTCAAAGGATCGCTATTTGACACCATGTTAGCGCATTATTTAATTAATCCAGACATGCGTCACAATATGGATGTTTTGGCAGAGACGTATTTAAACTATACACCAATTGCTATCACAGAATTGATTGGTAAAAAAGGAAAAAACCAATTATCCATGCGTGATGTTCCGTTGGAAAAACAAACGGAATATGCGGTTGAGGATGCTGATATTACGCTTCAATTAAAAGAACATTTTGAAAAGGAATTAGACGAAGCTAACACTCAAAAATTATTTGATGATATTGAGGTGCCTTTACTACGTGTATTGGCTGCTATGGAATTGGAAGGTATTAATTTGGATGTTGACTTTTTAAATAGCCTATCAGACGATTTAAATAACGATATCAACACTTTAGAAAGTAAAATATATGAGGTTGCTGGAGAGGAATTTAATATTGCCTCACCAAAACAATTAGGTATTATTTTGTTTGAAAAACTAAAATTGGTTGACAAACCTAAAAAGACAAAAACAGGTCAATATGCAACAGGAGAAGACATACTGTCTTACCTAGCTAAGGATCATGAAATTATCCGTAATATTTTAGATTATCGTGGTTTAGCAAAACTTAAAAGCACCTATGTGGATGCGTTACCACTTCAGGTAGAGCCTGCAACAGGTCGTGTGCATACAGATTATATGCAAACTGTTGCTGCCACAGGACGTTTAAGTAGCAATAATCCAAACCTACAGAATATTCCGATACGTACAGAACGTGGACGTCAAGTCCGTAAAGCGTTTGTACCACGCAATGAAGACTACACACTATTAGCTGCGGATTATAGCCAAATAGAATTACGTATTATTGCTGCGTTAAGTGAGGAAGAAACCATGATTGAAGCTTTTAAAAACGGAGAAGATATTCACGCTTCCACAGCATCAAAAGTCTTTAATGTGCCTTTAAACGAAGTCACTCGCGAGCAACGTAGTAATGCTAAAACCGTAAACTTTGGAATTATCTATGGTGTGTCTGCTTTTGGATTAAGTAACCAAACCGACTTATCGCGTGGTGAAGCTAAAGAGTTAATTGACACCTACTACGAAACGTATCCTAAACTTAAAAAATACATGAGCGCACAAGTAGATTTTGCGCGTGATCATGGTTATGTAAAAACTATTTTAGATCGTAGACGTTACCTAAAAGATATAAATAGTCGCAATGCTGTAGTACGTGGCGCAGCAGAGCGTAATGCGGTTAATGCACCAATCCAAGGTAGTGCTGCAGATATTATTAAAATTGCCATGATTAACATTTATAACAAATTAGAGGCTGGTAATTATAAAACCAAAATGCTACTACAAGTACATGATGAATTGGTTTTTGATGTCTATAAACCTGAACTTGAGGAAATGAAAACCTTAATTAAAACCGAAATGGAAGGTGCTTTTAAAATGGAAGTGCCTTTAGATGTAGAAGTGGATACTGGTTTGAATTGGTTGGAGGCGCATTAATAATCTTTTTCTTACTTAAAAATAGATTTTTTTTCATCGATTAAGTTGATATCTTTGTAAGACATACTTTTTTTTTAATATATGCACAATAAAAAAACTTACATCGATTTATTTGCTGGTTGCGGTGGGCTTTCACTTGGATTATTTAATTCTGGTTTATGGAAAGGACATTTTGCTATTGAAAAAAGTCCTGACGCTTTTAAAACGTTTAATCATAACTTGATTGAAAACAACAATCATTTTGATTGGCCTGAATGGTTACCGAAAAAAGAACATGATATAAATGAAATTATCAAAAACTATCCTACTGAACTTAAAAATTTAAGAGGAGAAATAGATATGGTTGCAGGAGGACCACCTTGTCAAGGGTTTTCTACAGCTGGAAAAAGAAATGAAGATGATTTAAGAAACAAATTAATCAAATCTTATATACGCTTTATTAGACAAGTACAACCTAAAGTGATTTTCTTTGAAAACGTAAAGGGTTTTACGCAAAAATTTGATAAAAATAAAATTAAGGGAATCGTTTATTCTGAATATGTAAAAAGAGCCTTACGCTATACTCCAAAAGACAAAAGTTATTTTGGATATGAAGTAGAAGGAAGACTAATTGATTTTTCAGAATATGGAGTACCACAAAAAAGAACGCGATTTATCCTAGTAGGTATTAGAAAAGATATTGCAGAAGAAACAAGTCCTATAGAATTTTTCGATTCAATAAAGAAAGAGAGAAAACAATTTTTAGTAAAAAAAGGTATTGGACTAACTAATACTCTTGAAGATGCAATTTCAGATTTACTTAGAAAAAATGAAACTACTTCTCCAGACACAGCTTCTTTTAAAACTAGTCTTTACAATAAGCCCACTTCTAGTTATCAAAAACTTTTAAAAGGAAACATTAATACTAAAATACCTGATAGTCACAGATTTGCTAAACATAGTGAAAGTACTGTTCAAAAATTAGAATACATTCTAAAATACGCAGATAAAAACAAAACTTTATCTGACGAAATAAAAGAAAAATTTAATCTCAAAAAGAGAACTATAATTCCTTTGTCAGGAAAAACACCTACTCCAACCATAACCACTTTACCAGACGATTACGTACATTATTCTCAACCTAGAATTTTTACAGTTCGAGAATATGCTAGAATACAATCTTTTAACGATTGGTATGAATTTAAAGGAAAATATACAACTGGAGGAAAAAGAAGAACACAAGAAGTGCCAAGATATTCACAAATTGGAAATGCTATTCCGCCCTTATTTGGTGAACAAGCAGGAATAACATTAAACAACCTTATCTAATATGCAAAAACCTCTTCAATTTAAAATTAGTTCTGCATTAAAAAATATAATTGGTAGAGACTTAATAACTGATGATTTTATTGCTGTTTTTGAATTAGTCAAAAATTCATATGATGCACACGCAACTAGAGTTGACGTAATCTTTAAGGACATCTATACAGATAAAGCAAAAATAATAATTAAAGATAATGGAAAAGGAATGGGCTATCAAGACCTACTTGATAAATGGCTTTTTGTAGCCCGTTCATCTAAAATAGAAGGAGACGAAGAAGATAGTTACAAAGATTTTAGAGATAAAATCAAAGTAAAAAGAGCGTATGCAGGAGCAAAAGGAATTGGTAGATTCTCTTGTGATAGACTTGGTAGTGGGTTATATCTTGAAACTATCAAAGATGAGAGAGATGCAAAAATAGAAGCTCTGGTTACGGACTGGAACAAGTTTACTGAGAATAGTAATAATGAATTTGTAAATGTGAGTGTATTACACGAAACATTAGAAAAAAGCTCATATGCAATTAATAAGGGAACAGTTTTAGAAATCTCAAATCTCAATAATAATTGGGATAGAGAAAAATTTGAAGACTTAAAAGACTCATTAGCGCGTCTTATTAATCCTTCTGCCATTAAAGATGATGACTCTTTTAAAATATTTCTTTCAGTTGAAGACGAAGCTAAAAATGATGAAAAACAAAAAGAGAAAAATAAGAAGAGATTTGAAAAAGGGACTTTAGAAAAATCAGAAATTAATTACTTTAAAATTATTAATGGTGAAATCAAAAATCCGATTTTTGAAACACTTCAACTCAAAACAAGCTATATTGAATCTGATATCAATAGTGATTCTATAATTACAACACTTTATGAGGGTGGAGAACTAGTTTATAGAATACAAGAAGACAATCCTTATCCTGCTTTTAAAGGTATTCATTATTCTATTTTCTTTATGAATCAATCTGCAAAATCAACTTTTAGTAGAAGAATGGGTGTTCAACCTGTAGAATACGGTCATATTTTTGTATATAAGAATGGATTAAGAATATATCCTTATGGAGAAAGAGGAGACGACCCCTTTAAAATGGATGTTAGGAAAGGTCAAGGTTATGCGAGAAACTTAGGAACTAGAGAAGTCTTAGGTTATATCTCAATAAATGGAGAAAACGATAATCTTAAAGAAACTTCTAGTAGAGGTGATGGGTTTATAAAAACATCATCATACTTTCATCTAGAAAAACACTTTTATGAAACTTTAAAAAAACTAGAAAAATATACTATCGACATTACGGATTGGGGAAATTTCTTATCTGATGACGATTATATTAATATAAATGAATCTTTTGTAAAAAATGAAGGTAAATCAGGTGAGCGTATATTTAATGTTAACGAAAATCTTAGTAAATTAATATCTTCAATAACTCGCTCTAAATCTGTAAATAAATTTGAAGTTTCCAAAAACATTCTCGATATATTAGACTCTAAAAGCGAAAAATCTGCTCAAGGAACTCTAAAGAAATTATCTGAAAAAATTGATTCTGATAGTTTCGACAAGGATGAAGTAAAGAAGACAATAAAAAATGTTGAAAAAAAGCTTTCTGACTTAAAATCGAGAAAAGAAGAAGCTGAGGAAGAAGCTTTACAAAAGTATATAGAAAATGAAGAGCTAAAAACAGAGCTTGATAGAGAGATAGCTGAAAAACTTTTTGATAAAACACAAATTGGTCGTGAAAAAAAAGATTTATTAGCTCTTCAACATCAAATCATACATACTGCCAGCAATATCACATGGAGCCTAGACTCTTTGATAGATGCGATAAACGAAGAAAAAACTAAGGATGAATTAATTGACGATATAAAAGATATAAGTTTAGAAGTACAAAGAATCGTTAGTGCTTCTAGGTTTGTTACAAAAGCTGGATTTAACACTCAAGCTGAAAAACTAACAAAAGATATTGTTTCTTTCATTAATGATTATGTAAACAATATTTACATACCTGCCGATTCTTTTATACATAAAAAACGTCCAATAAATATTTCAGTAACTACGCCTAATTTCAAGAAAAAAATGAAATTTAGACCTTTTGAGATTACTGTTATTCTAGATAATTTATTTTCGAATTCCAGAAAAGCAAAAGCAACAGAAGTTACATTAGAATGGCAAAAGGATAAAACACACTTATTACTTTACTTTAGAGATAATGGCAATGGAATTCCAATTGAAATTAGTAAAAACATATTCAAATTCAGATATAGTAAAACAGACGGTTCTGGAATTGGACTGTATCACGTTAAAGACATCTTAAAAAAATACAAATCAAATATTGAGTTCTTAAATAGTTCTAATGGAGCTGAATTCCTAATCAAAATACCGCTATGAAATTAGACTATAAGATAATCTGGGTAGAAGATAAAATTGACACAAAACCTTTCCTTGCTCTAAAAGAGAGCGTAAAAAAACATTTAGAAGATGAATTCTTTAATGTGACTATTGAAACCGCCGAAGATTTTGATGAATTCAAAAAAAAATACGAAAATAATGAAACGTTTGATTTAATAATTACAGATTTAAACTTAAATGAGAGTCACGGTAGTGAAGTTATAGATTTTGTTAGAGATGAAAAACACATATTAACCGAAGTCTTTTTCTATTCTGCAAATAGTGAACTTACAAAAACTCAATTGATTAATAGTAGTAGAATTACTTTTCATCAAATGGATGAAGGAAATGCTTATAGAGAACTAGGAATATCAATAATTGAGTTGATTGATTTGACTATTTCTATGTTTCAACATATCGTAACAATGAGAGGAATGATAATGCAAGAGACAAGTTCACTAGACTTAAAAATGGAAAACATTGTAAAACATCAACTTAAAAACCCTGTGTTAGCAGAATCTATTGCACCTGTTTTGGATAACATTTTTAATAGCATTTTGACTAATGCAAAGGAAAAATTTGATAAAGCTTCTCGCAGAAAAACTAATGATATTCTTAAGGACAATATATTATTTAATTCCTCACAAAAAATAATTGCTCTGGGTGAGGTTCTTAAAATAATGAAAGAAGAAGATTTCTCCAAAGCATATACTGAAGAAATAATACTTATTAGAAATAAATTTGCACATTCTGAATTAATGAAAGGAGATGATGGTAAGGAATATTTCAAAGTAAAAAATGAAGAAGTATATTTCGATAAAGACCTTTGTAAAGGAATTAGAAAAAACATTAATAAACATGCTTTAAATATTTCAAATATAGAAGAAATTTTAAATAAGAATAATTAAACTCAAAAGCTCACTCAATCTCTCCAAAATACTCCATACACTTAATAGCAGGATTTGTTTTTCGGTTTTTAAAGCCATGTGCAGCGCTGCTTATAATTAAAATTAAAGCTGCAACTAATGCAGTGTAGGCTACAGTAGTATTTGCGTTGTTATTAGCTACGTAAATAGCAATTAAAGCCCAAGCACCAACTAGTGCAAATTCGCGCATGTTACGTGTCCAGGTAACTATTAAGTTTATTACTGTTGCTATCCCAATTAATAGTAAGGTCCAAACGGTTGGTGATACCCCAAAACCATCCCAATTATATTTTACTAAAACTGCTGAGACATTAGCAATACTAGCTACTGTAATCCAACCACTATAGATAACAAATGGCCACCACAAAAACACAATAACAGAGATTGGTGCATCAAACAGTTCCATTTTATTTTTAAGCACTATTTGTAATAACGCGATAAGTATTATAAAAATAAATACTGAAGATAATACCGTGTAACCATAAATCCAAGTGACAATCCAAGCACAATTAGCAATACATGAGATAGCAAACCACCAACCTGTTGTTAGTATAAAATCGTTGTTTCTAACGTTTACAAATAGACTACGTCCTTGATAAACAATAAATCCTGTTAATAGCAAATAGATGATTCCCCAAATGGAAAACGCATATCCTGCTGGTGTAAATAAAGTATTGTATTGTTTAGAGACTTCGCCAATAGTTGTGTTATTTAATAAACCAGTATTGGATAAATAGTTCATTACAATCACGCAGACAAAAGCAATCCCATTAATTATTTGTAGTTGTTTTTTCATAGTTATAATATACTACAATTAAAACATCTTGAAAAAATTCTACACCAAAAAAAAGTTAATAGATTACTAATTTTTAACGACGTTTGTTTTTGCTTTTAAACTTAGCCTTATTCTTACGTTGATTAAACGGAACAGCGTCATTAAAGGTGTTTTTAGCTTCACCTTTAGGTTTGTTTTTTCGCCATTTCTCTTCTTTGCTAGGTAACAGCACGTCTAATAAGTCTTGACGTCCTAATTTATTTAAGGTCTTTTTGATCCACGCTTTGTTTTCGTCTTTATACCAAAAGAAAAAACGGTGTTGTTCGTCTTTCTCTTTTCTAGTAATTGGTGTATTTACTTTTTTAAGCGTGTAAGGATGGTAACCACTATAATAAATTACAGTAGCCACAGTCATTGGTGTTGGTGTAAACCCTTGTACTTGCTCTAACTGGAATCCCATGTCTTTGGTTTCGGCAGCTAGATTAGCCATATCTTCAACCTCACAAGCTGGATGATTAGAAATAAAGTAAGGTATTAACTGTAATTTTAATCCTTTAGCAATATTAATCTTATCAAAACGCTCTTTAAACTTATGGAAGTATTTAAACGACGGTTTACGCATCAATTTTAATACAGGATCACTAGTATGCTCTGGAGCCACTTTAAGTCGTCCAGAGACGTGCTTAGTCATGACTTCTTCTGTATAGGCATCTAACTCTTTTGGATCTGCATTTTTATTAAATTCTGGGACTAACATATCGTGTCGGATTCCAGAACCTATAAACGATTTTTTAACTTTTGGATGACTATCAACCGCTTGGTACAATTCGGTTAACGGTTTATGAGACGTATCTAAATTACTACATATTACTGGCGAAATACAACTTGGTGCAACACATTTATCGCAAATAGACTGTACTTTACCCTTCATTTGATACATATTGGCACTTGGTCCTCCAATGTCACTTAAATACCCTTTAAAATCAGGCATATTTGCAACAGTATCAACTTCTTTTAAAATAGATTCCTTGCTACGTGAGGCAATAAATTTTCCTTGATGCGCAGATATGGTACAAAAGCTACAACCACCAAAACAACCTCTGTGAATGTTGATTGAGAACTTAATCATCTCGAACGCAGGAATTGGTCCACGTTTATCATACTTAGGATGTGGTAATCGTGTGTATGGTAAATCAAATGACGCATCAATTTCTGCTTCAGTCATTGTTGGATATGGTGGATTAATCATTAACACCTTATCTCCTACTTTTTGGAAAATTCGTCTTGCAGCTAATTTATTGGACTCTTGCTCGATGACCTTAAAATTAGAGGCATATTTTTTCTTATCCTTTAAACAGGTTTCATGCGAAGCAATTTCAATATCTTCCCAATTACTGTTCTTAGGTATTTTTTCGTCTTTATTCATTAATACAGCGGTTTGATTAACTGTATTAATACTACTAAATGGCACGCCTTTTTCTAACAAACGGATGATTTCACGTAAAGGTTGTTCTCCCATTCCGTATACCAACATATCTGCTTTAGAAGTTTCTAAAATTGTTGGCATTAATTGATCACTCCAATAATCGTAGTGTGTTACACGACGTAAAGACCCTTCGATACCACCAATTAAAACTGGAGTATCTGGCCATTTTTCTTTTAAAATTTTAGAATATACAGACGATGCATAATCAGGTCTAAATCCAATGTCACCATTTGGCGTATAGGCATCCTTATCACGTTTCTTTTTATTAGCATTATAATTGCTAATCATGGGATCCATACAACCACCTGTAACACCAAAAAATAATCTTGGTTTACCTAATTTTACAAAGTCCTGAAGATTATCGTTAACATTAGGTTGTGGTACAATAGCGACACGTAAGCCAAAACTTTCTAGCAAACGTCCAATAACTGCTGGACCAAACGTAGGATGATCCACGTAGGCGTCTCCACTAAAAAGTATGACGTCTAGCTCTTGCCAACCACGTATCTTAACCTCTTTGTTAGTGGTAGGTAACCAATCTGATAATTTTAATTCTTGCATAACGTTGCAAAAGTATATAAAAAAAGACTGTGATGTATTTATTTTAAAGGGAATAGTTAATCTAGAAGCCTAAACTTTAACATCTAACGCATCGCGTAATGCATTACCAATTAACATAAAAGCCATTACTAAAAGCATGATGCATAAACCTGGTAAAATAGCTAGATAGGGTTTGCCTAAAATAATATAGTTGTAATGATCCTTAATCATCGCTCCCCAACTTGCCATAGGTGGTTGTGCACCAATACCAAGAAAACTAAGTCCAGACTCTATTAATATTGCTGCAGCAAAATTGGCTGCACATATTACAATCACTGGAGCCATAATGTTAGGTAATATATGTTTTGTTATTATCCTAAAATCGTTAAATCCTAAAGCTCTAGCTGCTGTCACATATTGCATTTGTTTTGCACTAATAAGTTGACCTCTAACGACTCTAGCCACTTCAACCCACATGGTTAAACCTACTGCTATAAATACTTGCCAAAACCCTTTACCTAAGGCTAAGGTAATAGCTATAACCAACAATAACGTTGGTATGGACCAGGTTACATTTATAATCCACATGATTAAAGCATCCACTTTACCTCCATAATATCCAGCAACACTACCCATAAAAATCCCAATAACCAAAGATATAAATACTGCTACAAAGCCAATAAAAAAAGAAATACGTGCACCAACCAATAAACGACTTAATAAATCACGTCCATATTTATCGGTTCCTAAATAGAAGGTAACGTTTTTAATATGTTGAGACGCTGAATTTTGAGTGATAAAAGACGCATCGATTGTTTTTGTGTCGCCTTCAAAACCATCAGAAGCAAACTCGGTATACGTTAATTGGTTATTATGTATTGAATAACTAGAAATAGGAATTTCGGTATCTGTATTGTTTATTCCGAAGAACACTTTTTGAAAAAGTGATTGCTCGTTTTTAATTTGAGAAGGTATGGTCAACATCTTAACATTAAAACCTGGAGGTTTAGAATGAATAGACACATGCATTTGATTGGCATTTTGAGAATTGTCTGGTGCAAATAAATACGCAAATACAGACACTAAGCCAACTAATGCTACAAAACACAAACTAAAAACGCCCCAAAAGTTTTTTTTAAACTTTTGAAGCGCTAATTGTGATAAGGAGTATGTTTTTGTTGTCATTTTATAATTATCAATTCCTGAGTTTTGCAATGCTAAATATACAAATCAAAGGAATGACAAAACTACTAATTTTTTATCGTGGCTACTTTTTTAATTTCGTAAGTCATTTTTAGGTCATTTAGCACGTTAAGCGCCTCTTCAACATAAACATCTTTACTTAAATTTTCATGCCATCTGTTACGTTTATCACGTAAGGTTGTGTCTTGATCAAACATTTTTTGCTCGTATGGTAACGACTCAAATGTTAAATTAGTTTTATAATCTGAAATCGCATCAAACTGCTTTGCTTCTTCTTCATTTAACTTTAACTCTGCTCTATATTTTTCGTAATTAAGCGAGTAGCTGTTATCATCCATTTTTGTTTTAGCCCATTTGGCACTATTTTCAATTAACTTTAATTGCTCGTTATTAGCCATACGCTCTTTACTATTAGCAATGGTACGATCGTAGTCAAAATAGCTAGTCCAAACTTCAAAATCTACAGGTGTGATCTTATCCCAAGCTAATGGGTTTTCTTGATCACGCTCACCTATATCAATAAAACTGTAACGATCCGGAACAACAACATCACTTTTTACACCTTCTAACTGCGTTGATCCACCATTAATACGGTAAAATTTTTGACGCGTTAATTTTAAGGCTCCTAAATCTCCGTGAGAACTATTACGAACCATACGGTTTAAGTCTAATACATTTTGTACTGTTCCTTTACCATAAGTTTGCTTACTACCAATAATAATAGCACGTTTATAATCTTGCATTGCTGCAGCTAAAATCTCTGATGCAGATGCAGACAACTCGTTAACCATAATTACTAATGGTCCATCCCAAACAATGGATTTATCTGTATCACGTAACACCTCTTTTGGCTCGTCGGTTGATCTAACTTGTACAATTGGTCCATCTTTAATAAATAAACCAGCCATATCTACAACGGTTCTTAAAGATCCTCCACCATTATTACGTAAGTCTAAAACAAGACCTTCAATACCAGCTTCTTTTAAACGCTCAATTTCTAATTTAATATCTGTTGCAGCATTACGATTATTGTAATCTTCAAAATCTACATAAAATTTAGGCAGATTTATTATTCCGTAATTTTTATTGTCTTTTTTCACTATTGAAGACTTAGCATAAGTCTCTTCCAGCTCTACTAAATCTCTAGTTACCGCAATATCTTGGATAGTACCATCCACTTTTTTCATGGTTAAAATAACCTTAGTCCCTTTAGGTCCTTTAATTAATTTAATAGCATCATCGATACGCATTCCAACTACGCTTACTGCTTCTTTTTCTTTGTCCTGACGTACTTTCATTATAACATCACCAACTTCTATCTCTCCATCTCTCCAAGCTGGTCCACCAGAAATAAGCTCTACAATTTTGATGTAGTCCATTTTTTTCTGTAAACGTGCTCCAATACCTTCAAGTTTACCAGACATTTGTTGATCAAATCTATCTTTATCTGTTGGTGCTAAGTAAGAGGTGTGTGGATCAAACTCTTCAACAATGGTATTTACATACATACCAAACCAGTCCTCACGATCCATATCTTCGATATAGTCTGTAAAATAATTATCTAAAGCTTTAGACGTTTCAGCTCTAGCTTCTGCTTCAATTTCTGTAATAGATTTTTTAACTACAGGCTCTTTTTCAATAGCTTCAGTACCTTCCTCGTCTTCATTTACTTTAGCTGTATCATTTTGCTCATCCATTAAAGCATCGTAACTAGAAAGTGTATTAAATTTTAATTGTTGTCTCCAACGTTCTTTTAATCCTTTTTTGTTTTTAGCGTATGGTAAGTTTTTATAATCTGTATTATAATCTTCGTCTTGATTAAAATCAAAAGGCTTTGCTAAAATATCTTTATAATAAGATTTAGCTTCTTCTTGACGTTGCACTAAACGCTCATAAACCAAACTAAAAAACGAAATATCATAAGCTCTTAACTGATCATCAATTTCGGTTTCAAACTTTTTAAAATCGTCAATATCTGACTGCAAGAAATAACGTTTTAAAGGGTCAACCAACTCTAAATAGTCCGAATAAATTTCTGCAGAAAAAGCATCATTTAATTCTTTTGGCTCAAAATGTAATTGGTCTAAAGCTAAAGTTATGATTTGTATTAAAAGTTTGTCTTTATCTGGATCGTCATCAACTTTAGTGGTAAAACTACAAGAACCAAATGCTAATAATAGTACTAGCAATATTATATTATATTTCCTTTTCATGTGTTCTGTTTAAATTTTTTCGAGAAATTTCTACTAAAGTAAAGAAAAAACCATGCCAATAAAATCTAAACCACCTAATTTTTTGTTAAACTGAATAAATTGAGTAGATACGGGAGAAATTATGTATTTTAGCTAAGTAATTTAATAGACTACTATGAGTAAAAAACCACTAATTTTAGTGACTAATGATGATGGCATAACTGCACCAGGAATTTTAGCTTTAATTGAAGTTATGGAAACCCTAGGCGACGTCGTTGTTGTAGCTCCAGATAGTCCGCAAAGCGGAATGGGTCATGCTATTACTTTAAACAACGTACTACACTTAGATAAAGTCTCTAAAAAAGGAGACAAAACTTTAAAATACAGCTGTTCTGGGACACCTGCAGATTGTGTTAAAATTGCAATTAACGAGGTTTTAGACAGACGTCCAGATTTGTGCGTATCTGGTATTAATCATGGCTCTAACAGCTCCATCAATGTGATATATTCTGGAACTATGAGTGCTGCTATTGAAGCAGGAATTGAAAGTATACCTGCTATCGGATTTTCTTTGTTGGATTACAAATGGGATGCAGATTTTGAAGCTTCTAAAAAATACATTAAACAAATAGCTAAAAATGCTTTACAACATGGTATTGCTGATGGTATGATACTAAATGTAAACATTCCTGCTTTAAAAAAGAAGGATATAAAAGGTATTAAAGTTTGCAGACAAGCAAGGGCTAATTGGAAAGAAAAATTTGATAAAAGACAAACACCTCAAGGTAGAGATTACTATTGGTTAACTGGTGAATTTGTAAATTACGATAAAGGCACAGATACTGACGAATATGCTTTATCTGAAGGTTATGTTTCTGTTGTACCTGTACAATACGATTTAACTGCGCACCATTACATGCAAGAACTAAATACGTGGCAATTTGAATAACAAAAAACACATTATTTTTGGCTTTATTTTAGGTGTGATTTCTACAGGAATTGGTGTATTACTGTACATCGCATTCTTTTCTAGATATGGCATTGAAGAGACTTTTAAAAAAGCCATACAGTTTAAATTTGTTGACAAAATAGTTAGCTTAGGCGCTTTGCTTAACTTAGGTTTGTTTTTTCTATTTTTAAACAAAAAAAAGGATGATTTGGCAAAAGGTGTGCTAATAGCCACACTAATAATTGGATTAATTATTATAATAAATAGATTATAAATTGAAGTATTACATTATTTCTGGCGAAGCCTCTGGCGATTTACATGGCTCTAACCTAATGAAAGCGTTGCAAAAACAAGATGCAACAGCAGATTTTAGGTTTTGGGGAGGCGACTTAATGCAATCTGTTGGTGGTACATTGGTAAAACACTATAAAGCTCTAGCTTTTATGGGATTTTCTGAAGTGATCATGAATTTAAGGACTATTGCCAAAAACTTATCGTTTTGTAAAACAGATATTGCAAACTATAATCCTGACGTGATTATTTTTATTGACTATCCTGGATTTAATCTACGTATTGCAAAATGGGCTAAGATTAAAAATTTTAAAACACATTATTATATTTCTCCTCAAATTTGGGCTTGGAAAGAAGGTCGTATTAAAGCTATCAAACATGATGTAGACCAAATGTATGTGATCCTACCGTTTGAAAAAGACTTTTACGAAAACAAACATAATTATCCTGTGCATTTTGTTGGACATCCATTAATTGATGCTATTGCAGATAAAACACAAGTGGACGATAAAACGTTTAGAAAAACACATGGTTTAAGCGAAAAACCAATTATTGCCCTATTACCAGGAAGTAGAAAGCAAGAAATAACAAAAATGTTATCCGTAATGCTTAGTGTTGTAGATGACTATCCAGACTACCAATTTGTAATTGCAGGTGCACCAAGTCAGGATTACGACTTTTATAAAACCTTTATTAAACAAAGTAATGTCCATTTTATAAGCAATAAAACTTACGATTTACTAAGTCTTGCAACTGCTGCTTTAGTGACCTCTGGAACAGCAACATTAGAAACCGCTTTGTTTAAAGTGCCTCAGGTAGTTTGCTACAAAGGGAGTTGGGTGTCTTACCAAATTGGTAAACGAGTAGTAAACCTAGATTACATTAGCTTAGTAAACTTAATTTTGGATAAAGAGGTTGTAACCGAATTAATTCAGGGTGACTTTAACACTAAACGTCTAAAAAAAGAGTTAGATACTATACTAGATAGCTATGAACGTACTAAATATTTTATGAGTTATTATGACTTAGAAAAAAAATTAGGTGGAAAAGGTGCTAGTGAAAACACAGCTAAACTGATATACAATTACATACACGATTAATTATTAAATGAATAAAATTGTCCTACTTTTAATAACAGCAACATTAATGTCTTGCGGAAGCAGTAAAAGCAAGCGTGTTGTCACTACAAAATCTGAATCTGAAGTTATCAGCCAAACCAACAATAAACCTGCTAGACGTGGTCCTGCTAGAAAAACCAGCACAAAATCTACTAGAGACATATCAACTGATGATCAATCAGAAGATAATCAATCTGTGGAAGCCATAACTGTTAACAATCCATTAATTGCAAGCATTATTAATAATGCACAAAGTTATGAAGGTGTTAGATACAAATATGGTGGTACTACAAAAAAAGGTATGGATTGCTCTGGATTAATCTATACAGCATTTCAATCTGAAGATATTAGTTTACCAAGATCTTCAAGCGATATGGCTACTCATGGTGACTGGATAGATGTAAAAGAAGTTAGAGAAGGTGACTTACTGTTTTTTGCCACAAAACGAAACAGCAGAACCGTTAACCATGTTGGTTTAGTAACGTCTTCTAGATTAGGACGTGTGGAGTTTATTCATGCAAGTACAAGTAAAGGTGTAATGACTTCCCTTTTATCTGAACGCTATTGGTACTTTGCTTTTGTCCAAGCACGACGATTATTGTAAGAAATTGACTATATTGAAGTATGAAATTGCTTCATTTTTCAATTATAAAATTTACAATTTGCTTAATACTTGGTATAGTACTTTCTAAGATACTAAGTATTTCGGTACTTTATAGCTGGTTTATAACTATAAGTCTTACAGCGCTTTCCGTTATTTTATATTTTATTTTCAAAAAGAAAAGTAACCACATTTATCTTTTTGGCACTATTATCTACTTAACTTTTGTTGCATTTGGTCTTTTTATATCTAATAGTAACGAAGATTTAAATAAAACCAATCACTTTAGTAATTATATAAGTAAAGATACCTCCACTACTACTACAGCTTTTAGGATTAGAGAATTATTAAAACCTAATGCTTATAGTCAGCGTTATTATATTGACTTGCTTCAAATAAATAACAATAACGTTATAGGTAAAGCTTTGCTAAACGTTAAAAAAGACAGTCTACAATCTTTATTACCAATAGATGCTATTTACACGACTGCCATACCATTGGTAGACGTTAAAAAGCCTTTAAATCCCGATCAATTTAGCTATAAAAATTATTTAGAAAAACAGCAAGTACACTTTCAGCTGTATGCTGATCACACCAATATACTACAACTTCAAAATAAAACACATACCCTATTTGGATATGCAGCTAAATTAAGATATCACATAAATAGCAAATTAGATAAGTATCAATATACAAATGACCAGCTATCCATTATTAATGCCTTAATATTAGGGCAAAGACAAAATATAACAAAAGCAGTTTATGACAATTACACTAATGCAGGTGCCATACACATATTGGCAGTTTCTGGGTTACATGTTGGTATAATATTATTAATACTAAATTTGGTATTCAAACCTGTAGAACGTTTAAAAAACGGGAAGTTTTATAAAACCATAATACTCGTTATTTTATTATGGACCTATGCTTTAATTGCAGGTGGTTCTGCATCTATTATAAGAGCAACAACGATGTTTAGTATTGTTGCTATAGGTATTAACTTAAAACGTCCGACAAACATCTACAACACCTTAGCTGTTTCTGTTTTTATTTTACTATTAATTAAACCTAATTTTTTATTTGATGTTGGTTTTCAGTTAAGTTATGCTGCAGTAATAGCAATCGTTAGTTTTCAGCCTATATTAGAAAAACTTTGGACACCTAAATACAAAATTGTAACGCTGTTATGGCAAACTTTAACAGTAACTGTTTCTGCTCAATTTGGAATTATTCCTATAAGTCTATATTATTTCCATCAATTTCCTAGTTTGTTTTGGCTATCCAATCTAATTGTAATTCCATTTTTAAGTATCATATTAGGTTTGGGTTTACTAGTAATAACATTAGCACTATTTGGTTTACCTAAAACATTTTTATCAGACACTTTTGGAATGGTTATCAATTGGATGAATTCCTTTTTTGAATGGATTTCTAGTCAGGAAGATTTTTTAATAATTGATATTCCGTTTACCATCGCTCAAGTCATTGTATCCTATATTTTTATATTTTGCCTTTATGCACTTTACCATTATAAGAATTATAGGTGGTTACAACTAACCTTAATTTCGGTCTTGGTTTTACAATTATCCTATACCATTGTCCAATTTAATAATAAAAGCAATCAATTTATTGTATTTCATAAAAGTAGAAACACACTATTAGGTAAAAAACATAACAATCAATTAGCAACCTTTTCTACATTAAAAACAGCAGAAACAAATTCTATAATTAGAAGCTATGCAGTCAAAAACGCATTACAAACATCAGCTTCAAAACCTGTAACTAACCTATACAAACTGGACAACAAACATGTATTAGTTATTGATAGTTTGTCCATATTTAATGTCAAAGGAATAACAATAGATTATGTTGTATTAACACAATCTCCAAAATTAAACCTAGAGCGATTAATTGACAGCTTAAAACCAAAGGTTATAATAGCAGATGGAAATAATTATAGATCGTATGTAAATCGATGGGAAGCCACTTGTTTAAAACAAAAACTCCCGTTTTACCATACAGGTAAAACAGGAGCTTATATTATAAACTATTAAATACGGTTTAATTGTTTTTAAAGGTTGCTTTAAAGGCTTTGTAATAGGCATCAAAATCTGCTTGAGTTTTCATGTCTTTATGTTTATTAGATTGAAACATTTTTAAATACAACTCTAAAGCTTGTGGTGTTTGATATCCTGTAATTGGTGATATTAGCTGTGCATCTTCATCAAAAAACAGCAACGTTGGATAAGCTCTAATCCCTAAACCACGTGAAAGCTCGTGACTAGAATTTCTAGTTTTAGCTTTAGCTGGATTGTAACTCGGGTTTTTATATGTTTTTCCTTTAAAGGTGATTTCTTCATTTCCCTCAGCATTAAACTTCACAGCATAATAATACTTATTTACATACGCAATTAGGTCTTTATTAGTAAAAGTTCTAGCATCCAAAAGTTTACATGGACCACACCAAGCTGTGTAAGCATCCATCATTATTTTTCTAGGTTCTTTTTTTTGAAGCTCAACAGCTTCTTCAAGTGTTACCCAGTTAATTTTGTCTTGTGCAAAACTACTAACTGTTAATAACAATGTTAGGGCTAAAAATATGTTTTTCATTGTATTTATTTTATATCTTTTATAGTCGCAAATAGTGTTCCAAATTTACAAAAAAATAAAACGCCTCAAATATGAGGCGTTTATTTTAATAATATATTAAGTGTTAATTATTGTACACCATGCATCATACGCTTAATCTTACCATTTAATAAAAGCATAATTACACCTGCTCCTATTGGAATTAAAGTAAAGATTAAGAAGAATGTTGATAAACCGTAATCTTCCATAATTGGATCCATGTAACTTGCTGTCCAACCTCCAATTACACCAGCCAAGAAGTTTGCAATAAACCAAATACCAAACATCATACTTACTAGTTTTACAGGAGCTAATTTACTAACATAACTTAATCCTACTGGAGATACACAAAGCTCTCCTAAAGTATGCAATAAGAAAGCAATAATTAACCAAATCATACTAACTGAAGCTGATTTTGCGCCATCTGGGATTCCTGAAGCTCCATATGCTAATGCAGCAAAACCTACTCCTACAAGAATTAACCCTAAAGCAAATTTGATTGGTCCTGATGGGTTGTATTTGCTTTCCCATATTTTAGAAAATACTGGTGCAAATAATATAATGAATAATGAATTTAATACAGAGAACCATGATGCTGCAACTTCAGTAGCTTCAGATGTAAACTCTCTATATAACATCCAAATAACAATCACCCAAATAATTAAAAAACTAAATCCTAAGAAAAAATTTGATAAGGCATACTTTTTAAAAGTTTGCTTAAATAGCATTCCTAAAACCCATGTTAAAACAAATAAAGGTACTAATGTAATAATTGAATTAACAATATTAAAAACCGTTGCAGACTCTCCACTTAAAGCACGATCTGTATAATCTGCTGCAAAAATGGTCATAGATCCACCTGCTTGCTCAAATGCCCACCAAAAGAATACTGTAAACAAAGCAAAAATACCAATTACAGTCAAACGGTCTTTGGTAACTTTAGACGACTTAGCATCGTCAATAACATCTTCTACATCATCTCCAATCGCTTCCATTGAATGTTCTAATGTATCGTCAAGGTCTTCACTATTATTTGGAGATAATCCAATGTTACCAAATATTTTTTGTGCAAAGTAAAATTGTAACATTCCAAAAAACATAAATACACCAGCTAATCCAAATCCATAATGCCATCCTATTTTCTCACCTATGTAACCACATAAAAGAATACCTAAAAATGCTCCTGCATTAATTCCCATGTAAAAAATGGTGTAACCAGCATCTTTCTCTTTTCCTTGACCTTTATATAATTGACCAACAATTGAAGAAATATTTGGCTTAAATAAACCGTTCCCTAAAATAAGAAAGACTAATCCAATGTAAAAAAACATATCTGTTAATCCCTCTAAAGCCATAGCAGCATGTCCTAAAGTCATTATTAAAGCACCAATAACAACGGACTTTCTAAAACCTAAAAATTTATCAGCTAAATAACCACCAATTATTGGTGTTAAATAAACCAATCCAATATACCATCCATACATTAAGGTTGCATCTTCACGCTCCCAACCCCATCCTCCTTCAAGGATTGACTTTGTTAAAAACAGTACTAGTAAAGCACGCATCCCATAATAGGAGAATCGTTCCCACATTTCAGTAAAAAAGAGTACAAATAATCCAGACGGATGACCTAAAACGGTCTTTTGATTGGTTTCTGAACCTCCAAATTTAAATTCCATAAGTTATAATATTAGTTAGTTTAATTAAAGTTTATCGCCTAAAGTGCGATTGATAAAGTTTGTCATTTTTGTATATAAATGCAATCTTGTATTACCTCCATAAATACCATGATTTTTGTCTGGATATATCATCCATTCAAACTGCTTATTAGCTTGTACTAAAGCTTCAACCATGCGCATTGTATTTTGTACGTGTACGTTATCGTCTCCTGTTCCATGTATTAATAAAAAGTCTCCTTCTAATTTATCTACATGATTTATTGGTGAGTTGTTATCGTAACCACTTGCGTTTTCTTGTGGTGTTGTCATATAACGCTCTGTATAAATAGAGTCATAAAACCTCCAACTAGTTACAGGTGCTACAGCTATTGCCATTTTAAACACATCGTTTCCTTTAAATAACGCATTACTTGACATAAATCCACCATAGGACCATCCCCAAATTCCCATTCTGCTAGAATCAACATATGCTCGAGCTCCTAGTAATTTTGCTGCTTCAATTTGATCTTCTACTTCAAATTTACCTAATTCATTTTGAGTTACTTTTTTAAAATCTGCACCTTTTAAACCTGTTCCTCTTCCATCAACACAAGCTATAATATAACCTTGTTGCGCCAACATTTGATACCAATAGTCATTTGCGCTATGCCATTTATTAGCCACTTGTTGAGATCCTGGACCTGAATATTGAAACATAAACAATGGATATTGTTTATTAGCATCAAAATTGGCTGGCTTAATCATCCACATGTTTAAGTCGTTTCCGTTTACAGAAATAGTAGAAAACTCTTTTTCAGATATTGTATAAGCCTTTAAAGTTTCCTTTAAATCTTTATTATCTTTTATGGTTTTTAAAACTTTTCCTGTACTAGCATCATTTAAAGTATATAAATATGGCGTTGTCGCACTTGAAAAAGTATTGATAAAGTAAGTGAAGTTAGCACTAAAGTCTGCATTATTTGTGCCTTCGTTTTGTGTTAATCTTCTTTTTTGAGTTCCGTTTAATTTAATAGAATAAACGTCTCTGTTAATACTACCGTTTTCTACTGACTGATAAAAAATACGATCTGAAGCACTATCATAACCATAATACTCCGTCACTTCCCAATTACCTTTTGTAATCTGGTTAATTAATTTTCCTTTTTTGCTATAATGATACACATGATTATAACCATCTTTTTCGCTAGTCCAAATAAAAGTCTTATCCTTTAAAAACGTTAGATTGTCTGTAATATCTATATAAGCTTTATCCTTTTCTTCAACAACCAAATACGCTTCGTTTTGACTAGCATCAATCATCCATAAATCTAATTCGTTTTGATGACGATTCATATAAATAGCACTTAACATATTAGCGTCATGAGACCATTTAATTCTAGGGATATAAAAGTCGTTGTAAGTTTTATTTACTTTTACTTCTTCCAATTTATTTTTATCTAAATCATAAAGATGTAAGGACACTACAGCATTACGTTCTCCTGCTTTTGGATATTTAAAAACGGTTTGTGTTTGATATAAATCCTTACCGTAAACGTCCATAGAAAACTCAGGCACATCACTTTCGTCAAATCTTATAAATGCTATTTTGTTACTATCTGCATTCCAATCAAATGCTCTAACAAAACCAAATTCTTCCTCATAAACCCAATCCGTAATACCATTAATAATTTTATTTTTTTTGCCATCAAAAGTCAATTGTGTAACGTTATTAGTCTCTAAGTTTTTAACGTATAAATTATTTTGATAACCGTAGGCTACTTTTTTACCGTCTGGAGAAAAAGTTGGTTCTTGTATTTTATGGTTTGCGACACTATGGATAGACTTTTCTGACACATCATACACCACATATTTACCTAATGAAGAACGTCTAAAAATAGATTCTTCGTCAAAAGCTAAAAGTATTTTATTTTCATCCTCGCTAAAGGTATAATCAGAAAAATATTTTAAATCTAAATCCTTAGAGCTAACTAACGTTTTAACCTTTTCTAAAGTCTTATAGTCGTAAATATCGATTGTAGTTGTACCACTTGCGCGATCAAAGTTTAAAACCGAATATTGTTGACCATTATTCATAGAGTGTAAGGCGTCTAAACCTTCTGTTCTAAAGGCACCACTCCATATTTCATCAAGTGTAAATTCCTTATTTTGAGCAGTTAAAAATGTACTTGCCAAAAAGCAGAATAGGGAAAGGATTCTTAAAATCTTCATTTAAAATTAATTATTTAATAATAGGATGTCAAGTTTACTAAAAAATACCCAAAAAACCGCCAACATTAACAGATAAATCAGCAATATTACACGTACTACTATAATTTGAAAGTGTATATAGTATCTTTGCATTTCAAAAATAATAACATGAGCACACTCGTTTCTGGATTTTCTAAATTATCAAAAGCTGAAAAGATTAATTGGCTAATTAAAAATCACCTGTCAGCCTATAAAGATGCTGAGACCATCCTAAAGCAATATTGGAATAGCGATCAAAAGCTACAACAGTTGCATGACGAGTTTATAGAAAACACAATAACTAATTATTTTTTACCCTTTGGAATTGCACCAAATTTTGTTATTAATGACAAGATTTACACCATACCAATGACAATTGAAGAAAGCTCTGTAGTTGCTGCTGCTAGTAAATCTGCAAAATTCTGGCAAACCAGAGGTGGATTTAAAGCTACCGTTTTATCTACTACTAAAATTGGTCAAGTCCACTTTACATATTCCGGAAGTTATAGTGATTTAAAAAACTATTTTGACACTATAAAACAGCAACTTATAACTGACACCAAATCCATTACTAAAAATATGGAAAAACGTGGTGGTGGTATTTTAGATATTGAATTAAGAGATAAAACCAGCGATTTAGATAATTACTATCAGCTGCATGCTACTTTTGAAACCTTAGATGCAATGGGAGCGAATTTTATAAACTCTTGCTTAGAACAATTTGCTAAAACATTTAAAAATGAAGCTGATCATCACTTACAACAGCCTATAAATATTGTCATGAGTATTTTATCTAATTACGTACCTGAGTGCTTAGTTAGAGCTGAAGTAAGTTGTAAAATTGAAGCTTTAGCTGAAAAAGACATAGATCCAAATACATTTGCTGAAAAATTTGTACAAGCAGTTAATATTGCAGAAATCGAACCTTACAGAGCTGTTACCCACAACAAAGGTATCATGAATGGGATTGATGCTGTTGTGTTGGCTACAGGTAATGATTTTAGAGCTGTAGAAGCTGGTGTACATGCCTACGCTGCAAAAGATGGAAAATATAGCAGCTTAACGCATGCTAAAATTGAAGATGGCATCTTTACTTTTTGGATGGAAATACCCTTAGCTTTAGGTACTGTTGGCGGTTTAACAAGCTTACATCCTTTAGTCAAACTAGCATTACAAATTTTATACAAACCTACTGCAAAACAATTAATGCAAATTGTAGCTGTTGCAGGATTAGCGCAAAATTTTGCGGCTTTAAGAAGCTTAACCACAACTGGCATACAAGAAGGACACATGAAAATGCATTTAATGAATATATTAAATCAGTTTGAAGCAACACCTTCTGAAAAAGAGCAGATTGTAAATCACTTTAAAACTAACGTAGTTACACATAGTGCTGTTGTAAAAGCTATTGAAAAACTAAGACAATAATGCAAACCTTTTATAGTCACGGAAAATTATTACTTACTGCAGAGTATGTTGTACTTGATGGCGCTAAAGCGTTAGCTGTTCCCACTAAATTTGGTCAACAATTAACAGTGCAGTCTATTGATGAACCTCAAATTATATGGACAAGTTTGGACCACAACAACGCCATTTGGTTTGAAGATATATTTAGTTTAAATGAAATTAAAGACGGTTACCTTTCTCGTAATCCTATCTCTGATAGGCTAATTCAAATCCTAAAGGCTATAAAGCAGTTAAACCCTGAATTTTTAACTTGTAAAACAGGTTTTAAAATAACTACAATACTTGAGTTTCCTAAAAATTGGGGATTGGGCACATCGTCTACTTTAATAAATAATTTAGCGCAATGGGCTAACGTAGATCCATACCAATTATTAAACTTAACCTTTGGAGGTAGTGGTTATGATATTGCTTGTGCACAAAATAGCAAAGCTATAGTTTATCAATTAACAAACAACCTACCTGTAATAAATACATTAGACTTTAAACCTGACTTTTTTGAAAACTTATATTTTATTCATTTAAATAAAAAACAAAATAGTCGTGATGGTATTGCACATTATAAAGCTAACAAACACGACTTAGCAAATACAATAAAAGCTATTAATGCCATAACAGTTAATGTTATTAAAAGCGAAACACTAGAAGACTTAAAAAATTTAATAGAACAGCACGAAACCATTATAAGTACTATAACAAATCAAACTAAAGTTAAGGATACCCTTTTTAGCGATTTTGATGGTAGTATTAAAAGTTTGGGTGCTTGGGGAGGCGATTTTATTTTAGTCGCAAGTACAACTAATCCAACAGACTATTTTAAAGCTAAAGGTTTTAATACTATATTAAAATATAAAGACATGGTCTTATAAAAATAAGGCATAAAAAAGCCTCTTAATAATTTAAGAGGCTTTTTTAATATGTAAACTATAGTTGTTTATTGTACTGTTTTAGCTCTAAAATCTTCAATCTCTGCAGACTCTTTTAAAGCACTGTATAATCTAGTTTGTACTGCACTTAACTTTTGTGCACTTACTTGATTAGCAAATGGTAAATAGTTTTCTAATTCTACAGCTGGTGTCTTTTTAGTAACCTGTACCATAAACACACCTGTGTTTCCTTTTATTAATTTAGAAGCTACACCTTCTTTTAATCCAAAAGCAGTACCTACAACCATTGGCTCTTTTCCTGCTCCCGCAATTGTTGGGTTTTTCATGTTTATTGCTGAAGATGATTTAACCGTTTGGCTTTCTGCTGCAGCAAAATCTGCTAATGTTGAAGCGTTAACTCTGTCCATTATCATTTTAGCTTTTTTCTCTTTTCTAATTGCTGGCAATGCAGTAACTGAAGCATCTTCAACACTCATTAATCCTTTCTCCTGCTTACCAGTTAATTGTGCAATTACAATTCCTCCTGGTACGTTATCAAAACGCTTGTAGTCTCCAACTGCAGTTGCATCTTCAAAAGCCCAACGTACAATTTGACGTTGATTTCCTAATCCAGGAATACTTTCGTCTAACTCGTTAGCTGTCATTGGACGTACTTCGTAGTTTGCATTTTTAGCCACTTCTGCAAAGTTTCCTTTAGCAATTGCTAATTCAAAATTAGATGCATCAGCAAATATTTTGTCTTCTGTTTTAGAAGAAGGCTCTATTTTTCTAGCAATTGTTGCTAATTTAGCAGCAGTTTCAACATTTTTCTTATCGTCTACTCTAATAATATGGTAACCAAACTTTGTTAAAACAACGTCTATACTTCCAGTTTCATTAAAAAATAAGAAATTAGCAAAGTCAGGGTCAAAACTTGCAGGATTATAAGTTGTTAATCTTGTCCAACCAATACTTCCGTCTTTACCTTTAGTTCCGTCAGAGTTAATTTCATTTGCTACTTCTGCAAATTTAGTTTTATCATTTTTTACTAAAGGAAAGATACTATCGATCATTGCTTTAGCTTCTTCTTTAGTTCTAGTAACATCAGCTGCTGCTCTTGTTGTTCCAACAAAAGGAATTACAATATGGCTAGACTCGATTGAATCTGCTAATTTTTTATAATCTAAAACTTTAGTTACTTTATAATAGTTACCGTCTTTATATGGACCGTAAGTTTTTCCAGCTTCTAAATTAAAGATGGTGTCTGCAATTGTTGCTGGTAAGCTAGATTTGTATTGGTACTTGTCTACAAACTTTAAATCATCAGAGTTACTGTTTACAAAACCTTCTACATCTTTAGTATTAACAAAACCTAATTTGTTATCTGTAGCTTTAGTCGCTTCGTTATAAACCTCTTTATCTTTAAGTAAACCGTTAAGTTCATTTTTGATTTCGTTTTCATCTTCTAAAGAGGCAACTTCTTTAAAAAACACATATTGAAAATTTCTATTAGCTTCAGTTTGATAAGCTTTTTGATTTTTGTTTATGTAGTTTTTAATATCTGATTGCGATACGTTAACTTCTGTGTCTGGAATAGATGTGTAAGGAACTTGTACATAATTGATATCAACTTTTTCTCCTTCTAACTTATGCTCTAACTGTCCTTCTGCTAATGTTGCAGTAGTACCAGCTTTAACCATGTTAAAGTAGTTAGATTGTAAAGCATTTGTAGCTAAAGATTGCTCTGTTGATAACCAATTTTGGTAAGCTTCAGCTGAAGAGCTTTTTAAATTATCTATAAACAACTTTAATTTAGAATCATCAAAAACACCATCTTCGTTTAAAAATGTAGGATCTGTTCCGTAAGATGTTTTAATAAGGTCACGCATCTGCTCAGACTCCACAGTCATTCCTAATTTTTCAATTTGACCATTCATTACTGCTTCTCTCACTTTAGTCTCAAACACACTATTCATGACTTGACTAGTTGTTGCATTTGGTCCCATTTGTCTTTGTTGAAACTCTACAAGGTTAGAAAACTCTTCTCTTGAAATGTCTTGACCATTGATTGTTGCTACAACATCTGGAGATTTAGAAAATAATGCATCTTTATTATCAAATAAACTTGATAAAATAAAAGCGAATAACGCTAATGCAATAACTAAGATTAATACAACCGTTTTTTGTCTAATTTTATTTAAAATTGCCATTTTTTGTGATAAATTTTGTGAAATATAGTGGGCGAAAATACCATTTTCTATTCAATAATAAAAGCACTTTATTATAATAAATATATTAATTAAAAATACTGTTAGTAAAATAGTTAGTATTTATCTTAAAATATTAGTCTTCTTCTTTAATTTGAAGTTCTACTAAGTCAATTTTGGTGTTTGAAACTTCTAAGATTTTAAAGTTGAATTTTTCTGTCGAAACAACTTCATTTTGCTGCGGAATCTCCTCGGTATGATCTACAATTAGACCTCCTAAGGTTTCGTAGTTTTCTCCTACTGGTAAATTTAACTTGTACGTTTCGTTTAGATAATCTACTTCTATCCTTGCTGAAAAAACATAGGTTGTTGCATCCTTTTGTTCTTCAATTAAGTCAATAGTATCATGCTCATCTTCTATTTCTCCAAACAACTCTTCAACAATATCCTCCACTGTCATTATACCAGAAGTTCCACCATACTCGTCCACTACTACAGCTATACTTTTACGTTTTTTAATTAAAACGTTAAGTATATCTTTAACTAACATCGTTTCCGGAACTAACTCTATTGGCATAATCATAGAACCAATATTTTTTGGCTTTTTAAATAAGTCAAAAGAATGTACATAGCCTAAAACATCGTCTATAGTTTCTTTATATATCAATATTTTAGAACATCCTGTCTCAGTAAACAATGCGCTAAGGTCTTGGATTGTATCTTGAAGCTCTAAGGCTATAATCTCTGTACGAGGTACCATAACCTCTCTTGCTTTAACTTCTGAAAACTCTAAAGCATTTTGAAAAATTTGAATTTCGGAATCTATATCTTCATGTTCTTCGATGCTTTCCATCTGCTCACTAATATAGTGACCTAACTCAACTTTTGTAAATGCTAATTGTACTTGGTCGCCTTCTGTTTTAAAGAATTTTTTTAAAACCACATCACTGATCCAAATAACAAAGTCGGACACCCAACTAAACATCACATAAAAAATATAAGCTGGAAAGGCTAATACTTTTAATAGTGTATTAGAATATATCTGAAAAAATACTTTTGGTAAAAACTCGGCAGTAAATAAAATTAATAACGTGGATAATATGGTTTGAGACAATAAACTTAAATCTACTAACATGTAGGAGGCCAATGCATTGTCTGTTGGCAACATACTTTGAAACCAACCCATAAGCAAATCACCCATAAAAAAACCATAAATAACCAATGCTATATTGTTACCTATAAGCATTGTTGCAATAAATTTTGATGGTTTAGCTGTTATTTTAGATAAAATTTTAGCTAAAAAACCATCTTGCTTTTTTTCTATTTCAATATGGATTTTATTGGACGATACATATGCGATCTCCATTCCTGAAAAAAAAGCTGATAATAATAAGCACGTAACAATTATAAGTATTGAGCTAAGCATCTACTTACGATCTTGATTTTCGAACTTTTTATTAAATCTTTTTTTGAAAAAGAACATAAACACTGCTGTTACACCTAATAAAAGAGACATATATGCTCTAGTTTCTCCCCAACTTGCAATTGCATCGTAAAGAAAAAGTACTGCAAATACTAAATAAGCGTATTGAAAAAATTTAAAAGTTTTCATTTAAATATAAATTGATAAGTAAAGATACTAAAAAAGTATTCTTTTTATTAGAAAGGAAATATTATTCTTGAACAGCAAATTGACCTGTAACACCTAAAACTTCTGCTTTTTTGAAGTCTCTGTCAGAATCAAATCCCATTCCGCTAGTTACATATCCTTTGGCTCTGTATGTTGCTGGCAGATTAGTAAATAACCATTGTTTACTTTGATCGTAGTATAATTGCTCTGCAAACAAGGTGTCATTTGTTGAAGTAGCTGCAATAACATGACCTCTTAAATCAATAAGATTGGTGTTGTCATAAAGTATTGCGTAATCTGATATAATAGTAGTCTTAGCTCGGTTTTTATCATACAAATGCAAAACAACACCTTCTGGAAACTCTGAATAAGAAAAAGCCCTATTACTAAAATCATACATTTTAGGACTAACTAAATTTGCTGCTAGACGACCTGAGTCTGTATATTTAACATTAATACTATCCGATACACCTACTGGATCATTAGCAGACATACCCATTTTTTTTACATCGTCTAAATTGTTTTTACATGCAAAAAACAAAGTCATAGCTAATGCTATGACTGAGTTTTTTAATATATGTAATTTAATGTTTTGCATTATAGGTTTGGTACTGTTACACTTCTACCTATCCAACATCCAATTTTAATACTTTGACCAGCATTACCTTCAGCAAATATTTCTGATTTAGTAGGTGCTTTAGCGTTGTAGCTTTCTACATATTTAGATCCTGCTCCACCAGCTTTAGCAGCTTCGTTAGCAGCTAACCAGAACACAGCTCTTTTGTTAAAGTTTGTATCACCACAACTGTTTGCACTACTTGCATACATTGATGCTATCTGTAAGTGAGGGTTTTTGTTAGATGGGTTAAGATTTAAAGACTCTTGGTAATATTGTCTTGCCTTACCATAACTTCCACTCTTTTTAAAGTCTGAAGCAGCTTTGTAATATAATTTAGCCTTTTTAAATGGATCTGTTTCTAGGTCCATAGTTTGGTCTAAATACTTTTGCTCTCCTGTAATAACATATAAGTAGTAAGATGTACTAGCATCTGGTTGTACTGTGTTTTTTTGCTTTACAATAGTTACAAACATTGGATCTTCTTTACATCCTTTTTCGTATAACTTGTTCATTGCACGTTGTAACCAAACTGCATTTGTTTTGTTTGCTTCGTAATTTTTTTGGTATAACGGAATTAAGTTTTCACAGTTTGCTCTATCTCCTAATTCTTTATCAACACCAAGTTGTACATTATCAAAAGCATCAACCATTGCGCTATAATATGTTTTGTATTGACCTTCTTTTTTAGTTAAAGCCACACCAGAATCTTCCTTATTGATTAACTCATTAAGTTTTTTAGCGTTAAATGCAGTTTCTTCTTCAATTTTTTCGGCAACATCATCATACTTATCAAATAAGTCTTGTGCAGTTTTGTTTCCAGAATCATATAAGCTAACCATTAACTTAAAGTAAACATATAAACTCTTAGCACTTTTAAAGCTATCCTTGTCTGCTTTATACGCAGCATCAAAACAATTAAAAACATCTTGATCTGTTAAACCTAAAGCTTCTTTGTTATCATACTTTAGTTGACATTGCTCTGCTTGATACTCTCCAACAGGAGAAATACTTGCAAAGTTTGCCATTCTCTCGTCAAACATTAAAATTAAATCATTTACATAACCTAATTTTTCTGCTCCAGTAGATTTTTTTATGTAGTGACTTAATATTTTTTCTCCATACACGTAAATCGCTTTGTTATATTTTGGACAGTCTTTTCTTAACTCCATAAAATATGGGTAAGCAGCTTCGTAATTTTTAGCTTTTGAAGCTTCAGTCATTAAGGACAACTTAGTCATACATTCTTGCTCATCTTGAGCAAATCCGACTGACAGACCCAAAAACAGGGCTATTAATAAAGTGATTTTAGTTTTCATAATCTTTAATTTTATGCTGTTAGTTATATTTCTTTTTATTAAACCATCTATCATTTAGTGATAAACTTAATTGGAAGTTAACAAAGTTTTCTTTTACTAAGTTAGCAGTGGTTGTACCTCTTTGTCCAAACTCTACTCCTAAATTAGCATTAGAGAACCAAACTCCAACTGGTATTCCTACTCCAAAAGACATGCCAAACTCTTTTATCGACTCATCATTTATAATTAACCCTGTATTTTCAAAACGCATACCTGCACGATAAGTAACTCTTTTCCAACCGCTTGAAAACGAATTGTACTCAGGAATATAAAATCCTCCTAAAGATAATTTTGATGCATCTTCAAACGTTGCTCCAACATTATCATACAAAGGATTAAAAAATTCACTTGTATTTTGTGAAGTATATTCTAAACCAGCAAACCACTTTCTAGGCTGACCAATACCAGATCCAATAGTAAATTTAGAAGGCAAAGTTAATTCTGTTTCTTTTAAATTAGTTGCAGATAAGTCTACATCAATTTGATTTGTTAAACCAGAAGAGACATCAATTGTAGATATTGAGCGTTGGTTTTGAGACGTCAATTTAATCTCTGGTGTATAAGTCATAGATCCTTGATACTCTAATTTAGGCGAAATCATTTTTTGGTAATGCACTCCTAAATTAAAATTTAAACCACTTAAATCTGATCTATTACTCTCTTCTGAGTAATATTGTAGTGGCTCATCAGCGTCATTATACAATACATTAATTGTATTGTTTTGGATGTTACCAAAATCATAATCCATCTGTACACCTACACTAAGACTTTTGTTAACTTGATATCCTAAAGCTAAAAAAGCCTTATTTAGACCTCCTTCTCCTGCATATCTGTAATCAACCATATCATTGGCATTACGAGTTTCTAACTCATACCCAACAGAGGAATAAGGTAGTAGTCCAAAACCAAAACCAAATTTCCCTACAGGAAAAGCTAAAGCTAAATAATCAAAAGTAGTACTTGTAGCACTATCACTTCCATTATCAGATTTTAGATCAGTAGTTGTATGGCTTCCTCCAACTGTAAATTTTACTGGTCTTGTTTCATTATTAAAAGTTGCAAGATTGTTACCACCATAAGTTGATGGATTTGAAAAATTAATATGAATACTATCTTTGTAAACACCTAACCCTCCCATGCTACGATTTTCAACCGATCCTTTAAATTTTAAGCTTCCTATACCATAAAAAGAATATGGTGAAGCTGTTCCCTCCTGTCCGTAACTTTGAATTGCAAAAACTGCAATAAAAACTAATACAAGTTTTTTTATCATCCGTTTGTGTTGTATTGTAATATGAAATTCAAACCTTCTAAAAGAAAATTTGAGTTGGCAAATATGCTACTTTTTAATTGTTTAGACAAAAAATTAGTATCTCCTCCTGTTAAAATTATTGTTAAATCTGAATAATCAGCACTATAACGTTCTATTATTCCATCTATTTCACTTAAAACACCATAAACTATTCCGCTATTTATTGCGTTTATTGTCGAGTTTCCTATAAAATGTTCCGGAAACTGTGTTTCTAACAATGGTAATTTAGCGGTTTGATTATGTAATGCTTTATAACGCATTCTTATTCCCGGAGAAATTGAACCTCCCAAATAATCATTTGTATTAGTTATAAAATCATACGTAATACAAGTACCTGCATCAATTATTAAAACATTTTTATTAGCAAATTGTTGCACAGAGGCACAAACTAATGCTATTCTATCAATGCCTAATGTTTTTGGAGTCGCATACAGATTATTGAATGGTAAAGGCGTTTCATGACTTAATACCAATAAAATAAAATGTAGGTTCAAATAATTAACAACAGCTTGATCTATAACACCAACCGATGATATAATTGCTAAATGCAATTGGTTATAAGACTTTCTTAATTCTTTTATACCATCTAAAACTTCTGACTGCTCAACAATAACAACAGTTATCATGTTGTTTTTATCAAATACAGCTAGTTTAGTTCGGGTATTTCCTACATCTACTACTAAATTCATTCTACATTTAAAAATGGTAAATCTACAAAACCATTGTATTAAAAAGTATTAATAATATTATAATATTGAAATTGAGACAAATAAGCCTTCAAAAGAAACAAAAGTAAAAAAACATTGTAATTTTTTTGATTTTTTGTTTGGTAGTTCTAAAATTGAAACTATATTTGCACTCGCAATTTATTGCTACTGGTGCCTTAGCTCAGTTGGTAGAGCAAAGGACTGAAAATCCTTGTGTCCCTGGTTCGATTCCTGGAGGCACCACCACTAAAAACCCGATTCATCTGAATCGGGTTTTTTGGTTTTAAGAACTAACCAAAGATTAATAATTCACTATAAAAAAGTAGTATATTAGCTAATGCTACTTTTTTCAACTTAAAAAATTAAAAATAGTATGAGTAATAAAGATCAATTTATGAAAGAAGCTGTAAACGCAGCTTTAAAAGGAATGAACAACAACGAAGGTGGACCATTTGGTTGCGTAGTTGTTAAAGACGGAAAAATTGTAGGACGCGGAAACAACAAAGTAACTTCTACCAACGATCCAACTGCACATGCAGAAGTTACTGCTATTAGAGATGCTTGTAAAAATCTAGACTCGTTTCAATTAGACGGTTGTGAGATTTACACCTCTTGCGAGCCTTGCCCAATGTGTTTAGGCGCAATTTACTGGGCTAGACCAGACAAAGTATATTACGGAAGTAATCAAGTAGATGCTGCAAATATTGGTTTTGATGACGAATTTATTTACAAAGAAATCCCATTACCATACGCAGAAAGAAGCATCCCATTTGAGCAATTAGCTCGCGAAATAGCGTTAGAGCCTTTTCAAGAATGGACTAAAAAAATTGATAAAACTGAATACTAAATAAACAATGACGTCAGTTCGAGTGTTTCGACTTTTTGTCGAAATGTATCGAGAACATTTTCAAAAAAGAGCTTCTCGATACAAAATTCCGAAAAGGGAATTTCACTCGAAGTGACGACCTCATTACATTTTTAATTCATTTATAATTAAAAATCAATTAAAACAAACCACATGATAACCTTCATCCTAAATAACAAAACCATTAAAACCTCGGAACATTCCGGAACCACTTTATTGGATTTTGTGCGTTATCAACAACGTTTAACAGGAACAAAAATTGGTTGTCGTGAAGGGGATTGTGGTGCATGTACCCTTTTAGTAGGAACACACAATGGTAACACCATGGAATACCAAAGTATTACCTCGTGTATTTCGCCTTTAGGAAATGCACATGGCAAACATATTGTTACAATTGAAGGCACAAATCTTAAAGACAAATTAACCACAGCTCAAGAAGCCATGAAAGCAAATTACGCCACACAATGTGGATTTTGCACACCTGGTTTTGTGGTTGCCTTAACAGGATTTGCATTATCAAATTCCGATAAAAATTACACAAATGCAATTGACGCTATAAGCGGAAACATTTGCAGGTGCACAGGATATAAAGCAATTGAAAAAGCAGCACATCAAGTTGTAAAAAAACTAAACAACAACACAAACACCACGTTTGACTGGTTAATTGAAAATCAATTTATTCCTGAATATTATAAAAGCATTCCACAACGTTTAAAAGACATTGAAACTAAAGATTTAGAGCAACCAAAAGGAAAATATGTTTCTGGAGGAACCGATTTATACGTCCAACAAGCGGATAATTTAGCAGATAATGATGTACATCTAATTGCCGAAAAAGACTATTTAAAAGGAATAACAATTGAAAACGGTATTTGCACGATCGGAACCAATGCTACAGTTTCAGATTTATGGAATCATAAAAAACTAAACACCCTGTTACCTAATTTAAGAAAACACTTAAAATTAGTTTCTTCAGAACAAATTAGAAACATGGCGTCGCTTGGAGGCAATCTAGTTAATGCCTCTCCTATTGGAGACATGACTATCTTTTTCCTTTCGCTTAATAGTAATATTACAATATTAAATACAGAAGAAAAAGAACGCACAATTGCTCTTAAAAACTTTTACAAAGGGTATAAAACTTACGATTTAAAAGAGGAAGAACTTTTAAAAAGTATTCAATTTAAGTTACCATCAAAACAGTCGTATTTCAACTTTGAAAAGGTTTGTAAACGGACGCATTTGGATATTGCCAGTGTCAATTCTGCAATACATATTACGATTGAAAACAATGTTATATTGGAAGCACATGTATCTATTGGAGGTGTTGCTGCAATTCCAAAATACTTGCACGAAACCTCAGCCTTTTTAGTTAATAAGTCTTTGACTTTAGACACTATAATTGAAGCTAATCAAATACTTCAAAAAGAAGTCAGTCCAATTAGCGATGTGCGTGGCACAAGCGACTATAAGCGTTTGTTGGCTAGGCAATTATTCTTTGCTCATTTTACTACCTTGTTCTCGGAGCAATTCACCTTAAAAGATTTTATTCAACATGCATAAAAACACAGACAATAAAATCCTAGATACAAAACTAGACGCTGTTTCAGTTTCACTAAAAAAAAGCATCAAAAACTTAGACTCGTACACGCATGTTCGTGGAGAATCGTTGTATGTTGACGATGTTAATATTAGACAAGGTACATTTCATGCAGTCGTATTTGATTCGCCAAAAGCACACGGTAAAATAAAACGTATTGATTATTCAAAAGCTGAAGCTTTGGAAGGTGTCGCACGCATTTTTACTTATAAAGACATTCCTGGCGAAAATGAAATTGGTGGTATAATTCCTGACGAACCTTTATTTGCAGAACACGATGTCCATTTCTGGGGAATGCCAATTGCATTAATTGTTGCCGAATCAGAATTTATTGCAAGAAAAGCACGTAGTTTAATTGATATTGAAATAGAAGACTTACCGGTAATTACAACTGCTAAAGAAGCCAAAGCAAAAGGCAGTTTTATTAATGCGCCACGCTCTTTTAGTCTTGGTGATACTGAAAAAGCATTTGCAGACTGTGACTATGTTTTTGAAGGTGAAACATTTTCTAACGGACAAGAACACTTATATATTGAAGCACAAGGTGCTTACGCAGAACCACAAGAAAACGGAAACATAAAAGTAACTTCCTCCACCCAAGGACCAACAGCTGTGCAAAAAACAATTGCTAAAGTGTTAGGCATTGCGATGCATAAAATTGAAGTTGATGTAACACGACTTGGAGGCGGATTTGGCGGTAAAGAAGATCAAGCAACACCTTGGGCTGTAATGGCTGCTTTGGCTGCGCACCACTTAAATCAGTCCGTAAAACTGATATTAAATCGTCATGATGATTTACGCATGACAGGAAAACGCCATCCTTATGAAAGCACATATAAAATTGGACTTTCAAAAGACCTAAAAATACTAGCATATCAAACCGAGTTTTTACAAAATTCTGGTGCAGCAGCAGATTTATCTCCTGCAATTGCAGAGCGCACTTTGTTTCATGCCACTAACAGTTATTACATACCTAATGTAACAACAAAAGTGTTGAGTTGTAAAACCAACTTGCCTCCAAACACAGCCTTTAGAGGTTTTGGTGGACCACAAGGCATGTTTGTAATCGAGTCTGCTATTGCAAAAGCTGCTAGCCAAATTGGAGTTTCGGCTAGAACAATTCAAGAAATTAATTTATTAGATGAAAACGACACGTTTTCTTATGGACAAATTGCAAAAAAAGTAGAAGCCAAAAACACATGGCATTCTGCTAAAAACATATTTAATATTGAAGTCTTAGAACAAGAGGTTGAAAATTTCAATAAAAACAATACAAGTTTCAAAAAAGGAATAGCGTTTATGCCTATTACTTTTGGTATTTCGTTTACAAACACACCAATGAATCATGCACGTGCTTTGGTTCATATTTATTTAGACGGAAGCGTTGGTATTAGTACTGCTGCTGTAGAAATGGGACAAGGTGTTAACACCAAAATGATGCAAATTGCTGCAGATGTGTTTTCTATTCCTATTGAAAAAATTAAAATAGAAACAACTAATACAACGCGTGTTGCCAATACGTCGCCTTCTGCTGCCAGTTCTACCGCAGATTTAAACGGAAAAGCAACCTTAATGGCGTGTAACGCTTTAGTTGAAAGATTAAAAATTGTGGCTTCGGAAGACTTAGAAGTTTCAGAAATAGATATTACTTTACAAGAAGAATCTGTTTATGTCAATAACAAAAAATCCGATTTAACTTGGACCGAATTAGTAAGCAAAGCCATGTTAAAACGTGTTGCTTTAACTGAAAACGCACATTATGCGACTCCAGAAATTCACTTTGATAAAACTAAAGAAAAAGGACATCCGTTTGCGTATCACGTTTACGGAACCGCAATTACAACAACAACTATAGATTGTATGCGTGGTACTTATGATTTTGACAGTGTAAAAATTGTACATGACTACGGAAAAAGCATGAGCGAAGGTATTGATTTAGGTCAAGTAGAAGGCGCTTTAATACAAGGTATTGGCTGGATGACCATGGAAGAGATTGCTTATAATAAAGAAGGAAAATTATTGTCTAACGCACTATCCACCTATAAAATTCCAGATATTTTTTCTGTACCAAAAACAGTAGAGGTTATTCCTGTGGAAACGGAAGGAAACGACATGGCTATTTTAAAATCTAAAGCTGTGGGAGAGCCTCCTTTAATGTATGGGATTGGTGCTTATTTTGCACTTCAAAATGCCATAAAAGCTTTTAATCCAAACTACGACTTGCAATTTCATGCACCAATGACACCTGAAAAGGTATTAACTGGTTTATACCAAAAATAATTAAGCCTTATCGCACTACATTACAAAACACAAAACATCCTTAAAGGTGCACTAATTTATAGTGCAGGAGACACAATAGCAGCTTTAATTGTTGACGAATATTCTTGGCACAGACTACTAGGAATGGCATTTGTTGGCGCCACTTTTTATGCGTTTGAAATCCCAAACTATTTTGATTGGATTGTAAAAAAAACTAAAGACTTAAAAGGTGCACGTGCTGTATTATCCAAAACAGGTTTAGCCATAGCATATTTTAATCCACTTTGGGTTGCCAGACATTTATTGTTTATCAAATTATTTTCGGCACAATTTAGTTCCATTGGCTTTAATTTAATAGAAATTGCTTTTTGGTCCTTTTTGGTGAATATCCCAATTTCTTTTTTAGCAAACTACTTGATTCAGAATAGATTTAAATTAAAATGGCGTTTTCTTGGTAGCGCGATATACTCCGCAATAATGGCAATTTATTACGCTTTAGGCGAAACTATTTTTAGTTAAATCAAATTTTCTAAATCTGATGTAGTCAAAATAGAACATTCAGTAATGTCATAATACTCCAAAACAGCATCCAGCAAATAATCTCTGACAACCAAAATAAGATGGGTGTTACCAATTGATTTAAACTGAGAAATCAAAGCTTCGGTTGAAACATGTACGCCTTCATTTTTTAATTCTAACTTACCAATTTCATCAATAATTAAAAATTTAGGTTCTGTTTTTGAAGCTTCTAAAATCAAATAGTCATTAGCTTCATTAAAAGCCGATTGTAAAAACTTAAAGCTTCCTATTGCAACTATAGCTTCTGTTTCAGCTTCAGCTTCAAGCTTAAAAATTGTTTTATTTTTTAATTTCAGAAAATAACGTTTTCCGTTAACATCATCGGGACACAATAGCCCATCAACATCCTTTCTGTTTTTAGACCAGCTTAATAATGCTGTTGTTTTTCCGGATCGTATTGCTCCTGTGAGAATATAAATCATTCCGAAGGAATTTTAAAATGAATACAATTAGAAATGCTATTGGCTATAAAAAACTTAAACCGGTTGAATCCTTTTAAATGCTGCGTTTGTTTCCATGTAAATGAAATAATCTGTCTAAAATAAGGAAACAAATCCATCGCATTTGTAATCTCTTTTTGATACTTAGATTCTTTTTTACTTAAAAATTTCTGAACCAATTTTAATAAAAAAGGACCAATTACCAGATACCAAAGCATTAAAATAAGAAAGCTTCGGAATACGATATAAATAGCCTTTTGCCACCCAAAAAGATTGCCTCCAAATATTGAAAATCCCAAAACAATTACAGCAACCGTAATTAGCCAAACCCAAATTACCTTGGTTTTAAAAGGCACTTTTCGTTTAGTGCTTTCTGATTCTTTTGGCATTGTTTCTAAATAAAAATCAACTTCAGGTTTTCTTGATATTATCTTAATAATACTTTTAATAAATAAACCGGCTAATAGTCCACAAACACCATATACAACTAGATATAACGTCACTAAAAAAGAAGTGGTAGAGGTTTCCGAGACAAAGTCTAACTTTTTCTGAACCCATGACCCATAAATATTAATAGCTTCCCACAGACCAGTACCATAAACTACTGTTAGTACTATTAGTTTTTGCAATGCGGACTCTAAAAAAGTCACTATCCCTAAAACCAATATCACAAAACCTTTCCAAGAAAAATTAGAAAATAAAAACGCACCACAAAGGGCTTGAAAACTGACTGCAACATATGCTCCGAATGGAGAATACGGGCTTACCGCCATTTTAATAATCAAAACAATAGCCAATGCTTTTAAAATAGCTTGCCATTTATTTTTAGCATAAAAGGCTATTAAGCTAATTAACAAGATTGAAACACCGCCAACAATTAAACCTGTAAATGGCGAATTAAACACGTGCAAAAAGCCACCCAAACCGGACTCATTTAAAGCCCAAAGTGCAGTTAATTTATCTATGATTGATTTGTTTTTTTTCATTTAAAGATTCTTCGCCTTGCTAACAATGACACTTATTATTACTATTTAAGTATAGATTGATAATGCACTTGTAGCAATTGGGCAACAACGCTTATAGCAATTTCTTTTGGTGTATCGCCTCCAATGTCTAAACCAATGGGACAAACTACATTAGTCATGCCTTCAGGAATATTCATATCTTTAATAAGCATATTATTAAATCTTACTTTTTTGGTTTTACTACCAATCAAACCTAAAAATTTAGTTTGATTTTGCAACGCCAATGCTATAATATCAAAGTCGATTGCATGATTATGCGTTAACACTAAAACATAGCTATTACTCCCCCATTTTACAACATCCTTAAATGTTTTAAAATCGGTTTCGGTGGTTTGATGAGTTGTGATACTTGCGTCCAAATCTAAATTAGAAAACCAATCGTCTCGAGAATCTATAAGATTAACTTTAAAAGGTGTGTCCACTAAAAGTTTGCAAATTTCTACTCCGATATGTCCAGCTCCGAATAAAAATAACTCTGGCGATTGATTCATAGGTTCTATAATAAATTCGACTTTTCCACCACAGCATTGTTCAAACTCTGGTCCTAATGTGTAACTAGACTGTATAATCCTGTTGTCGTTAATAGCAATTAAGGCTTCGTCAATAGCTTTAAACTCCAACTTCCCACCTCCTATGGTTCCATAAATTTGTTTGTCTTTGGTCACTATCATTCTAGAACCAACCACACAGGGTGTTGACCCCAAACATTTAGATACCGTAATAAAAGCAATGGGCTGTTGTTTTGCCTTAAAATCAGATAATAGACTAATCCAGTTTTGCATAAAGGCTATTTAATTTCTAACTTATTAACTAATTTACCAACGGTCATACCTTGTATTAATATAGAAAAGACAACCACGACATAGGTAATTACCAAAATTAAATCACGCTCCATAACCTCTGTAAGTCCTAAGGCTAATGCAATAGAGATTCCGCCACGCAATCCACCCCAAGTCATAATCAGGTTAGTTTTTGGAACAAAGTCCAACTTGTTTTCAAAGAATTTTATTGGTATTAACAATGAAATATATCTACAAACTAACACTAAAGGAATTGCTAATAAACCAGCAGTCAAATACTCAAATTTAAAGGTTAACACTAACATTTCCATTCCTATTAAAACAAATAAAATCGTATTTAAAAGAATATCCAACAACTCCCAAAACTTATCTACATAAGCCTCTGTAGTATCCGACATAGCACTATCTCTAACGGTATCATTCCCAACTACCAAACCAGCAGTTACCATTGCTAAAGGCGCTGATATATGCAGTTTTTGTGCTAAAACAGTTCCTCCCATAACAGCAGCTAGGGTTATAATAACTTCAATATCATAATCGTCAATGGATTTCATTAATCTGTACGTAATCCAACCCAATATCAAACCTAATGCAATCCCACCAAGCACCTCAACACCAAACAACTCTACAACTTCTAAAGCACTAACATTTTCAATACCTAAATCGGCAATCTTAAAAATGGTTAAAAATATAACAACACCAACACCATCATTAAAAAGGGACTCTCCAACAATTTTAGTTTCTAATTTTTTAGGCACACCTGCCTTTTTCAGTATACCCAAAACAGCAATAGGATCTGTTGGCGAAATTAATGCACCAAACAATAAACAGTATATAAAATCTATATGTAAGCCTATAATTGGCAGAGCAAAAAACATCGCACCACCAACTAAAAATGTCGAAATCAAAACACCAAAGGTCGCAAATGCAAAAACAGGCCAACGTTGTACTTTAAGCTGCTCAAAATTAGTATGCAAAGCACCAGCAAAAAGCAAAAAACTTAGCATAACGTCTAATAGAACACTTTTAAAATCTATTTGTGTAATTATAAACTTCTCTGCGTTTAGTAAAGTATCATCAAAATAACTTAATGCAAAAACTCCTAAAGTAAACACAATGGTAATTAACATTAAGCCAATGGTATTAGGCATTTTTAAAAACCGCACATTTATATACCCAAAAATGGCTGATATAAGTACTAATATTGATGCAATCACAAAATAATCCATAGAAATATATTTATTGCTAAATTAAAATATTTAACATAAAAATCTGTTATTTGGCAAAATTTAGATTATTATACGTGTTATGAAAAACCTATGCATACTAGTTATTGTATTAACCTTTTTTTCCAGTCCAGCTCAAAACATGAAAACTTACACCTACGCCACAAAAGGATTAGACACACTTAAATTAGATGTTTACACGCCAGAAAACATTAAACCAACAGATAGCTTACCTGTTGTCATTTGGATGCATGGTGGTGGATTTTCTAGTGGTGGACGTAATGGTATTGACGAGTTGAATATCGTTAATGCTGCCAATAAAAACGGATATATTGGAGTATCGATAACATATAGATTATTAAGAAAAGGAACAGATACTGGCTTTAGTTGCAATTGTAGTAAAGAAGACAAGATGTTCACCTTTAATCAGGCAGTTATCGATTTTTTAGACGCTACTAATTTTATCTATCAAAACAGCAACATGCTACAAGTAGATACAACAAAAATTATTGCAGCAGGAAGTAGCTCTGGAGCAGAGACAGCACTACATGCATCATTTATGCGACGTTTTTTTATTTCAGATTTAAGCAAGTATGAAGACATTAAATTTGCAGGAGTAATTGGTTTTTCTGGTGCATTTTTGGATATAGACCACTTGACTATTGACAATGCAATACCAGTAGCACTTACACATGGAACGCAGGATAAAGCAGTACCCTTTGGCAGTGCTCCACACCACCACTGTATACCAACAAAACCTGGTTATATTATGTTACATGGTGCTAAAACTATTACCGAAAAATTAGATACTTTAGAAAGTTCATACTTTTTAAACCTTGTCAAAAATGGAACTCATGACGCAGCTAATGTACACCCTGAAGATCTTGACGATATCTTTTATTTTTTGAATAAAACAGTCCTTAAAAACGAAGTTATTCAAACTAAAAAATACACCTTACCAAAACCTACAACCTATTAATTTATCATAAATAACAGTACTTTTGTTAGTACTACTAAAACTTTACGACAAAACGGTTTTAGATTTATATCTTTAAAAAAAATCATAATGGCAAAAACATATTACGATCCAGCGGACCTAAGAAAATTCGGAAAAATAACAGAATGGAATGAAGAACTTGGAAACAAGTTTTTTGACTATTACGGAAAAGTATTTGAAGAAGGCGCTTTAACTGCTCGCGAAAAATCATTAATAGCATTAGCTGTTGCACATACAGAGCAATGCCCATATTGCATTGATGCTTATACCAAAGACACCTTACAACGTGGTATTACAAAGGAGCAAATGATGGAAGCCATACATGTTGGAGCTGCTATAAAAAGCGGTGCAACTTTAGTACATGGTGTGCAAATGATGAATAAAGTAAACAAATTAGACGGTTAAAATAAAACCAATTTGGTATTACTTACGTAAGAATTACAAATAAGACAACACGATTAATGGCAACAAAATCCCTTAAAAAATTAGGTAGCGATTTAGCAAAAAGCAATAAACAACTAGAGATTTTATCTGGTGGAATTTTTGCTGATGGCGAATTACCAACTTTTAAAGATAAAATTTCTGAAACTGGTCAATTTCCGCTTAAAGCGAAAAAACTAGAAATTCTGCAAATTAACGTCGGTTACATGTGTAATCAAGTGTGCGAGCATTGTCACGTAGATGCAGGTCCAGACCGAAAGGAAATTATGACCCAAGAGACCATGCAACAAATCTTGGATGTTATAAAAACAACTGGTGCGCATACTTTAGATTTAACAGGAGGTGCTCCAGAAATGAACCCAAATTTTAGATGGTTTGTAGAAGAAGCTTCAAAAATTGGAATTAAAGACTTTATCGTGCGTTCTAATTTAACCATTATTCGTGCTAACAAAAAGTATTACGATTTACCTCAGTTTTTCAAAAAGCATAATATTCATGTTATAAGCTCAATGCCACATTGGACTAGAGGAAAAACGGACAAACAACGTGGCGAAGGTGTTTTTGACATGTCTATAAAAGCATTGCAAGAATTAAATGCTGTTGGTTATGGTATGCCAGGAAGCGATTTAAAACTGGACTTAGTTTACAATCCTTCAGGAGCTTTTTTACCAGGTGATCAAATGGCTATGGAAAAAGACTTTAAGAAAGCGTTGATGGAAGATTTTAGCATTCAGTTTCATAACTTATTTGCGATTACCAATTTACCAATTGCTAGATTTTTAGATTATTTAATTGCTTCAGAAAACTATGAAGATTATATGTACTCATTAGTAGAGGCTTATAATCCTGCTGCTGTGGCAAACGTCATGTGCACAAATACATTGTCTGTAAGTTGGGATGGTTATTTATTTGATTGCGATTTTAATCAAATGCTAGAACTACCTGTAAACAGTAAATCTAAACACATTTCTGAGTACAAAACAGAATTATTAGAAGGACGAAACATTATAATTTCTCAACATTGTTATGGTTGTACTGCAGGCGCAGGAAGCAGCTGTCAAGGTGTTGTTGCTTAATATAAAACTAACTTTTTTCGCTGTCGCGGAAATCCATAAATGAAGACTAAAACTGCCATTTTAATTTTTTCTAATTCTGCTAAAGAGGATGCTAAACGCAAATCTTTTACTGATAGTCAGTTGTTTGAAACTCTTACAAACGATACGATTAGAAAAGTTAAAAAAACAGGATTACCCTTTTTTCATTTTACCGAAACACAGCAACAAGGTTTAAACTTTGGTGATCGATTTACAAATGCTATTCAATCGGTTTTTAATAGCGGTTTTACTAATGTTATTTCTATCGGAAACGATACACCACACTTAAAAACAAAACATATTAATGAAGCTTACCAAAAACTAAACAATAATCAGTTGGTTTTTGGACCATCAAAAGATGGTGGTTTTTATTTAATGGGCTTAACCAAAAGCCTTTTTAATGCTAAGCAATTTAAAAATTTACCTTGGCAATCTTCAGCTTTAAAAAGCACAACATTACACTATTTATCTTCAACTAAAATCACTTTTAGCACGCTTGAAACCTTAGACGATATCGATTCGTTTAAAGACTTAAAAGCTATATTAAATAGTTACAAAACGGTTTCAAAAGCACTAAAAACAATAATACTACAGCTATGTTTTTCCGCGAAAGCGATACTTAAACACACAGAATTACAATACCTATTATTACCACAACAATTACCTTTTAATAAAGGCTCTCCTAAATTAGTTTACACCTACCAATAGTGGCTTTTAGCCAATTTTACACTGAAACTAATTTAACTTAAATGAAACACATTTACTTATGTGCTTTGCTACTTGTTTGTACATTTAGCGTTGCACAAACCACAATTACTGGTACTATAACAAGTGCCCAAGATGGTCAAACTTTAGCATACGTTAATATTTTGGCAGACCAAAATAACGGAACAATATCCGATAATAGCGGTTACTACTCTATTACAATTTCTGACGAAACGGAACACTTAACATTCTCATTTATTGGGTACAAAACACAACAAATTGCAATTAATAATCAATCGGTTATTGATGTTATTTTAGAAGAGGACACCTCTAATTTAGACGAAGTAGTCATTACTGCTTTGGGTCTAGAACGAGATACAAAAGAACTTGGATATGTAGTACAATCCTTAAAAAGTGAAGGTTTAACCGAAGTTAAAACGGTTAACTTTATTGATAATTTGGCTGGTAAACTTGCAGGTGTAACAGTCTCTCAAGGTGCAACAGGTGTTGGATCGTCTTCAAAAATTACGATTCGTGGTGAAGCTTCATTTTCTAACAACAATCCTTTGTTTGTAGTAGATGGAGTGCCAATTAATAATAATACTGTTTTTAACTTTACAAACGAAGCTGCTGCTGGTTTTCAGGAAATAGATTTTGGAAATGGAGCTATGGAAGTTAATGCAGACGATATCGAAGAAGTTTCTGTATTAAAAGGTCCAAGTGCTGCTGCTTTATATGGTACGCGTGCATCCAACGGAGTGATTGTTATTAAAACCAAAGATGGTAAAAAAACTAAAGGTTTAGGGATTAGCATTAACACGTCGTTACTTGTTGACAATGCGTTTAGATTACCAGAATTTCAGAATAGTTACGGTCAAGGTAATTCTGGACAATTTGAATATGTTGATGGTCTTGGAGGCGGAATTAATGATAACATTACCTATTCTTGGGGACCACAATTGGATGCTGGTATTTACCTTCCGCAGTTTAATAGTCCAGTGACTTTAGCAAACGGAACTATTGTACGTGGTGGAGATACTGCTTTATATTCTGGTGACGCTATTACACCAACCTTATTTCAGTCTAATCCAGACAACTTAAAAGATTTTTATCAAACAGGAATTACTACAATAAACAATATTGCTATTTCTAATGGTTTTGATACTGGTGATTATAGATTATCATTTACAGATTTAAGAAGCGAATCTATTATTCCTGGTGTTAATTTAGACCGACAAACTGTTGCTGCAAAACTAAATTTTGAGCCCACAGAAAAAACGACTATTTCAACCTCACTATCTTACACCAATTCTACAAGTGACAACAGACCATCTAACGGTTATGGTAGCGAAAATGTAAATTACAGTTTGGTAGCTTGGGGACCACGAAGCCTTGATATTAATAGCTTAAAAAACTATTGGCAACCAGGCTTAGAAGGTGTACAACAATATAGTTTTAACTACACATTTTTTGATAATCCTTATTTTATTTTGTACGAAAATACAAATAGTTTTAATCGTGATCGTGTCTTCGGAAACGTTGCTATTACACATAAACTTACAGACCATTTAAATCTTCAGGTTAGAACAGGAATGGATTATTCGTCTGAAAAAAGAATACTAAAACGTGCGTATTCTAGTAATCGTTTTCAAAATGGTGCTTACGCAGAACATGATGTGTTTTACAGAGAAGTTAATACCGATTTTCTATTAAATTACAATAATACGTTTGGCGATTTTAAACTAGATCTATCTATTGGTGGAAACCGATTAAACCAAACAGCATCAACCAAGCAATCACAAACAGTTAGTTTAGCACAACCTGGAATTTTTAATTTAAATAATGCTGCATCACCTATTGAAGTGTTTCAATTTGACTCTAAAAAACGTATCAATTCCTTTTATGGTATTGCCAAATTAGGCTACAAAGATTATCTGTTTTTGGATATTACAGGTCGTAATGATTGGTCTAGTGCTTTAGCAACACCTTTTTCGGTGGATGGTACTTCTTTTTTCTATCCTTCGGCTTCAGCCAGTTTTATTTTATCTAATGTTTCAGAGCTTCCTGAAGCTGTATCTTTTGCAAAACTAAGAGCCAGTGTAGCACAAGTTGGTAACGATACTAATCCATATCAAACTTCCGGAGCTTTTGTATCGCAAACACCTTTTAATAGTCAACCAACTTTTAGCAATCAGGATTTTATTCCTAATGCTAATTTAAAACCAGAAAGCACTACAAATTACGAATTTGGTGCAGATTTACGTTTCTTGAAAGATCGTATTCGTTTTGACTTTACCTATTATAATGCTATAACTAAAGATCAAATAATTTCATTACCAATACCAATTTCATCCGGTTATGAACAACAAGTTGTAAATGGTGGAAAAGTAAAATCGACTGGTGTCGAAATTATTGCTGGCTTCACTCCTATTAAAACGTCTAATTTTAAATGGAATACAACCTTCAATTTTGCTAAAAACAAAGCAACTATTGAAGAGTTACCTCAAGAAGATGGACGTTTAACTTTGGCTTATAGCCGAATTTATGATAGTGCCAATCAAACGGTTTGGTTTCAAGTTGAAGAAGGTGGACAGATTGGAGATATTTATGGTACAGGCTATAGTACTAACCCAACTGGAGAATTTGTTTTAGATGACCAAGGTAATTACATCAGTAATAATTTTTTGCAGAAACTTGGAAATTATAATCCAGATTTCACATTAGGTTGGAACAATGACTTTAGCTATAAAAATTGGACTGCAAGCTTTTTATTTGACTGGAGACAAGGTGGCGAAATTGTATCAAGAACTAGCGCATTAGGTAATGTTGGAGGACAATTAGCCGAAACAGAATACAGACCTGACGAAGGTATTGTAGCAGAAGGAGTTAATGTTAATACAGGTTTACCAAATACTGTAGCTATATCTGCAGAAAGCTATTACAGACAATTTTATGACAGAAATCAAGAGCAAAATAACATCTATGACGCGTCTTACTTAAAATTGAGACAATTTTCTGTTGGCTATAATTTTAAATTAAAAGAAGGCTTTTTAGGCTTAAAAGAAGGTGGAGACATTGCAGTATCTCTAATTGGTAAAAACCTATTTGTTATTACTGAAAACCCACACTTTGACCCAGAACAATTAGCAGTACAAGGTAACGGTTTTGTTAGTGGTGTGGAAGACATGAGTTATGCCACATCTCGCAGTTTTGGACTAAAAGCAAGTTTAAATCTTTAATAGACACATCATGAAAAATACATTATACATATTAAGCTTTTTTACGCTTGTTTTAACCACAAGTTGCACTAAAGATTTTGAAGACATAAATACCAATCCTAATGCACCAAACACAGTACAACCTAGTTTGCTACTACGTCAGGTTATTTATGATTTTGGAGAACAAATGAGTTACGAAGGTTTTGTTGCTGGCGATTTATTATCGCAACACAGGACTGCTTTAGATTTCAATTTATTTGACAGACACGCCTTAAAATCGCCACAATTAGGTGGAAATCCTTGGCCAATATTTTACACCAATTTACGTGATAATGAGATTATATTAACGCAATCCAAAACCACCTCAACCTTTAAGGTTTATGAAGGTCCTGCTTTAATTTTAAAAGCATATATGGCAGCAGGATTAACAGATTTGTTTGGTGATGTGCCCTATTTTGAAGCCTTTAATGGTATTGAGGGAACCGTTACACCAAGTTACGACAGTCAAGAATCTATTTATTTAAATGAAAACGGTATTTTAGATAATCTTGATAAAGGGATTGAAGCTATTACAAATTACGATTTAGCGATTCCGTTGGAAGGAGATATTTTATTTAATGGTGATTTAGACGCTTGGGTAAAATTTGCTAATAGTTTAAAATTGAAATATTTACTTCGTATTTCCGATCAAGTGGATGCTTCAACTGAATTACAAAGCTTATATAATGAAGGTAATTATATTTCAGCTACAGCTGAAAATGCTATTTTCAACTTTACAAACACAGATCCAAATAGCTTTAGATTGGCTCAATTAAGAGTAGGAGATTTCAATAATTTTGTCCTATCGGAAACGATGGAAAATATTTTAATTGACCTAAATGACGATAGAATAAACACTTTTTTTAAACCTTTTGAAAACTCGTCTTCCAATCAATTTAATGGTTTAATAAATGGTATTGACGCCTCATCAACTTCAATTGCTTTGGCAGACTATTCTTTAGCTGGAAGTGCTTTTAGAGAAGACACTTCGGTTTTGGATGCTAATTTTATTACCTCTTGGGAAGTTCATTTTATTTTATCTGAAGCTGCCTTAAAAGGCTTAATTAGTGCCAATGCACAAGAATTATATGAAACAGGAGTCGCACAAGCTTTTGAGTATTGGCAAACCGATTTACCTGCAACTTACCTAACAACCAATGCTGCTTATAATGCACCTGGAACAACGCCTTTACAACAAATTATCACCCAGAAATGGATTGCTAACCTTATAAATGGTTATGAAGGTTGGGTAGAATACAGACGTACAGGTTTTCCTGAGTTTAATGCAATTTCTGCAAGTTTAAACAATGGATTAATACCTGTAAGAATGCCTTATCCTGCAGAAGAAGAAGCTTTAAATGCCGAAAACTATAATCAAGCAGCAAGTGCTACTAATGGTAATGATATTAACTTCCCAGTTTGGTGGGACCAAAACTAAAAAATGAGTACAGAAATTTGGCAATGGGTTTTAGTGATCGCTTCAAGTTTAATCTTGTTTGCTTTATCTCCTTATGCAAAAACCACTGCATCTTTTTTTAAAGCTAATCACAATAAAAAATCACCAAATGTTTTAGTCCTAACGGGAAGCCTTATTATCTCTTGGATTTTTGCCAAAAGCATTACTAATGCTGCAAATTTAGGATTAGATTTTGGTTTGGTTGGAGGTGTCGCTTATGCTGGATATTATCTAAGTTTTGCGGTTGCTGGATTACTAATTTATCAATTACGTACCAAAGGTGGTTTTACAAGTATCCATGACTTTTTAACTAGCAAATTTGGCAAAAAAGCGGTTGCTGTTTTCACGTTTTTAATTATCATTAGATTATTTAATGAGGTTTGGAGTAACACCATGGTTATTGGCTCTTACTTTGGTGAAACAGGAAGTGCTAGCTATTACACAGCCATCATCGTATTTACTGTATTAACCCTTAGCTACGCTATTAAAGGTGGATTAAGCAGTTCTATATTTACAGACGTGATACAAATGGTTTTATTTTCGGTATTATTAATCATTATTTTATATACAATTTTTTCAGTTGAAAATTTTAGCACAAAAGACATTGTAACTTCAGGAACTTGGAGTTTTGAACTAGGTTTAAACCTGTTTTTTGCAGCCATCATACAATCCTTTAGTTATCCTTTTCATGATCCAGTGCTAACAGACAGAGCTTTTATTAGTTCGCCAAAAGTGACTAGAAAAAGCTTTTTGTGGGCTAGCTTATTAGGTGCTATTTGCATTGTTCTTTTTAGTTTAATTGGTGTGTATGCACAAACACAAGGATTAAAAGGACAAGCAGCTGTAGAGGTTGGAAAAGCATTTGGAGTTGTGGTATTATTAGTCATTAATTTTATTATGATTACGTCGGCAGCTTCAACCTTGGATTCGACGTTTTCATCGTTTTCAAAATTATTGGCAGTCGATTTGGGATTAGGCAAAAGCCTAACATTTGGTAGATTAGCAATGGTAGCCATTGCTGTACTTGGTACAATTCCTATATTTTTTAATGCCGAAATCCTTTCTGCCACCATAATATCTGGAACTATGGTCATTGGTTTAACACCAATATTTGTATTCTGGAATTATAAAGTGCCAAAAATCAGTTTTTATTTAAGTATTGGTTGCGGTATTCTTTTTGGCTTTTTATTAGTATTCAAAGTTTTCCCAGAAGCTTTAATTTTTACAAAGGGTCGTTATGCAGATTTACTTTGGGTAAATGTTTGGGGAATTTTTAGTTGTAACCTTTTATATTTCGTTCCTAGATGGATAAAACAATAAATAATATAGGCACATTATCTGGTAAAGTCTTACTTTTTGGAGGTGTTTACAGTAATCTTCAAGCTTTAGAAGCGCTTAAAGCTATTGCTGAACAGCAAAATATTGCTCCAGAAAACTGTATTTGCACAGGAGACGTTGTTGGCTATTGCGCACAACCAGAAGAAACCGTTCAGCTTTTAAAAATCTGGAATGCTAAAAGTATTTTAGGTAATGTAGAAATCCAATTAACCGAAGGTGAAGCAGATTGTGGATGCGATTTTACTGAAGGCTCACGATGTGATGGATTTTCTAAACTTTGGTATCCTTATGCACAAAGTAAACTAAGCAAAAACTCGATAGCGTATTTAGCAACGTTTCCGGATCATATTGCCTTTAATTATGCTAATAAAAAAGTAACCGTTGTACATGGTGATTATTTTAATGTATCAGAATTTGTATTTAAATCTACAGACTGGAATATTAAGGCAAAAACAATAGACACAACCAAAAGCGATATTATTATTGCTGGACATTGCGGATTACCTTTTAGTCATGAGCAAGACAACAAATTATGGTTAAATCCAGGTGTTATTGGTATGCCTGCTAATGATGGATCACCACAAGGTTGGTATGCCATTTTAGAAGAAATTAATGGTGAAATGAAATTTACGCATCATACGCTCGACTATAACTATAAGCTAACTAATAGTTTAATGAAAAACGGTTTATTACCAGAAGAATACGCAAGAACAATAGTGACTGGTATCTGGGATAATACAGAAATTTTACCAGCTATTGAAAGTGGATTGCAAGGTTTCGGAATTAATTTATAACACTATGAAAACAGTATTATTTTTATTTATAAGTCTTTTTGCTGCACAAAGCATAGCGCAAGACACATTAGATGAGTTACTAAAAAAACACAATAAAAACAGTGTTCCTTACATTACTGTGCAAGAATTGGCAATGCCAAAAACTGACGCTATTATCTTAGACGCAAGAGAACCTAAAGAATATAAAGTCAGCCACATTAAAAATGCAACTTTAGTAGGTTACGATTTTTTTGACATTAAAACAGTTACCAATCAATACACTAATAAAGACAAAAAAATAGTTGTCTATTGTTCTTTAGGAATACGATCTGAAATCATTGCAAAGAAACTAAAAGACGAAGGTTACACTAACGTCCTGAATCTTTATGGAGGCATATTTGAATGGAAAAACAATGATTTTATTGTAGTAGATTCCGAAGAAAAAGAAACAGAACAAATACATACTTTTAATGAAGCTTGGAGCAAATGGCTAACTAAAGGGATAAAAGTATTTGAAACAACTTCTACAAAAAAATAAAAATTCATGCATAAAAATCTAGTAATAACCTTTACCAGAAACCCTGAGTTAGGAAAAGTAAAAACAAGATTAGCTAAGACTATTGGCAATATTTCTGCTTTAGCGATATATAAAAAATTATTAGAACACACTGAAAGCGTTTTACAACAAATAGACTGTGAAAAGGCAGTATATTATTCGGTTAAAATTAGAGAAAACGATCTTTGGAATAGTGACATATATCAAAAACACCAACAAGTTGGAGACCACTTAGGCATAAGAATGTCTAATGCTTTTAAAACGGGTTTTGATTCTGGCTACACTAAAATAGTTATCGTTGGTAGCGATTTATACGATCTAAAACCAGAACATATTAATCAAGCTTTTGACGTTTTAGATAATAATGATGCAGTAATTGGACCTGCTTTAGATGGTGGTTATTATCTTTTAGGAATGAAACAATTGCATCCTGCTATTTTTGAAAATAAATCTTGGGGAACCGAAACAGTTTTTGAAGACACCATGAAGGATTTAGTTAAGGAAAACGTATTTTTGTTAGAACCATTAAATGATGTTGATACATACGAAGATATGTCCAACAACCAAACCTTAAAAGCCTTAATTGAACATGATAAAGCAAATAAATAAAACCGTAGAATACCTAAAAGAAAAAGGATTTGACCAACCAGAAGTTGGTATTATTTTAGGTACTGGATTAGGAAAATTAACCGATGAACTTGAAGTTATTCAAGAGGTGAGCTATAATCACATTCCTAATTTCCCAACTGCTACTGTCGAGTTTCATAAAGGAAAATTAATTTACGGAACATTAGCTGGAAAAAAAGTAATTGTAATGCAAGGTCGTTTTCATGTTTATGAAGGTTACAGTTTACAAGATGTTACTTACCCAGTTAGAATTATGGAAAAATTGGGTATCAAAACATTATTGGTTTCTAATGCTTCTGGAGCTATTAATTTAGACTTTAAGAAAGGCGAATTAATGCTTATTGACGATCATATTAACCTACAAGGAAGTTCACCTCTAGCTTTTAAAGGTGTTGCCGAGCTTGGCGAGCGTTTTGCAGACATGAGTGCACCTTATGATTTAGACATAAATGCAAAAATTAAAGCTATAGCAAAAACTAACAATATAAAATTACACGAAGGTGTTTACGCTAGTGTTGTTGGACCACAATTAGAAACTAGAGCAGAATACCGCATGCTTAAAATTATTGGTGCAGATGCAGTAGGCATGAGTACTGTACCTGAAGTTATTGTCGCTAATCATTTAAATTTAAAGGTAGCTGCAGTGTCAGTTTTAACAGATGAATGCGACCCAAGTAATCTAAAACCTGTAGACATTGGTGAGATTATAGCTATGGCTAATAAAGCAGAACCTGATATGATTACATTATTTAAAGGGTTGATAGAAAAACTATAACACGATGTAACTTTAGTTACATCAAAAAAGTAACTAAAAGGCTAATTTAGCCAGCTATGGAAAAGTATTTAGAAATAATAAAAAACGCCTATTTTGGCTATTGGAATTACCTAAAACACCAAATTATATTCCCAAATAATTGGGACAACTATTTTTATGGGTTAATCCTAATATCATTAGTTGTTTGGGGTTTAGAAATTGTGTTTCCTTGGCGCAAAAAGCAATCTATTTTCCGTAAGGATTTTTGGTTGGACACGTTTTACATGTTTTTTAATTTCTTTTTACTAAATCTTATCATTTTAATAGCACTATCTAATACTGCTGCTGGTTTTTTTGATGATGTTTTAGGCGTTGTTGGATTATCGATTTCTAACTTTCAGTTATTTGATGTAGATAATTTACCATTATGGTTAGGACTGTTTATCTTCTTTATAATTTCAGATTTTACACAATGGATAACTCATAATTTATTACATCGTTTTGAGTTTTTATGGAACTTCCATAAAGTACATCACAGTGTTAAAGAAATGGGATTTGCTGCACATTTACGTTATCATTGGATGGAACCGGTTTTATACAAATCCATGTTATACATACCTATTGCAATAATTGGTGGTTTTGATGCTAAACACGTTGCTATTGTGCACTTTTTCGCAATTACTGTTGGACACTTAAATCATGCCAATTTAGGTTGGGATTATGGTGTTTTAAAATATGTATTTAACAATCCTAAAATGCACATTTGGCATCACGTAAAACAATTACCAGAGCACACAAAGTTTGGAGTCAACTTTGGCATAACCCTAAGTATTTGGGATTATATTTTTAAAACCAATTACATACCACATGATGGACGTGATATCGAGCTAGGTTTTGAAGGCGACGAAACGTTTCCTAAAGATTTTATAAGTCAAGAATTATATCCTTTAAAAAAATGAAACAACTTTTAGCCTTAGCATTATTAGTCTTGTTTTGCGCTTGCAAAAGCACAAAACAAACTGCATCAAATACCCAAATAGCAACTAATACCATTAAAAAAGAAGCTATAGCTAAAATTAAAATGGATACTATCAACAAAACAAATGATAGTAGTTACATAATTAAAAAAGCAAAATACACAATAACTGAAGATGTAAAAATTGCTGAATATCATACTGTTGATAAACGACAAAAATTTATATCAAACAAAAAAGATTCAATTCCTAAAAATAACGAATTCAATCAGATTCTTACGAAAACAGAGCATTCTAACATTCATTTTTTATGGGATGAATTATTACAAAAACATGTTTCTGATAACGGAAATGTGAACTATAAATCATTTAAAACTGAATATAAAAAATTACTAGAATACATACATATCCTGGATTTATTAAAGTCTAAACCTGAATTTGATTCTATTTTAAAAGAAGAAAAACTAGCCTATTGGATTAATGCATACAACGCGTTAACAATAGATTTAATTATAAAAAACTATCCTGTAAAAAGCATAAAAGATATTAAAAATCCTTGGGGTCAAAAACTTTGGAAACTAGGAGACAAATGGTATAGTTTAGAAGACATTGAGCACGAAATTTTACGAAAAATGGACGAACCACGCATACATTTTGCTATTGTTTGCGCCTCTTATTCTTGTCCTAAATTACAAAACACTGCATTTATAGCTTCAAATTTAGAAACGCAATTAACCGTAGCAACTAAACAGTTTTTAAGCGATACCAAACGTAACGAAATCAAAGAGAACAGTTTAAAATTATCAAAAATATTTAAATGGTTTGATAAGGATTTTGAACAAAACGGAAGTTTAATTGACTTTTTAAATAAATACACAGCTATAACTATTTCAGCGAAAGCTAAAATTAGCTACAAAGATTACAATTGGGACTTAAATGACTAAAACCAACCTAATAAAACTTACGTAAATACAGCATGATAAGTATTATTATTCCGGTTTTAAACGAAGCTAAACACATTACAGAAGTATTGTATCATTTAATTGACAATGCCTCTTTAAACACTATCCAAGAGATTATAGTTGTGGATGGTGGCAGTACTGATAATACCGTTTCAATTATCCAAGCATTAGGTTTAAATATTAAAGTTTTGCATTCTGAAAAAGGTCGTGCTAAGCAAATGAATCTTGGTGCCAAAGCTTCAAAAGGAGATATACTTTATTTTTTACACGCAGATTCTTTTCCACCTAACAGATATGACCAATTAATTTTAGAAGAAATTAAAAAAGGCAATAATGCTGGTTGTTTTAGATTACAATTTGATAGTAACCATTGGTGGCTACGTTTTACTAGTTGGTTAACTCAGTTTTCTTGGCGTGCAAGTCGTGGTGGTGATCAAAGTCAGTTTATAACCAAAGCGTTATTTAATGATATTGGTGGTTATGATGAAAATTACATTATCTACGAAGACAATATTTTAATAAATGAGCTTTATAAACGCAAAGAATTTGTTGTGATTAACCATAAGCTTAAAACCTCAGCTAGACTATATCAAAAACATGGCGTTTGGACACTACAATATCATTATTTAGTCATATATATAAAAAAATGGTTTGGTGCTTCTGCAAAAGATTTACATGATTATTATTTGAACAATATCTGTAAGCGTTAAAAACCTTTAATTTTATTTAGAAGAATTATAAGACATACTATTTCGTCCTGTTTCGTTTGGATATAGCTTAGGCAAATTATCACTTTGAAACACCGTTTTGTCATCAATATTTACAGCTGAAACTTTACCAGTAAATGCAGCTCCTGTATCAATATTCCATACATTAATGGCTTGCATTGGTTGATCGGAATTAAACCTAATCGTTGGTGTATGTCCTATATAAATTTCGTGATAATGTTTTAAACGTTTAGGATATAACACAGAGTCTTTTTTCACTCTTTTATCCATAGTGACTGCCATTTCCCAAAGGGTTCTGTCAAAATATAAAGTCTCAGAATGCACTTCATTCTCTACGCCATGCATTGAAGTAAATCCAGCATGCAAAAACAATTGATTATTAGTATTAAGATGGTACAATTTCATTTGCTTAAAAAACTGTAAATGTATGGCTTTGTCTTCGTCAGAAAACGGATTATAACTTGCTATTGTACCTTCGCCTCCATTAACAAACCAAGCTTGATTTACGGTTTTATCTTCTAACCATTGTTCACACCAAACATCATGATTTCCTTTTATAAAAACACAATTGTATTGCTTAGAAAACTCAATTAAAAACTGTATAACCTGTGCAGATTCGCTCCAACCATCTACATAATCTCCTAAAAAAATAAAACTATCATCTTCAATCAAACCAATACGCTCTAACAATTGCTTTAATCCTTTTAATCCTCCATGAATATCACCAATTACAAGGTTTCTGTTTGATTTCATATAATACTTTAATATTTAATTAAATTAAGACTATTATTAAAAATACTGTCCTATACCAAAGACTAATCCTTGACCATCCTTTTCTGAAATTCCGTAACCATAATCTATTCTAAAAATAGCATTAAATATGGATTTGTGGATAAAACGCAAGCCTACACCTGGAAACACTCGTAAGTTATCAGCATCACCAAAATCACCTAAATCTCCACCAGGATTTCGCCAGCTTCCTGCATCTACAAACGCATTACCTTGCAGTGCAAACCAACCTTTTTCATATAGAGTATGTCTATATTCCGTATTTAAAACGACTGCTCCTGTACCTCTATCAATGGTATTACCAACACCTCTAATATTTAAATTATTATCTACTGAAAATGGTGCAAAAGGCGTATCGTCATTACTTGACAATCCTAATCTAACACGTGATGCCCAATTCCCTCTTTGCCCTACTCTTTTGTAATAATTAAAATCATTCCATCCAATTAAAAATTCAGGTAAATCATCACTAGTAGACGTTACATATTGTACATTTAATTGACTTTTAAAACCCGAAACGTATTGATAATTGTAATCTAGATTATTGTATTCGTAGATTGCTTTATACAATAATTTATTAACACTTAATGCTTGAGGAACATCAGGACTTGTTGCACCTGACTGATATTCATATTCTTCTAAAAAAGAATTAATACCAAACTCAAAACGGTTATTAAAGTTAGGCTGATACAATCCTAAAACTTCAAAAGATTTGTTTCTGTACCTATAGTCTGAAGTTGTATTATCAGAAAAAACAGGTTCTAAGGTTTGTAAATCTTGATGATTAATTGCCAAACCAAACTGACGACTAAACAAATAAGGTGCTCTAAAATTTATACCATATGAACTAAATATGTCTTTTTGATAAAATCCACCAAAAATCATATTTTGCCCTAAAAGGTTAAACTCATACACTCCAAGTCTGTAAGCAAACTCGCCATCATTTGAGGTATATACATTAAAGGAAGGTATAATGGTAAAATTTTCTTCGATATTATAAAACACATTGTAATCTCCATTTTCTGAAGGAAATACTTGATAATACGCATGAGAAACAGATGGTAATCGTTTTAATAATTTAATATCTTCATCTAATTGGATACTATCTAAAACAGCACCAGGTTTAGCATTAGCTACTTTTTTAACGAAACTAGATTTTAGCTTTTTATTACCTTGTATTTTTAAATCAGTAATGTTTTGCGATTGTGCAATTGTAACTCCAAAAAAGGTTAAAACAAATAATAAATACTTCATCTAATTTACTTTATAGTGTTCTTTAATAAGGGTTTCCGCAGGTTTATTTTGTGGAGTAAATCTATTATTATCTACACCTCCAACTTTGTCATGATTTATAAACCATTTCCAAACAAAACCTCCAGCAAACCAGTCTTCTTTCCAGAAAGCTTCAAATAAAGCTTTGGTAGTATTAACCTGTGCTTCTAGATTTACTTTTTCTTCAATTCTATCTACTGTCCATGGTGCTTTAGCTGCATAATCTATGCTACGGTAACCAAACTCGGTAAACAAAATAGGTTTATTAAATTTTTCTGAAAAACTTCTAAGAGTTGTTTTATGCAAAACCCAACCTTTTAAACACTCTTCTACAGTAGGCGTTTTACTATCACTAACCGGAAAATAAGCATCAACACCTATATAATCTAACTGGTCCCAAAAGGGTGTTTTTTCAAACTCATTCCAATTAGCTGCGTAGGTTAATTTACCTTTATAAATAGCTCTGACCTTAGTAATTAAACTAATCCAATAGTCTGGTCGCTCTTCCACAAAATTCTCTAATTCTGTACCAATACAAAAAATTTCTGCTTTTGTATCTTGAGCCACTTGAGCAAAATCCAGAATATATTTAGTGTAAGTTTCTTCTAAGATTTTCCAATCCGCTTCGGTTTTCATTGTTATAAAACCAGTAAACTCGCCATGCCAAACCCAAAGTTGCGGTTTAAGCATGATTTTAATGTTGTCTTTTTTTAAGGCATTTACATACTGTTTGCCACCTATTTTAGTCTCACCAAACCATTGTCTTTCGGCTCCATAACTAACCTCAGGATGAGCTAAATCTTTAATAACACCAAAAGGCATAATGGCAGCATAATTAGCATTAACATTTAAAAGTGGATCTATATTTTGCTGAGTAATACTATCTCTGTGCGCCACAAAACTTACTCCGTTTATTTTTTTGTCTTGTGCTGTACAAGATTGAAGTAAAATTGCAATAAGTAAAAGCTGAATAAAGCGCATCATGTTTTTTTACTAAATATAAATAAATCCCGCTTTTCAGCAGGATATATTTACTTTTAAATTAATGTTACTTATTAAAATAATGCTCTTAAACCAATATTAAAAGATTGTCCTAAACCAGTATTACTACCTCTAACAAATTTAGAGTACAAGGTTTCAATATTTAACACATCACTAATTTGGTATTTTGCTCCTCCTCCAACTGCAGTAAAATCTTGTTCAAAATCATTACCTGTATCAATACGTTGTGAGTGTTGTACTAATCCTAAAACTGTAAATTTAGAACTCGGGAAATAACTTAAAAACAAACCTGGTGTTAAGCTTAAACTGTTATTAGCAAAGCTTTCTTCTTTTTTACCAAAGTGATATTCTGTATTAAGCTCAGTAAACAACTGCCATTTAGAGTTAAAATTATAATCATAAAAAAAACGATTTTGAAACGTAAACCCTTTTTGATCTAAAAATACTCCGTTTTCACTTTCGTTATCAACTAAAGGAATATGAAACGCGGTCTGGATAGTAAAATTACTAACACTTTTTATAGGATTAAATTTTACTGCAGGTGCAAAAGATGTAAAACCAGAACGTGCTGTATTTGATTCACCATCAAATTTAAACACATCTAAAGCATCACGATCTCCAATAACATTAGACCTAAACTCTAATAGTAAACCAACATTAAAACGGTTACTATCACTAATACCAGTAAACACATCTACAGTTGATGTAAAATAAGTTTCTCTAGCTTCAGTACCAGATGTAAACGTACTTTCTGTTTGTGTATAAAGGTTATTAAAAAACTTAATATCCCATTGTCCTTGACTTAATAATTTAGAAGGTGTGTAGGTTTGAATGTTACTTCCTGAAGTGTCATCATCTTGAGAAAAACCAGTTATTGAGGTTGTAATAGCTAATAGTAGTAAAGTTAGTTTTTTCATGCTTTTTTTGTTTTGCTTTCCGCGAAAGCGTTATATTTTTTTTATTGTTTGTTAAGTTTCCAGTTATAAGAAAAGTACTTTAACTTATAATTTTTAGGTATTGTATTAGTTCTGTATTTATTTATAAATTCAATTTCAGTCATACCGTTTTGTACAAAATCTTCATTGTACCATTTCATGATTTCAGAAGCTTCAACCGTTTTCTTTTTATCATTTACCTTCACAAAATAATCACCATTTAACGCTAATTTAGTTTGCTGCTCCAATTGTGCATCAAGTGTTTTTGGCAAATAAGCATTTGCAATTAAAGGCGGACAACCATTAGCACCACAAACAAGTACAAAATGTAATCTTGCATCTTTAAACTTGGCTCTCAACAATTCATTTTCAATGGTATTTAATGTTACCTTTTGTCCAGCTAAACTGTACGTTGTTTTATCAAAAAAACCAGCTTTATCCAATGGTGAAGCTATCGGATAATTATCAACAATCCCTTTAATAACAGACAAATTATAAGCATTAACCCAAAAAGCTTGATAGTTTTTAGCATCTGTTTCTTCTACAGTAATATGATCTGCAATAGTTAAAATTGTGTTTAAACTAGCTACGTTTTGTTTTACCGCTTTGTAATCTACTTTACCTTTAACCACGTAGGATTTTAAAAAGGCGTCTGTTTGTGTAAAAAAGTCGTTAAGGGTTTGCGCTTTCGCGGAAAATAATCCGCTGACAACAAGCACAATTATTAGGCTGTTTTTCATCATTATATTGGTTTTTAAATCTTTGTAACATTAAATAAGTCTTAACATTTAACAAAAACTTTCAAAAAAAAATAAAAAAAAATTGACGTCTCAATGTTTTTCAAAACCTTACAAACACTAGTAATTTAAACCCATTCTAAACTACAGAGTCAATTAAGTTTTTAACTTTAAAAACGACAGACTATCTAACAATCTCATTTTATGGAACACATCGTCATTATAGGAAACGGAATTTCTGGAGTTACTCTAGCAAGACACATCAGAAAATTATCGGATAAAAAAATTACTATCGTTTCTGCCGAAACAGATTACTTTTTTTCACGTACAGCCTTAATGTATGTGTACATGGGTCACATGAAGTTTGAACATACCCAACCTTACGAAAATTGGTTTTGGGAGAAAAACCGTATAGACTTAAAAAAAGGCTATGTCAATACTATAGATACTGACAACAAAACACTTCATTTTGCCGAAGGCGATACAATGACTTATGACAAATTGGTGATTGCTACAGGAAGTAAACCTAATAAATTTGGTTGGCCAGGACAAGACTTAAAAGGTGTTCAAGGCTTATACAGTAAACAAGATTTAGATAACATGCAACAAACTGCTCCAGATAACAAAACTTGTAAACATGCTGTAATTGTTGGTGGAGGATTAATTGGTATTGAAATGGCAGAAATGCTAAATTCCAGAGACATACCAGTCACTTTTTTAGTTAGAGAGACTAGTTTTTGGAATGGTGTTTTACCTGAAGGCGAAAGTCAGATGATTAACAGACACATAAAAAACCACCACATTGATTTAAGATTAAATACCAATTTAAAAGAAATTAAATCGGACGATAACGGAAACGTAAAATCCCTAATTATTGAAGAGACTGGAGAAGAAATAGCCTGTAACCTAGTTGGATTGACTGCAGGAGTATCTCCAAACATTTCGTTTTTAAAAGACTCTAAAATTGAAACCAAAAGAGGTGTACTAGTCAATCGTTATTTAGAAACTAACATCAAAAATGTGTATGCAATTGGAGATTGTGCTGAGCAACAAGAAGCAATTGGTAACAGACGTCCTATTGAAGCAGTTTGGTACACAGGACGAATGATGGGAGAAACTTTAGCACAAACCATTTGTGGAAACAAACTACAATACAAACCAGGACATTGGTTTAATAGTGCAAAATTTTTAGATATCGAATACCAAACTTACGGTTGGGTTTTTGGAGAGCGAGGACGTCCTGAGCACGAAAAACATTTCCATTGGAAACATCAAGACGACACCAAATGCATAACAGTAGCTTACAACAAAGACACTAAAGCATTTTTAGGCATTAATACTTTTGGTATCCGAATGCGACACGAAACTTTTGATACTTGGTTAACAGAAGAACGTGATATAGATTACGTAATAAACAACTTAAAAGAGGCCAATTTTGATCCAGAATTTTACAAACATTTTGAACAGGATATCCTAAAAGCATACAACAAACAATTACAAACAGTATAACAGCATTCCAATATGAGTAACAAACTAAATCACAGTATGTCATTAGCATCACCAGATGCGTTTCATATATCAACAAAACAAAAATTTGCTTTAGGTATTGGTCTTGTTGGACTATTAATTTTAGCATTAGCATTATTTAACGTCAGTCTACCAAATACAGCATTATTTTTAACGCTAGCATTAGGACTGATTACAGTTGGTGTTATTATATATTCTAGGGAAGCTTATTTAACTAAATTAGAAGGTATAAAAAATGACGGAGTATGGTATAAATCCATTTCATCCAGAGGGTTTTGGGGTTGGGCTTTAGGTATCATACTAACCAGTTTTTATATTGTATTATACTTTTTTCCTGAATACTTGGGCTTAGGTAAAGATGGTGCTGCAAACACTGGTTTAATTGGATTATTCGACCCTTTAAGCAATTTATTAAGTGGTAGAAATGCTAGTCAATGGTTTGTTTATGGGACATTATATACCATTGCCATTTTAGCATTTGGTTACAAATACATTTTAAAATATAGACATAATCGCTATCAGCAAATCCGAACCGTTTCTGTTATGTTTTTTCAGTTAGGTTTTGCTTTTTTAATCCCAGAATTCATGTATGTCATGAATAATGATTTACCATATTATGACCTTAAAAGCATTTGGCCATTAAATTATTACATTTTTGATGAGTGGTCCGTAAAAGGCTTTTTATCTAATGGTAATTTAGGACTAGCTTTAATCATTTTTGGGATAGCTTCAACCTTTATCATTACTCCTATTTTAACATACAAATACGGAAAACGCTGGTATTGCTCATGGGTTTGTGGTTGTGGTGGTCTAGCCGAAACTGCAGGAGATAGTTTTAGACATTTATCTTCAAAAAAACTATCCGCTTGGAAGCTAGAGCGATGGTTAATACATACCGTTTTAGTATTTTCTGTAGTGATGACAACAGCTATGGTGTATAGCTATTTAGGCAAAGACAGCAATAATTTTTGGTTAACACGTGATGTTTTTATCATTTCTGTAATAACATTTTTAACCATCATATTTGCAGGTGTCATGTATTTTAGAGGCAAAGAGCTTGGTAAAGATGCTAAAGCTGGTGCAATTGGTTATGCTGCTGTAATTGCTCTATTATTAATTATGCACTTTACATCTACAACCGATCACTTATTTTTTGTCAAAGGTAGTGCGTTAAGATCTACCTATGGAATCTACATAGGGTCAATATTTTCAGGAGTTATCGGAACAGGTTTTTACCCAATTTTAGGTAGCAGATCTTGGTGTAGATTTGGATGTCCTATGGCAGCTATATTAGGATTTCAACAACGTTTATTTTCAAAATTCAGAATCACAACCAATGGTGGACAATGCATCTCATGTGGTAATTGCTCAAACAGTTGCGAAATGGGAATTGATGTACGTGCCTATGCTCAAAAAGGAGAAAACATAGTACGTTCAAGTTGTGTTGGATGTGGTGTTTGTAGCGCTGTTTGCCCAAGAGGTGTGTTAAAATTAGAAAACGATACTATGGATGGACGTATCAATCCAACAGAAGTATTATTAGGTAATGATGTTGACTTAATGAACTTTGTAAACAAAAAATAAAATGAAAACCTTTGTCCTATATTGCTTTATTGTTTTGGGTTATAACGCTTACGCGGAAAAAACTTACGTAAGGACGTATTACGATAACGGTAACCTATTGTCTAAAGGTTGGACTAGCGATAATAACAAAATAGATTTTTGGATTTATTACTACCCAAACGGAAGCATTAAGCAAAAAGGAAACTATAGTAACAACCTTAAAACAAGTTATTGGATAGAGTATCATGACAATAAAACTATCAAAGCTAAAGGCAATTATAATAAAGACTTAAAAGAAAAGTATTGGACTTACTATCACAATAACAACACCTTACACAAAGCTGGCAATTATCTTCATGGTAAAACCAGTGGTTACTGGAAAACATATTATAAAAACACCTATTTAAAAAGTCAAGGTCTTTATATAAATGGAGTTAAAAATGGCTACTGGAAAACCTATTATGACAATTCAAAAACTAAAAGCGAAGGACATTATTTAAACAATTTAAAAAATAAATTCTGGAAATTCTATCATAGCAACTCAGTAATTTCTAAATTTGGAAGCTTTAACCAAAACCTAAAAGTTGGCTACTGGCAATATTTCCGCGAAAGCGGTAAAAAAGAAAAGGAAGGCCATTATCTAACTGATAAAAAGGTAAAATGGTGGCTATTTTATGATCACAACGAAAAAATTAATCATAAATGTCAACTTAAAGACAATCAAAAAAATGGATATTGTCTTATGTATAAAAACGAAGCGTTAATATCTGCAGTAAAATTTAAAGCAGGACAAAAAATAAAAGAATGGACCGATTTAAAGTCCTTTAAAAAAGAAAATAAATTAAGCGACCTTAAATGACCAAAATAAAAGTCATCATTCCTGCCTACAATGAGCAAGATTCTATTGCACATGTTATTAAAGACATACCATCTATTGTAGACGAGGTGATTGTAGTTAGCAACAACTCGACAGACTTAACAGAAACCAACGCTAAAAATGCAGGAGCAACTGTTTTACAAGAAAACAATAAAGGCTACGGTTATGCTTGCTTAAAAGGTATGGATTATATCGCTAAACAAGATAGCAAACCTGATATTGTGGTGTTTTTAGATGGAGATTATAGTGACTATCCGGAAGAATTAACCAAAATTGTAGCGCCAATTATAGATCAAAATATGGACTTTGTTATTGGTGCACGTGTCAAAAAATTAAGAGAAGAAGGCAGTATGATGCCACAACAAGTGTTTGGTAATTGGTTAGCAACAACCTTAATGTCACTTTTTTTTGGTGCTAAATTTTCTGACTTAGGACCATTCAGAGCTATTAAATATGATAAGCTTCTGGCTTTAAACATGGTAGACAAAACCTATGGCTGGACGGTAGAAATGCAACTAAAAGTATTAAAGCAAAAACTAAGCTATATAGAAGTCCCTGTAAACTACAGAAATAGAATTGGTGTCTCAAAAGTTTCAGGAACAATAAAAGGTAGTATATTTGCAGGCGTTAAAATACTAACGTGGATTTTCAAATACAGTTTTAAAAAGTGATTCTCGAAACCATTACCATTATTATTTATAGCATTGCGCTAGTACTTATTTTCATGTATGCTTTGGCACAATTAAACCTACTGTTTAATTACTTAGCAGCAAAAAAGAAAGAAGAAAACGGACCAAAATTTAACTTTAATAATTCGGAAGAAATTCCGTTTGTAACTATTCAACTTCCTGTTTTTAACGAGTTGTATGTTATGGATCGTCTATTGGACAACATAGCCTTAATGGATTATCCAAAAGACAAATTAGAAATCCAAGTTTTAGACGACTCTACGGATGAGACCGTTGCTACAACCAAAGCTCACGTTGACCAACTTAAAGCAAAAGGGTTAGATATTACACATATTACCAGAACCAACAGACAAGGTTTTAAAGCAGGTGCTTTAAAAGAAGGTTTAGAAATAGCAAAAGGAGAGTATGTTGCTATTTTTGATGCCGATTTTTTACCAGAACCAAATTGGCTTAAAAAAACAATTCCGTTTTTTAAAGACCCAGAAATTGGTGTGGTACAGACACGTTGGGGACACATTAACAGAGATTATTCTACATTAACAAAAATACAAGCATTTGCTTTAGACGCACACTTCACTTTGGAGCAAGTTGGACGTAGTAGCAAAGGTCATTTTATTAACTTTAATGGTACAGCTGGTGTATGGCGTAAAACCTGCATACTTGATGCTGGAAACTGGGAAGGCGATACCTTAACAGAAGATTTAGATTTAAGTTACAGAGCGCAACTTAAAAACTGGAAATTTAAGTATTTAGAAGACGTTGAAACTCCAGCAGAGCTTCCTGTGGTAATTAGCGCAGCAAGATCACAACAGTTTAGATGGAATAAAGGTGGTGCCGAAAACTTCCAAAAAATGTTTGGACGTGTGGTAAAAAGTAAAAACATTACAGCAAAAACTAAACTTCACGGATTATTACACTTACTAAACAGTACTATGTTTTTAAACGTATTAATTGTTGGTATATTAAGTATCCCAATGTTGTACATTAAAAACGAATACGCACACCTGAGACCATACTTTTACGTCATGAGCTTTTTTGTAGTTAGTACAATCATATTTTTTGTGTGTTATTGGGTTATGTACAAGCAAAGTCATGGTAACACATTTAAAGACTTTTTAAAATACATTGCACTATTTTTTACGTTTTTCTCAATAGCTATGGGCTTTTCACTACACAATTCTATTGCAGTATTAGAAGGTCACGTTGGTAAACGTAGTGAGTTTGTACGCACACCAAAATTTAATATCAGTACACTTAAAGATAGTTGGAAAGGCAATAAATATTTACGTAAAAATATATCCATTAATGTGATTTTTGAAGGTGCATTAATGCTATACTTTGCATTTGGTATGTACAGTGCTTTTGTGGTTGGAGATAAAGGTGGAGACTTCGGTTTATTTCCATTTCACTTAATGTTAACCGTAGGATTTGGATTTGTGTTTTTTAAATCCCTAACCTCTAAAGCATAGTATTTTGGGCGTTACCACAAGGGTCGCGTCTTCCATTATATCTTTTCTGCGACGCAGTTTTATATTATTTTAAAATTGTTTTATAACACAAACTCTTTGTAAACAACTAAGATTTGTTGTAAACTATCGCAAAAAAGGATGCCATTTCAACCGCTAACGCAGGACGCATCATGCTTAATACATTGTTTTTAAAAACTAACAAACTAACACTACTACTAATACTAGCTAGCTTTTGTTTGTATGGTGTATTTGCTTATGATCTAGCTAGAACAGACCACACCAATCTAATATCCATATATATTGTATTATTTGGATTATTTCTTAAAATACTAAATAATAACAAAAACAACTTTAAGCTTTTAGTTGCAATAGCAATCATTAGCAGATTAATCTTTTTAATAGCAATCCCAAATTTATCACAAGATTTTTACCGTTTTATTTGGGATGGACGCATGATATTACAAGGTTTTAATCCTTACTTACATACACCTGCAAGTTTTATAACATCAGGAAACTATCCTATTGATCAAGCACAACAATTAGTAACAGGTATGCAAGCGCTTAACGCTAGCCACTACTCCAACTATCCTCCAATAAATCAATTACTATTTACGCTAGCTAATTTATTCTCTACTTCAAGCATTCTGGGATCAGTAATAGGATTAAGACTTATAATAATAGCAGCAGATATCGGAACACTTTATTTTGGAGCTAAACTTTTAAAAAGATTAAATCTATCTACAAATAAAATATTTTGGTACATCTTAAACCCTTTTATAATAATAGAGTTAACAGGAAATTTACACTTTGAAGGTGTCATGATATTCTTTTTAATTCTCAGTTTATACTTATTACATAAAAACAAATGGCAATGGGCTGCTGTCGTCTTTGCGCTGTCTATTTCAACAAAACTAGTCCCTCTTCTATTTTTACCGTTATTTGTAAAATGGTTTAGAGTTAAAGACAAGCATTCCAAAATTAATTTCAAAAAACTAATTTGCTTCTATTTAATAATTGGCGTCTCTACATTAGTATTATTTACACCCTTTTTTTCAATGGAATTTGTAAACAACTACTCCAAAACTGTAGGTTTATGGTTTGGAGATTTCGAGTTTAATGCAAGTATATATTACATCGCTCGAGAGGTTGGTTATTTAATTACTGGATACAATCAAATAGCAATAATTGGTAAAATATTACCTATAATAATTTTCATCTCCATTTGGTACTTAGCATTATCTAGACAAAACCAAAACTTTATAACCTTGGTAAAAAGTATGCTTATTGCTTTTACGGTATACTTATTACTAAGTACAACCGTACACCCTTGGTACATCGCATCTATTTTATTGCTTTCCATATTTACAAACTACAAATATCCATTATTTTGGAGTTTTATAATCATAATAAGTTATTTAGCATATGCCAATGCAGATAACTCAGAAAATTTATGGATTATAGGTTTTGAATATCTTGTGGTTTTCACAGCACTATTGTGGGACGTATTAAAACAAAAAAAGCTTCTCTAAAAAGAGAAGCTTTTTTACTTTGTACAGGCGGAGAGACTCGAACTCTCACACCTCGCGGCACTAGATCCTAAGTCTAGCGTGTCTACCAATTCCACCACGCCTGCAACTTATACCGATAATTTCGGATTGCAAATATAAACAATAGTTTGAATATTCATAATAACTTCAAACAAATAATTTTCATTTTTGTATTTTTACATAAATTCAATATTATTTTAATGAAAAACATAAAGTCTTACGTCCAAGAAAACAAGCAACGTTTTCTTGACGAATTAATAGAATTACTAAAGATTCCGTCAATAAGTGCCGACTCTGCTTATAAAAAAGATACTATAAACACAGCCGATGTTGTAGCAAAAAGCTTAAAAGACGCTGGTTGCGATGTTGTAGAAATCTGCGAAACAGAAGGATATCCAATTATTTACGCACACAAAATAATTGATAAAGACTTACCAACGGTTTTAGTTTATGGTCATTATGACGTACAACCGCCAGATCCATTAAATTTATGGACTTCACCACCATTTGAGCCTGTTATTAAAACAACAGATTTACATCCAGAAGGCGCTATTTTTGCGCGTGGTGCTTGTGACGACAAAGGTCAAATGTACATGCATGTTAAGGCAATGGAATTTATGACAAAAAACAACACTTTACCATGTAACGTCAAGTTTATGATAGAAGGGGAAGAGGAAGTTGGAAGTGTTAATCTTGGTAAGTTTGTAAAGCAAAACCAAGACAAATTGTCTAACGATGTGATTTTAATTAGTGATACTGGTATGATCGCACAAGACACGCCATCCATTACAACAGGATTACGTGGTTTAAGTTATGTTGAGGTAGAAGTTACAGGACCAAATCGCGATTTACACTCAGGATTATATGGTGGTGCAGTAGCAAATCCAATAAACGTTTTGACTAAAATGATTGCATCATTACACGATGACAATAACCATATCACCATTCCTGGTTTTTATGATAATGTAGAAGAGTTATCTTTAGACGAACGTGCGCAAATGGCGAAAGCCCCATTCTCATTAGACAAATACAAAGCAGCTTTAGATATAGATGCTGTTTACGGAGAAGAAGGGTACACAACCAACGAGCGTAACAGTATTAGACCAACCTTAGACGTTAACGGTATTTGGGGTGGTTATACTGGCGAAGGCGCAAAAACAGTAATTGCTAGCCAAGCATTTGCAAAAATATCGATGCGTTTAGTACCAAACCAAGATTGGGAAAACATCACAGACTTATTCAAAAAACATTTTGAAAGCATAGCACCAAAAGGGGTTAAAGTAAAAGTAACACCACATCATGGTGGCCAAGGTTACGTAACACCAATAGACAGTGTCGGTTACCAAGCAGCAAGCAAAGCTTACCAAGAAACCTTTGGAAAAACACCAATACCACAACGTAGTGGAGGAAGTATTCCAATCGTAGCGTTATTTGAGCAAGAGTTAAAAAGCAAAACCATTTTAATGGGCTTTGGTTTAGATAGCGATGCTATCCACAGTCCAAACGAACATTTTGGAGTATGGAACTACTTAAAAGGAATCGAAACTATTCCGTATTTCTATAAGTACTTTACAGAAATGCATAAATAAAATTAGGGTGTCACCACCTTTTGCTTTTAGGAGGCAAAAGGTGGTCGCGTCATCCGTTATATCTTTATTTTGCCATATATGGCAGCAAAATAAAGGATGCCACTACTACCTCTTACACAACCAATCAAAGTGAAAGACCAACATTTAAAGCACGTATTAGCACTAACCTTTGCCACACTACTAATTAGTACATCAGGTAGTTTAGGTCGCTATATTAGCATGCCTGCTCCCGTTACAATTTGGTGGCGTAGTTTTCTAGCATTATTTTTATTACTAGGATATTGCAAATACAAAAACATCACCCTAAAAATAAATTCTAAAAGAGACTTGGGTGCTTTTATGTTAAGCGCCTTATTTATGGCCTCGCATTGGATTACTTATTTTATTGCACTACAGTTGTCAAGTGTAGCTATTGGGATGTTAGCCTTATTTACATTTCCAATAATGACAGCATTTTTAGAACCCCTATTTTCTAAAACAAAGTTTGATTATATACATCTTTTATTAGGCGCAATGGTCCTTTTAGGGATTTACATCCTCTCTCCAGAATTAGACTTTCAAAATGACTCCGTAAAAGGAATTCTGTTTGGACTATTTTCTGCATTCTGTTATGCTATGCGTATATTAATACTTAAGCAATACGTAACCTCCTATCATGGTAGCAGTCTTATGTTTTTTCAACTATTAATAATAAGTATCGTTTTACTTCCTGCCTTATTTTTATATGACACATCAAATATAAGCACACAGTTTCCGTATGTTATTATTCTAGCGTTAGTAACTACAGCAATTGGACACACATTATTTATTCAAAGTTTAAACCATTTTAAAGTCAGCACAGCAAGTATTATTGGTAGTACACAACCAATATTTGGGATTATAATTGCGTTTTTCTTTTTAAACGAAATTCCAACTTGGAACACTTTTTTTGGCGGAATGCTAGTCCTATCTACAGTTGTTATTGAGAGTTTACGCTCTAGAAAGTAGTGACTGATTTATTCTTGTCATAAAAAAACAGTTTAATAAAAAATCTTTATTTAGGCGTGTCTTTTTTTTGATAACATAGTTCTTACTATTTGGGATGAGATCCTGAAACTAGTTCAGGATGACGTAGTTTGGGTGATAACACGTGTGAGATTATTCAGTCGTACCTCCTTCTAATTGTAACAACAACACTTCTCCTTTTCTATTTCTGTAGCTATAACATTCTTTATTATAATAACAATAATCACGTCGCATCTCTGTCATTCAGAGCATAGCGAAGAATCTCTAAAAATCAAGGTTAATAATAATGTCAAGTATTACTGCTCTCCTCTTTAGTTAAAGACAAGAATAAATTTTATTTCCCCTGAAAAGGAAATAAAAGAAAGAGAAGTTTGAAAAAAAAACATCTCTACATTTGTAGAAGTTAATCTAAACTTGTAGACATGCAATTATCAAAAACGGAAGAAGAATTAATGAATCATCTATGGAAACTAGAAAAGGCTTTCATGAAAGATTTACTAGAAGCCTATCCAGAACCAAAACCAGCAAACACAACCGTTGCAACGTTATTAAAACGCATGACAGACAAAGGTTTTATTGATTATACAAAGTTTGGAAACTCTAGACAATACCATCCTTTAGTAAACAAAAAAGACTATTTTTCTAAGCATGTTAATGGCTTGATAAAAAACTTTTTTAACAATAGCAGCTCACAATTTGCGTCGTTTTTCACAAAAGAAACTGATTTAAGTAAATCAGAATTAGAGGCTTTACGATCTATTATTGACAACGAAATTAAAAACAAGTAATCATGGAACTAATCCTATTAAAATCCAGCGTTTGCCTTTTAGCTTTGCTATTGTTTTACAAAGTAGCGTTAGAACCTTTAAGCGTTCACAAATTTAAAAGAGTGTATTTATTAGTTGCTGTTGTAATCGCAGCATTAATACCTTTTATAACGTTTGTAAAATATGTCGAGCCTTCTGTAGACGCTTCAACTTTTATATTTGATAACTCATCAACAATACCAATAGATACAAACGTCAAAATAATAGAAGACACTCACTACTTATCCATCATTTTATGGAGTATTTACGCTTTAGGAGCAGCTCTATTCTTTATTAGATTTTGCGTTAATCTGTTTCAAATAGTTTCAAAAATTAAAAAACACACTAAAGTTAAAAGCAGTCATTTTGTTAATGTATTAATGGAGCAAATCGAAATTCCGCATACGTTTTTCAATTTCATATTTTTAAATAAAACCAAGTTTGAAAACAATCAAATCCCACCGGAAGTCTTATTACATGAGCAAACGCACGCCAAACAAAAACACAGTTTAGACATCATAATTATAGAGTTACTTCAAGTCGTATTTTGGTTTAATCCATTATTGTATTGGCTTAAAAAAGAAGTCAAACTTAATCATGAGTTTTTAGCCGATCAAGACGTTTTAAATCAAGGTGCCGACACTAAAACTTATCAAACAATTTTATTACAATTCTCGTCTAATCAACAAGAATTAGCACTAGTAAACGCTATCAATTATTCATCAATCAAAAAACGTTTCACACTTATGAACACACAAACACCCACAAAAACAAAATGGTTACGTAGCGTATTGCTATTACCATTATTAGCGCTATTACTTTATAGTTTTAGTAGCACGAAAGAGATTGAAAAAGAATTAACTCCTGCTATGCTTTTTCAAGATGAAATAGAACTAAATACTGGCTCAAACAACTTAATAAAACAAATTGAAGATGATTTAGAGAAAATCGGACAATTAAAAATAAATTACCTTAATCAAGACACAAGATTATTAGTAAACGGAATAGCATGTGATGGTTGTACACTTAACTTATCAAAAAAAGGAATAGAAGAGTTAATTTTAAGCACAACTAACCAAGAGGATATAACTAACTTTAAGTTAAAAATCCCTGGAATAAAAACATTATTTAACGAAGGTAACATGCCAAATAATGAAGCTAGACAATATGTTTTAAAAACCAAAAAAGGTGATATTATTCAATTATTTGATATTAAAACTAAATCCAACAAATTCAAACCTGTTATTATTAAGGTCGTAGACAAAAATGATGAAAACTATTCAGAATCACCTAAAGTAAAAAAAGGAGATGCATCTAGTATTCCACCACCACCTCCACCACCACCTGTAAATCCAAATGCAACACCAGAGCAGAAAGAAAAACAAGAACGCGTTATAAAAAAATACTATAAAGAAAATAAAATCATAAAAGGTAAAGTTTATAAAAATCCTCCTCCTCCTCCAGCTCCTTTAAATTCAGATACTGAAACAGGATTTATAAACATTAATGATGATGCTCATTTTTTTGTAACAACAAAAAACAGAACTAAGTATTATAACAAATCAGGAATTGAAGTCGACAAAAAAGGGAATAAATTATCTAATACTCCAACCGATGGTAGCAAAGTAATTCCTGGTCAAAAAATAACTAAAGTTTATAAAGACGGTAAACTTTTTATTAAATTTAAAAAAACCTGGAAGGATGACGACATAACACTTCCTCCTCCACCACCTCCAATGAATACTACAGATCACATTATTAGAATGGCAAAAAAAGACGCTTCATTTTATTATAATGGAGAAGCAATTACCTCTGATAAGGCTTTGGATTTAGCTAAAAATAATTCAGAGTTAAACATATCATCACATACAAATAACGGTGTGTCCACTGTACATCTGTCCGAAAAACCAATAAAAACGGTTAATGGCAAAGTTGTAAACGAGTAATATTCGTTATAAAAAAAAAAAAGCTTCATATAATTTGAAGCTTTTTTTTGCTCAAAACTGTAACAAAACCAAACATTTAGCGTTCTAATAGACAATCAGTCCTAAACTTATCTTAGGGTCATCAATCAAAATCAATCACATCATGTTAAAACAATTTTTCATTATCTGTTCTGGAGCAGATACAGACCTCCTTAAAACATCCTCAATTGGCGAACAAAACAAATATGCAGGAATAGGCGCAACCGTATTTTTTACTGCAGTAATGGCATTTATAGCTTCTAGCTATGCGCTTTATACCGTTTTTGACAACGTATATATGTCCATTGGATTTGGATTAATCTGGGGACTTTTAATTTTTAATTTAGACCGCTTTATTGTGTCAACTATTAAAAAAAGAGGCAATTTTCTAAACCAATTATTACAAGCTACACCTAGATTAATTTTAGCATTAATTATAGCTATAGTCATCTCAAAACCTTTAGAGCTTAAGATTTTTGAAAAAGAAATCAATCAAGTATTACTGACAGAAAAAAATGCAATGACCCTTCAAAATCAAGAGGATATTGCGTTACAATTTTCACCAAAAGAAAATGAATTAAAACAAAACATAGCCAATCTTCTAAATGAAATAACAACAAAAGAAGCTGAAGTTAACACCCTTTACAACACCTATATTACAGAAGCAGAAGGTACCTCTGGTACTAATAAATTAGGCAAAGGACCTGTCTATCAAGAAAAACGTGATAAACACGATACTGCTTTCGCAGAATTACAGCAGATAAAAACAGATAATAAAACAAAAATTGTAACTATTGAAAGTGAAATAAGTCAACTAAACTTGGATTATAAGCTACAAGTAGACAACACACAACCCATTATTGATGGCTTTGACGGTTTAATGGCCAGAATAAATGCCTTAAACACCTTACCATGGTTACCGTCGTTTTTTATATTCTTATTATTTTTAGCTATTGAAACCTCTCCAATAATAGCAAAACTATTATCGCCTAAGGGCGAATATGATTTTAAACTAGAAGACCAAGAAACAGCTATTAAAACGGTTGTTGAGCAACGTGTACAAGAAAGAAAATTATCTGCGAAAGCCAACTTTAAAATAAATGATAAAATTTATACTGATTTATCTGAAGACGATGAACTGTATTATTACAAACGTAAAAAAGCTAGTGAACTAATGCAACTTCAAGCAGATGCGTTTTATAAACAACAACAAAAAGCGTTATAACAAAAAAGGCTTCAATTAATAATTGAAGCCTTTTTTATATGTTGTCATTAAGATTATAATTTCTTAACGTACTCTGTAATAATAACGGTAAGTGTTGGTCCTACTTTACCTTCAATATAGGTCGCATTTTCACGATCTAATCTAATATTTCTGACCGCTGTACCTTGTTTAGCCACTTGACTAGAACCTTTAATTTTAAGATCTTTAACTAAAACAACACTATCTCCAGTTTCTAAAATAACACCATTACAATCTCTATGGATAATTTTATCAGCTTCGTCTTTATGCTCATCCGTTAATCTAGCTATTGCTAAATTATCATCATCCAAGTACATCATGTCTAGCAAATCTTTTGGCCAACCTTCGCCTCTTAATCGTTGTAACATTCTCCAAGCCATAATCTGAACAGCCACGTGCTCTGACCACATACTATCGTTTAAACACCTCCAATGGTTTACATCCATTTCTGTGTTTTTTTCGATTTGATCATAACAGTTAGCACATACCATTAAACAAGTATCAACAGTTTCGTTTAATGATGGCGGAATATTATATTGTCTTGTATCTACATTAGAAGTACACAACTCGCAATTAGAGTTACTTCTTTCTTTTAACATTTGTAAAACGCTCATATTTAATATTATTTGATGCGCACAAATATAGTAATTGCTTTGTGTTTAGCTATTAAAACTACAACTAAGATGCGTGTTGTATATTATTTACTGAGCTATCATCAATATACACCTCTAATAGTTTAGCGTTAGTAGAATTAAAAACCACTGCATTTGTTTTAGCTGGAATTAGTATGGTTTCACCCATTTTTAAAGTTTCATGTTCAGTACCTATAGTAACTTCTACTGTACCTTCCACACACATAAATATTACAAAAGAGTCCAAGTTGTCATATGATTTTGCTTGAAGATTAGTAATATCCAAAATATTAGTTGTAAAGTATTCGCAATTAACCAAATTAGTCCTAGTATTAGGTTGTATGCTATAACTAGCTTTACCGTTAGTATCAAATTGTTTTGTTGCTTGCTCAGCTAACTTAGTATGCAACTCTCTTTTTTGACCATTATCATCTACTCTATCCCAATCATATACGCGATATGTAACATCTGAAGTTTGTTGTATCTCTGCAGCTAAAACACCTGCTCCAATAGCATGTATTTTTCCTGCTGGTATAAAAAAACTATCGCCTTTTTTAACTTGTTCTCTGTTAAAAACAGCATCTACATTATTTGCATTTATATGGTTTAATACCTCTGGGTTTATTGTTTTATCCTTTAATCCTAATACAATATCTGCATTTTCATCACTATCCATTATGTACCACATTTCTGTTTTACCAAAACTATTGTGATGCTTTTTAGCCATTTTATTATCAGGATGCACTTGTACAGATAAATCTGTTTTGGCATCTAAAAATTTAATTAGTAAGGGAAAATCAAATCCAAAATTTGCAAAGTTATTTGCGCCTAACAAATCTGCTTGATGTGAAGCAATTAATTGTTTTAAACTAGAGCCTTTGTATACACCATTACTAACTTCAGAAATATTTCCATTTACATCAGAAATCTCCCAACTTTCACCAACATTATCTTTAGCAGTGTTTTTACCTAATAAAGTTCCTAGTTTGTTTCCTCCCCAAATTTTTTCTTTTAATATTGGATTGAATTTTATTGGATATACTTTCATAGTTCTGAATTTAAAATTTACTTAAATATTGTAGTTCGATAAACTGGTTTTTGACTTTTATTTTTTTTAAATAATCAATAATTGAAAACAAGCTTTGAAACAGAGACACTTTAATTTTACGTTTTTTAAGCTCTTCGATATTAAACTTAGATAGTAGTTCTTGATTTTCGTTTATGGCATCTATCAAACCATTTAAACCATGATACTTGATGTTTAGCATATTTGCAGACACATATCCTAATTGATTTAGATTAAATTGGTTGGACATATATCTTGCTCCTGCTCTGACTGCCGAAATATCTGATTTAAACTTTTTAATATTTACTACAGACACTTCTGGACAAGCCTCCTTAATTTCGTCTAACATAACAGATGTATTATCCTTACTATCATTATCAACAAAACATAATTTTAAATTTGATGTATTTCTTATTTTTTGAATAAAAAAAGAGGGGTTAATTTGTTTTTCGTTATTGTGAAAGATTATGATAATACCTGTTTTCATGATTTGGGGAAATTTAAAGATTAGGCTACATTAACTTTAGTTGCGACTGCTGCTTTTGAATTTTGTTTTTTATTTCTGTAAACCCAAGCAATTTGTCCTAATTGTCCAACAATTTTTACTGAGTCCTTCATGGATAGTTTAGAACCATCTGCATGTATCCATCTTTTTAATGGTTGCTCACATAGCATTGCTTTTGCTTCTTTTAATCCAAAATGGATACTCATTCTTTTAAAAATTTCTACATCAAAAATCCATTGTGTTACAAACTTTTTACCAAAAGCGATATCAATTACATCTTTATGAAAGATTTTAGCACCACATTGTGTGTCTTTAAAATCCATTTTTAAAATCTTTCTGATAATAAAGTTTATTGTTAAGCTAATTATTTTTCTTGCAGACTCTTTAGTAATATTTGCTCCCATTCTTGAAATACGAGAACCACTTACAATTTTAAAATCTGTTGTTTCAATAGTTTTAACTAAATCATCAAAATCCGCTAAGTCTGTAGATAAATCTGCATCTAAAAATCCGATGTAGTCTAAATCTTCTTTTTTAGCCATATGCAACATTCCTAAACGTACAGCTTCAGCTTTTCCTCCGTTTTTCTCACAGTCATAAACTGTAATAAAATCTTCTCTTCCTTTTTGTAATTCTTTTAAAACTTCTAATGTTTTATCCTTACTTCCATCATTTACAAAACATAAGTGATATCCTGAGTTTTTATCTATATAAGTAATAAACTCTTCACTTAGCAAACGCTCTTCTTCATTGTAACATGGGATCACTACACCTACGCAACGCTCTTGGATCATCACATCACTTTTAGTTACTATATTAGAAACTTCTGGCGCACCAATTAATCGTTTTACACGAGCACTAATTTCGTTTAAGCTTAATGGTTTTTTCATGTAGTCGTTAATACCTAATTCAAAACCTTCAGTAATAGTTTCATCTTTAGTTTCACCAGACAAAACCATTATTGGTGTTTGAGAGTTTTTAGTCAGTCTAATATGTTTTACAACTTCCAATCCAGATAATCCTGGCATATTGATGTCTACAATTACTAAATCTGGATTAAAAGATTCATATAATTCTAAACCTTTAACTGCATCTGTTTCGATTTTTACTTCGTAACCTAGCTCTACTAATCTTTTTTGTAAAGGCAGTAATACTAATTGTTGGTCATCTATTGCTAAAACTTTCATAATAAGTGTGTTTGTTTGTTGTTGATGGTACAAATATACATGAGATAAGAGCCTTAAATTTGTAATTTAGTTTAACCTATAGCTAAGTGTCGACGAATGGTAGATTGCTGTAGATAATTAAAAATGGAAGCCCTATTTTATTTATTTATCTTTACCATATATAATAGCGTAAGCTTTAAATGAAGGAAACCTCAAACAAATATTTAATCACAGCTATACTTTTAGCTTTAGCATTTCATGGTAGTGCCATATTTTTTACTTTGGAAACTACTTATGATGCGTTAATACACTTGTTTTTTGCAGATCATTATGCTAATAGCTGGTTTGAACCTTGGAATTACGAATGGTATACAGGTTTTACCGTACAAAGTTATCCGCCTTTAGTACATCAATCCATTGGACTACTCTCCATGATTGGTGGTTTAAAATTTGGAATGTTTAGCGTTGCGTTAATTGCTATTGTGCTGTTTGTTACTGGTACTTATCGTTTTTCATTAATGATGACCGCTAATAAAACGGTAGCTGGTTATGCTTGTGTACTGGCAGTATTTAGTTCATCGTTTGTAGAGACGCTTCATATTTTTGGACAATTACCTAGTATTGTTGGTGTATCTGTATTAATGCATGCCTTACCCGAAATTTACTTATGGTTAAAAACAGGTAAAAAATGGTACTTAGCAACCTCATTATCTTTAATAGCAGTAACGGTAACTTCACATCATGTAACACCAATTTTTGGAATGATCTTTTTTATCTTCCCTTTAATAGGAATGGTAATTATGGATGTTTCGCGAGAGCAAGTCAACACCATGAAAGACGTGACTTTCAAAATATTTTTGAATAGCTTTTTTAAACTTTTTAAACGCATTGTAAGTTTTGGAATGCTGTCACTAGTCCTAATCGTTGGATGTATTTTTCCATATTGGCTAAACTCCAAAGCCAATCCAATTACTCAGGTTCCAATTCCGCATGGTTCTCGTGATAATTTCTTAGAAATCACATCCTCTGGATTAGTATTCTTTTTAATTCCGTGGGGAATTTTACTAATATTATTACCCTATATTTTTTACAGATATTACAGCAAACGCTACTTGTTTTTTGGACTATCAATAACTATTTGTACCATTTTAGGAACTGGAGGAACTACTCCTGTACCACTAAAAATGTTAGGCGAAACTGCTTTTAATATTTTAACCTTAGATAGATTTACACTTTGGGCTTCCATATTATCCATTCCGTTAATGGGTGAATTTGTATATCGTTTTGTTGAAGGTGATTTAAAAGAACTTATTCAGTCTAAATTTGGTGCTGTTTACCATCGTATTATTGGCGGAATACTTGCTGGACTCATGGTATTTATGGTAGTTTTTACTATGAGTTTAAATTATTTTAGACCATCGCAGCCTCAAAAAATTAAGATGTTGCCTATTGTTAATTTTTTAAATCAAGATGATCACGATAAATGGCGTTTTTTAACGCTAGGTTTTGGAGATCAAATGGCTTGGCTAAGCGCGCAAACTAATGCCATGACAGTAGATGGCAATTACCATTCTGCACGACGATTACCAGAATTAACTACACGACCAATCGAGCGTTTAGAAAACTCAAAATTTAAAGGAGTTGCCGGAATTGGATCTTTACAGCAATTTTTAACAACGCCAGAAAAATACAATCTTAAGTACATATTTTCTAACGATAAGTTTTACGATCCCATACTCTACTTTTGTGGTTGGCAACGTTTACGACAATTAGAAAACGGGATTATGGTATGGGAACGATTAAACATTCCGCCTGTGTCTTCAATTTTACCAAAAGAAGATGTTGCCAAATGGGTTAAAATAATGTGGGGAATTATTCCGTTTTTAACCGTTTTAGTGGCATTTGTTTTAAATATTCAAATGCTTTGGGTTAACGCTTTAAAAACTCGGATAAAACCAGTTACCGAATTTTTAAAATTCCCTACGACCTATAATAAGTTTAATAGAAACGTTTTACGTATCACACACCTTTGGTCATTAATTCTAGCCATAGCTGTGTTTTATGGTATTTATTTGTTCTACCTAAAAAACGACTCGCAACGCAGTCCAGAAAATGCCATTATCGCCTATTATGATGCGTTAGATTTTAAAGAATTTGAAAAAGCACATAGCTTAATAGATCCGGAAAACCAGTTGCCAATAGCACAATACATGTTAGAGATTTCAGTAACCGATGGGTTGCTAAGTAGCTACGCAAAAATGGATGCTATCACGACTGAAATAACTAAACATAATGACAGTACAGTATCGGCAAAAGTAACTAGCCAATGGATTACACCTTTAGAAAAAATTGAAAAAGTGGATTACAAATCGCTATCAAAACGTCAAGGCAAATGGTATTTACAACCAGACGATTTAAATAACGACTTACCTCCAGACCAACTCTATTCTGATAACACAACCAAGTATTTTAATCAAGGTCGTAGACGTATTACAACAGAAGCAACTCATCATGAAGACGTGTTAAAACAGCCAGTTTTGGAGGTCGTTTCTGCAAAGTTAGTGCAGTACGATGGCAGTTATGCTATTATTGGAGAAGTCCAAAATGTAGACAATGTACCAGCAGATGTTATTTTAAAAGGTACCTTGTATAACGATAACAACAAACAACTAGCAACCTATAATGCAAAGTACCACGTTAAGCATAAATTAATGCCTAAAGAGTCTAGTAGTTTTAGGATTAATTTTGAAGGTATTGCTTGGTCTAGAACACAAGATTCTATTCCAGATACGTTTAATCCAGATGAATTTACTCCAGTTGAGTTTGAAGAGCAACCAACAAAATTTAACTTACAAGCAGCAGGAAATGTTTCGGGATCTGACTTGTACAAAAACGTTGTACTAAGTGCCATAAGTATTAAAGACAGTATTATAAACGGAAACTTATTTAATAGTGGTATCCAAGAGATTACAATACCTCAGCTTTTAGTAACTTACTATGATGAAAACAAAAACATGGTTTGGGTCGATCATTTATTTGTAAAAGAAGGTGTAAGGCAACAACGCAAACAAGATTTTGAATATCAGATTTTAAAGGACGGTAAAGTTAAAATCATAAATAGTGATATGAAAAATATCTTTGTAAATGGTTTACCAAACGATGCTATAGCTGGAAAAATAGTACCTAACAGAATTGAAAACCATAGCGATGCCCAATTACAAAAAATTGATCATCCCGATTTTAGTTATATAAAAATAGAAATTAACACCTACATAGGAAGTCCAAATTAATGCCATTTAAACGCACATACATATTTGTTATAGGTCTGATTTTATTATCATCGTTTGCTATTGTGCAACATAATGACGCTACTAATCCTAGTAAATTAGTCACAACGCAAACAGATTATAATGTTGGCAAGCCTATTGTTTTAAAGTTTACTGCTTCAGACGATCAAAAACCATTATTGTATTGTTCTAATAGTTATGGATCTACTTTAGTTTCGGCTATAGCCAAAGATGGTACACTTCAATATATAATTCCGGAAAACATAACCAAAAAAATTGGTGTGGTCAATTGGATATTATTAGATAAAAATAAATCTGCGTCTGGTCAATTTAATATAAACCCAAAAGCAGAAGTTGCAACCATGGAAACTTATATTGGTCCTCCAAGCATTGAGGCTGGAGCAACAGATTACACAATGTTGGTTGTTATCCCAACAGATTCTTTAGATAATCCAGTGCCAACAAACACTAAAGTTGATGCTAAATTTCAATTTTTAGCTTCAGAAGAAAAAGAGGTAATTTTTACAAAAAACTTGATTTCTTATAAAAACATTTATTCTAAAAAAGAAAGTGGACGCATGTTAGTGTCATCGGAAAGTTTAGGAGTTAACTCCAAAGAGTTTACCATTAATGTTTGGGCAGCCATCCCAACAGATTTTAAAATTATGGCACAACGACCACATAATTACGCAGACGGAAATCAAGTTACCACATTTAACACCACAGTAATTAAAGACAAGCAAGATAATGTGGTTAGTGATGGTACTTTTGTTACCTTTTTTATTACCAACACTAGTGGAAATATTTTAAAAACCACTGGTACCACCATTAAAGGTGTTGCTCACGCTAAAATTATTCATCCTGATTTTAAAGACAATTGGAGCATTAAAGCCTATGTTGATGGTATGGCAGAAAGTGATACTATTACACTAAGTTACCAAAGTGTTATTGAAGATTTTGACGTTGCTTTTGCTGATAAAAATCGTAAAGTTCTAGTTGGTCCTTTACAAAGTTTTATGGAGCAAATGATTCCGGATGGCTTGCATGTCAAACTTTTAATTTACAAAGACAACATGCTTATTGACACCATTATAAAAACATCTTTTAATGGCTACGTTACTTTTAATTTAAAGCCTGCTGTTTATCAAAACGACACGTATAGTTTTAGTGTTGAGACCGCTGGAATAAACAAAACATTTAATAACAAAAAACTATGGTAGGTCTTAACAAAAACATACTTCGTACCATATTAATAATCTCATATATTATGATTGTAGCCTTGATTATATCTGGTATAAGTGCGCTTTTTAGCTACTTAAATACGGGAGCAGACAGAAGTACAATGCTACATACCGAAATACAAAAAGTAGAACAATATGCCCCAAAATTAATTTGGGAACCTTTAAACAATGAAGGCAGACCCATGGATAACGAAAACCTAAATGCACTTCAAAACAACTATTTGGACGCTTGGTACGTTAAACAAATAGCATATCAAACCAATAAAACTGCTGGTATAAAAGATTATTACACAGACAGTGCTAGAGAAAACTTATATGCCTTTATTAAATTAAACAAAGCTGAAAACACAACCATTGAAGCCACAACATTAAACCACAAACCAACTTTAGAGTTTTTTAGCGAAGATGGACAGTTAGCTGTTGTTACAGATAGAAATGTTGTAGAATATAAACGTGTTTTTAAAGCTGAACAACTAGTCCTAGAAACAACAGAAACCTCAACCTATAAAATGGTGTTTTTGCTAGAAGATGGATTTTGGCGTATTAGACATCTTGTTAAAGAAAACACTAAACCGTACTTACCAGAAATAGCAAAAATTGAAACTGATAGTTTAATTATTAAAGGGATTAATTATTACCCAAAAGCAACCCCTTGGAATATGTTTGGTGACGCTTTCGCGAAAGACACTATTGCTAACGACTTTAAAATCATTAAAAATGCTGGCTTAAATTCGGTTAGGATTTTTGTGCAATATGACGACTTTGGAAAGGCTGATGTCAATCCTAAAAAATTAGAAAAACTAAAACACACTTTGGATGCTGCAGAAGAGCAAAACCTAAAAGTAGTAGTTACGTTATTTGATTTTTATGGTGATTATTCTGTAATGAATTGGACCTTAAACCAACGTCACGCAGAAACTATAGTGTCCACTTTTAAAGACCACAACGCTATTATTGCTTGGGATATTAAAAACGAACCTAATCTGGATTTTGAATCTAGAGGAAAAGATATGGTTATCGCTTGGTTGGACAATATGATTGACTTAGTAAAATCTATAGATAAGGTACATCCTGTAACTATTGGTTGGTCAAACACCCAAAGTGCACCCATTTTAAAAGATAAGGTAGATATTGTTTCGTTTCATTATTATGAAGGCTTAAGCGAATTGGATGCTGCAATAAAAACAATGCAAAACCAAATACCAAACAAACCATTAGTTTTACAAGAGTTTGGAATGTCATCTTACAATGGTTTTTGGAAACCTTTAGGAAGCAATGAAGAGGATCAAGCTAATTACCATAAAAAAATACAAGAGATTATTGCTGCTAATAATTTACAATTTATGTCTTGGACGTTGTATGATTTTGTAGACGTACCAAAAGCTGTTGTAGGTAGCAGACCTTGGCGTAGAAATACCCAAAAACATTTTGGGTTTATTGATAAAAATGGTGTAAAAAAGGCATCGTTTAAATATATTACTAACTAGTAGTAGATAGCTGTTTAAATAGTTTTATAAAAGCAAAAACCTCAAATTAAGTAGGTTAATTTGAGATTGTATAAAACTATATTTGCTAAATCAATATGAGATATTTATTTGTTTGGGACAAAAAAGGTATCGTAATTTACTAGTACTATTCTGCTGAAGCTGGCTCTAAAACCACTGCTTTTTCACTCATTTTTCTTAGAGTTTTTTTTGGTGATTTAGTTGCAATGATAGCATCAAAGTTATTAAGGTACATATCTGCAATTTTTTCCATTGGATAAGCTGTTGCAGCTTCGTAGTTTGCTTTACCTAAAGCTATTCTATGCGCTTCATTTGTTACTATTGCCTCAATTGCATTTGCTAAACTTTCTACAGAAGTAGGCTCAAAAAATTCACCTTTATAACCTTCATCCTGTACTAATAATGCAAGGTCACCTAAATCTGGCATAACAACAGCTTTACCATAACTTCCTGCTTGGTGTAAAACACCAGAGCTTCCTGTTGTTGACGTGTATGGAAATACAACTACTGCACTTTCTTTAAACAAGGTTGGCACTTCAAATTCTTCTACATAACCTGTAAAACGTACTTGTGGCACATGCTTATAATCTTCTTGTACTTTTGCTAAATAACCTGGCACATTTGGGTTGTCTGTTCCTGCAATTACAACCTCAAGATTTAATCCAGTTGAAGCTCTTACTTTTTCAACCGCTTCAATCATACCCTCTACTTTTTTGTAAGTTCCAAATTTTCCAAAAGTCATAACTTGTAAAGGTCCTTGTGGCAAATCGTATTCTGGCTTTTCTTCAGAGATTTCAAAAGTTCCGTGCGGAATTAATGTCACATTTTTCACCTTATACTTTTTCTCTAAAATATCAACATATTTTTGCATTGTTACAGCAACTGTATCTGCTTGTAAGATTAGCTTTGTTAAGCTTGTTCCTATAAAACCATAAACTTTTTGCATAATTTTACTACTTGTAAATCCTGCAGATCCTAAATCTACTTCTTCTAATATATTATGCAATAACACGATATTAGGAATCTTTTTAAGTTTACAAACTAGTGGTAACATTAATCCTAAAGCTGCAGCTATTTTTTTGTCTCCAAACTTCATGAATTGTAAGTTAAATAAAACTGCATCTGGCTTAGTCTTACTAATAGCTTTAGTCACATTTATAATGTTTGTGTAGCTATTAAATGCCCAACACTCTTTAACTGTTATTTTACAACCATCTTCTGTAAAAGCAATGTCTTTTGCGCCTTCTGTTTTATCCGTTAATAAAACAATCTCAGTTACATTTTCTTTTTGTCTAAAGTGCTTTACTAAATGGTAAGCGTACTCATTTAATGTTACTTTACTTGGTGGATATGCTGTTACGATTGCTAGTTTCATTTTTATATGTTTTAATATGTTGTTTCTTAATTACACTACAAATTTGCGTTATTTAAGACACTAATTAAGACCTCTTTAGACAGATTGCAAGTTACTGTAGACGAATGGTAAAAAGGTGTCGTTTTACCATTTAACGTGTTGACTTTCAAAAGAAAAAAATCAACAAAACACATACTGTTATTAGACTACTATATTCTAACATTAGGATAAGCATTTTAATATCCACTTGCAAAATACTTACAACAGAAAAAGCCATGGTTTAAAACCATAGCTTCTTCATTTATAATAGACTAATAAAATAAATTACTTTTTATTTTTTCATTTTAGACTCAAATACAAAGAAGATCACTTGGATGACCAATAATGATACCATTGCTATTATTTGCATGTGTACGACTTGCTCTAAACTGTCATGAAAAAAGATAACTAATCCCATTTGCAACATTCCGAAGACTCCAGATATTACCACAGGAATATATCTATCTAATGATAAATAATAGTATGCAAAGATGTTTGATATGGCAAACAAACCAGTTGCTAAAGCATACTTCCATAACAAAGGCGCCATTGTTAGATAACTATCTCCAAATAATATAGTAATTGCAGTTTCTGGAAACAATGCACAACCAATAACTATTGCAGTTGCAATTGCTGCGATGTAACCAACGTATTTAAATAAAATTGGTGCTGTTGCTTTTCCTTCTTTTTTAAGCTGTACAACTGTTGGTAATAATAGCATAACAAACATCCATGCTACAAAATATACAATACGACCTATTAAAGCTAGTGATGCATACAATCCTGCGTCGTAAGCGTCAAAGTAATGCTTAACTAATAAGATGTCACTGTTGTTAATTATAATCTGTGTCAACTCGTAAAACGCTGTAATAATAAAAAAGCTTTTTACTTGTTTAGATTGACTTGCTTCTATCGCAATAGTTTTTTTGAAGTTTAAATTTTTAAACTTGAAAGGCACTAATCCAAATCCAAAAGAAATTAAAATTCCGACTGCAATAACAACCGATGATTGTATGTCAAATAAAAAAATTAAAGCTAACGTAATAACCAATCGGCTTAGCATTTCGGCTTGATAGGTAATGGATAAAGACTTGAATTCTTTTTTACCCTGAAACACACCTCTGTTTACACTCATTAAAAAATAAAGTGGTACTCCTATTCCAAAAATGGTAAACATACTAGAAGATGATGTATTAAAAACCGCTTGTAACTGATTTGCAAACACGATAATTAAAGCACCTAAACCTATTCCTACAATTGTCGCGTTTTTGTAAATTTTTGAGATAAAATTTTTAAACGTATCGTTTTCAAAAACTACCGAGAATTTTGCAGTCACTAATTGAAACGTCATGGCTACAAAAGACAGCACTAACAAAAAGGTAATTAACACAGCTGCATCTGCAAATTGTGCTGGACCTAACACACGACCTAAAATAAGATTGTACAAATAGTTTCCTCCATTTACTGCTAATACGCTAAGCATAAATAATTGCTCTGGAGATATTTTTTTTGTTTTTAATATAGATAAAGCTTGCATCTTATTATGGTGTGTTGGTTAATACTAATTAGGCTACTTGTGGATATACAAATGCTTCGTAAATTTCTTCACTTCTGTTACCTTCAACAAAAAACATTTGCTGGTTTGCTACACCTTTAACATACATTGCTTTTAAAGTTTGTAATGCACAAGCATCTATATCTGTAACCTTATTAATGTTTAGTGTTACACTTTTAAATGCGTTTAGTATAAATCCAAAATGTGTTGTAAAATTATTAATGGTTGCAGTGTTTAAGCTTCCTTCTAAAATAATTGTGTTGTCCTGTTGTGTAATTGTTAATGCCATAATTGTTATATTTAAATTGTTATTGTCTGATTTCTGATACAAAGATGCGACGCAAACCTCTGAAGGACTGTTGAATTTCGATGAGTGGACGATTGGTGTAGATGAATGAATGGATATGAATGCCTAACTTGCAATTGATTTAAAACTGAAACATGAAACTCAAATTTTTTACCCTACTTACCTTTTTAATAACTACTGTATTTAGTTATGCTCAAGACATGCAAGAAGGCTTTACATACTTAGAAACAGGGAAGTACGCTAAAGCGGAAACGTTTTTCCAAAACATACTAAAGGAGCATCCTAACAATAAAACTGCTAGACTATGTTATGGTCGTGCAATTGGTTTAAACGGAAAACCAGAACAAGCCAATACCCTTTTTACAAATCTTTTGGCAGATTACCCAACAGATTTTGAGGTGAAACTAAATTATGGTGAATCCCTATTGTGGAATAAAAACTTTCCAAAAGCAAAAACCTATTTTAAAACGTTAATAGATGAAGACCCTAAAAGTTTTCCCGCTTTACTAAGTTATGCCAACACATTATCTAATTTAAAAGAATATGAAGACGCGTTACTATATGTAAACAAAGCTTTAGACGTTTTACCTGGCAACCCAAATGCTTTAACCTCTAAAAAATACATGTACTTAGGTTATGCTTATCAAAAACAACAAGCGCAACAATATGATGAAGCAGAAGCTTTATTAAAACAAAACCTGACACTTTTTGATAACGACAAAGACACTTTATTAAACTTAGCAAACTTATATTTAATAGCAAATAGATTAGACGATGCTAAAGCAACCTATGATATTTTAGCTAAAAATCCTGAAAATAAAATCATAGCATTAAATGGTTTAGCATTAGTATCCCACTTAAACAGTAAAGAAAAAGACGCGCTACAATTAAGCCAACAAGCCTATAATAGTTTAGAGGCATCAACAGATGCAACAGTAACACAACAAACTACAGAGCGTTATGCGCAAGCCTTAATTTGGAATAAAAAATATAAAACTGCAGATACGCTTATCGCGAAATTAATTGAGTCTAAACCTAACGAAAATTGGGTTTTAGCCTTACGCGCAACACTTAATATTTATAAAAGTGATTTTAAAAAGAGCGTCAAAGATTACGACCAAATTTTGGTAAATGATAGCACATCTTTTGATGGTAACCTAGGAAACGCAAATGCTTTAAAAGCCTTAGGAAAGTATGAAGCTGCTTACACCTCTGCAGAAAACACCTTGAAGTTTTACGACAATCAAAAAGACGCAACTAACTTTATAAACAACCTTAATACAACCTTTACACCTTTTTACGAAGGAAAAACATCATACACCTTTGACAATGGAGATAATGAAGCGTTTGCAGTAAACAACAATCTAGAGTTTCCGTTTTCTACAAAGTTTAAAATATTAGGAAGCTACAATTACAGAAGCACCACTAATGCAGTAACAAATAACGAAGCAACCTCTCACGATTTTAGCGCAGGAATATCCTACCAATTATTACCAAACTTAACCTTTAAAGGAACTGCTGGTTTAACGTCTGCAAAAGCAACCACTAATGACTACACACAATTATTAACAGACTTGTCATTTAATATTAAACCTTTTAAGCTGCAAGATTTAACCGTAGGTTATAAACGTGAATTACAAAGTTTTAATGCCGAGTTATTAGATCGCGAGATTGTACAAAACAACTTTTACGCAAACTACAGTTTAAATACTAATTTTAATCTAGGTTGGTTTACGCAGTACTTTTATACTAGTCAAAGTGATAGCAATGCCAGAAACTTATTATTCACATCTTTATATTATAATATTTTACCCAAACCATCACTTAAAGCAGGTTTAAATTACCAATACATTACGTTTAAAAACCAAGTTCCATCCGTATATTTTTCGCCAGAAACCTTTAATGCTGTAGAGGTTTTTGCAAACCTGATTAAGGATGAAAACATAGCTAAACCTAAAGAATGGTACTACGAGCTTACAGCTGCAACAGGTTTACAATATATTGAAGACGACGAACAGCAAAGCACTTACAGGATACAAGCTAAATTAGGTTATAAATTCTCAGAGCGTTGTATGGCTAACCTTTTTGGTACACGAAGTAACATTGCATCTGCAACTGCTGCTGGTTTTACTTTTAACGAAATTGGATTACGTTTTAAATGGTTATTGTTTGATAAGCCAGTTTTTAGGGATTAGATAATTACTTTTTAAAACCCAACGTTTTATAAACCCATTCCATAACAAAGCAAAATAAGATAATACCTAAAGCCACCATAACACCAGTAACGTTAGTTTGAAATTGTTGGATAATAAGTGTACAAAAAGCCAATAAGCATAAAACGCTTGCTATTAAATGAATGGACTTATTAGATACTAATTCTTGATGTTTTTTAAAACCAATGTAATTAACCAAGCAAAAAATTAATAAAAAACCTGCGCTACCAGCTGTGGATATACTTTCTAGATTAAATAAATTTACCAAGATTATTGATAAGATTGCTGTCACTAAATACCCAATAGGTTTACCCCAAAACATATGACAAAAATAACGTGGTAATTCTTGATCTTCAGCAATATCATAATTTACCCTTCCGCTTCCTAATATGGTAGCATTAATTGCTGAAAAAGTAGAAATCAATGCAGTAATAGTAATTATAGTAAATCCTATTTGCCCCAAAGTAGGTGCTGCTGCTTCTGCTAAAACATAATCTTTGGCACTTGCTATTTTGTCAAAAGGTAAAGATCCTACAGTAACAATTGCAATTAAAATATATAAGACAACTACAAAACCCACTGCTCCAAAATAGGCTTTTTCAGTATTTTTTTCTCGGTTTTTTAAATCTGAAATAGAGTTTGCAATTAGCTCAAAACCTTCATAAGCAACAAAAATTACCATTCCGCCAGATAGCAGTAAAAAAGGACTCTCCCAATTACTAGGTTGTAATTGATGTACATTTTCTGAATGTAAAAAAAAACCATAAAACCCAACACCTATAAATATAACTAATATTAATAGCTTGACAATCACTGCAACAGACTCAATACGACCAACTAAACTTACACTTAGATAATTAATAGCTAAGGCCAGTACAATTATTGACGTTTGACAAATACGGACATCTAGATATTTATCACCTGTAACACTAAATAACTCGGAAGCATAAGATCCAAATGCGGAAGCATACAACGCTAACATCACGATATAACTTATCCAAAGCAAATTATTTATTCCGCCAGCAAAAATCCCGCTACCATATTGTTGGTGGACAAATCTAACAGTCCCTCCATTTTCTGGAAATTTTTTAGATAATTTAGCATAGGAATATGCTGTTAATAACGCAATAATACCTGCAAACAAAAAAGCAACAGGTGTACCTCCTTTAGCTAATGACACTGCCAACCCAAGAACTGCAAATATTCCGCCTCCAACCATACCTCCAATTCCTATAGAAATAGCGTCTTTTAAAGTTATTTGTTTACTCATTTACATTTTAATTAAGTATTAAAGATAATAAATAACAAAAAGATGTTACAAATACTAAGTAGCTAAAGTTTTAAATTCTATTAAAAAAAGCTATGAGATTAATCATTGAACGATTTTATTAATTTATATTGCTTTTAAACAAGAACATTCAACGTTGTTTTAACCAAACTTAATTAATTAATAATCAGACATAATAAAAAGAATAAAAACTAAAAATACTGCTATGTCATATGGTGAAATTTCAATTTAAAATTTTAAAACATTCCTGTAATTTGTTATTTTAACTGATAAATATTCCTTTTAACAGATGCTTATTATTATATTTACTTTAAAAAATACTTAAACACTAAAAACCAACAAATTACGCTCAATAAGCCCTAACTTATTAGTACTGAACAATTACTTACATGAAAGAACTTTACAATCAGTTATTTCAAAAACACACGACTAAAGACAATATTAGTTACACCTACATGGACTCTTTACAAAGAGACATAGCTATTGGATCTTGGGAAGTTAATCTCCAAAACAATAAAGTCACATGGAGTGCCATGACTAGAACTATTCACGAAGTAGAGCCTGATTACACACCAAGTTTAGAAGAAGGCATCAACTTTTTTTTAGAAGGTTATGATAGAGAATTAATTAATATTCTATTTGATCGTGCTGTTAAAATCCAAGAACCTTATGATAACGAGGTACAACTAAAAACCGCAAAAAACAATATTAAATGGGTACGTATTGTAGCATATCCTGTTATAAAAAATAATAAAACTGAAAAAGTTATAGGTGTCATTCAGGATATTACCGAAAAAAACAAAACGCTTTTAGAACTTAAACTAAAAGAAGAACTAATTAGAACCACGTTTGACAATGCACCTAATGCTATGGCATTAATTAGTTTAGAAGGTCAAATACTAACTTTAAACAATAGCTTTAGTGATTATTTAGGCTACAGCAAGGAAGAGCTTTCCGGCTTCCCTATTAATACGTTATCACATCCAGAAGATGTCGATTTAGTACCACAAAACTCAAAAGACTTAGTCGCAGGTAAAAGCAATAAGTTTCAGTGTGAAATACGATACATTAAAAAAGATAAATCCATAATAAACTGTTTATTGTCTGTTTCCATTTTAAGAGATGAAAATTATAAACCTATACATTTTATATTTCACCTTATTGATATAACAAAAAGAACAATTGCTAATAAAAAAGTGGAGTTACTTTTAAAAACTACAAAACAGCAAAATGAAAGGTTACTTAATTTTGCACATATATTATCTCATAACTTAAGATCACATTCTGGAAACATAGAAATGTTATTAGATTTAATGTATACAGAGGTTCCTGAAGCCACAAATAACGAATATGTCCCATTAATATTAGAAGCGGTAAATAAACTAAGCGAAACCATTGACAACCTAAACGAAGTATCTACCATTAGCGCAGATAATAACGATGATTTGCAACCTTCCAATCTTTTAGATTACACAAAAAAAGCTTTAGCAAACTTTAGCGCAGAAATTAAAGAAACCAAAGCCATAATTAATATAGATATAGAAGAGGATATTTATGTATTAGCAATACCTGCTTATTTGGATAGTATTTTATTTAATTTTATATCCAATGCCCTAAAATACAGACATCAAGATAGGACGCCTAAAATAAATTTAAGCGCAGAGCAAACAAAACACTATATTAAAATTGACATTGAAGATAATGGACTTGGCATTGATTTAAATTTACATAAAGATAAAGTTTTTGGCTTATATAAAACCTTTCATAATCACAAAGACGCTAAAGGTTTAGGTTTATATATTACTAAAAACCAAATTGAAGCCATGCAAGGAAAAGTAAAAGTTAAAAGCATTATAAACAAAGGAAGCGTTTTTTCTATATATTTAAAGTATGAAACAAATTGAATCAGCTTGTCTAATTGACGACGACCACATCTTTATTTTTGCTGCTAAAAAAATTTTATTAGCTACAGATATATGTCAAAATTTTACAGTTTATAACAATGGAGCTGATGCTATTTCTGGCTTAACCGAAATTATTAAATCCGGAAAAAACGTTCCTGAATTAATATTACTAGATATTAATATGCCAATAATGGATGGATGGCAATTTTTAGATGAATTTATTAAAATTAAATATCCCAAAAAAGTTACACTATACATCGTTAGTTCTTCCATCGATCCTGTAGATATTAAAAAAGCTAAAGAGTACGAAGCTATTACAGATTTTATAATCAAACCCATTACACGAAAAAACTTGATTAATATGGTGTCTACTGTATCTGCAAACGAGCAAGATTAAAGTTAAACATCCATTTATAATCAAAGAAAAACTAACAGCAACCTTCTTAAATAAAAAAAGGGCAAAAGATTTCTCTTTTACCCTTAGTGAGTAACCAACTGTATAAAGCTATTATTAGTTATTAGGTTACCACGTATCAATCAACAAACTAAATGAAATTGTTACTTTATTAGCAACTTTAAGGGATTGTAATGTGTTGTAACACTCGATAATTTACAGATATATAATCCAGAACTTAAATTTTGTCTGCTTAATGCTATCTGGTTTTTACCAACTTGTGCTTTTATTGTTTTATTATAAACTACTTTACCTAACTGATTGTAAATAACTAACTGTACTGTTTCTGATTGGGTAGTAGTAAAATGTAAGTTTGACGTATTCACCATTGGATTTGGGTAGGCTGTAATACTATTTTCTAAACTTGTTGTCTCAAAATCATTAACAGATAATGTTGTCCCTCTAGAAAAACGCACATCTTGTAAATTCATTTCTTTAGTCACAGTACTTCCATCTTCACTAACCATAGTAAAAACAATAGTGACAATGTCATTTGCATCTAAACCTAATGATAAGGTAGATGTGAAATCATCAAACGAAAGTGCGTAGTTTTGAAAATTATCTGTTAAAGCAATAGTGGTCTTGTATTGTTCTTCCCAATTGGTAATACTTTGCTTCACTAATGTAATCTCTAAGTTTCCTGTTCCTTTAGCTTTTAATTTAAGACTATTAAAATCTGTTAAATCAACAGCTTTGAAACGTGGTGTTATCGCTCTGTAAGCTGCAAAATAAGTGCTTGTGGTTGCGTTAAGCGTCACATTACGTTCTATTGGAAAATCTAAACTATTAAATGTAGTCGTGTTTTCTGTAACATTATAATTATTGACGTTAGTAGACACCTGAGAGTCATCAAAACCCCAAGGACCATCAGACATAAATAAATCATCTGGAGTATTAATTCCGTCTCCAATTCTAAACCCAATATCAAATAAATGTCCAGTTGGTACTGTTATCTCTGTAATGTAATTTTCGTTTAAATCAAGACTACTAGAAGTGTAGTTAAAATCACTAGTTTCAGTGGTTCTAAAACCAGAATCAAAAGCAACAGTGTTAGTCGCATTTGTATTGATTATTTGAAGATCTAAAGCACCATTATTATATTTTCCTTTTCTAACAAATACAGTTGGAGGTGTTGATAGTTGATATTCCGAAATTGGCTTTACCGTATCTAATAAGCTTAGTACCTCTTGAGCTAAATTGTATAAATCATCAATTGAGTCTGACCAAATTTGGAAATTATAAAACGTTACATCTGATTGATATAAATCTAAATTCCAATGTGACTCTATTGCAAAATTAGCATCAGCATTATCTAATTTAGCCGACAAACTTAATACATACTCAAAACTACCATCAGCGTTTTTAATAATTGATTTAATAAACGGTTGATCGTTGATAGCTATGGTTGACACCGAAATTAACTCGGCTCCCAATAATCTATCACAGATATATTTTGTGTGCTCATACACACCATTTTCTGTTTTTAAAGCTAAAATCGAAGCAATTGAAGCACCTCCTTGCATGTAGTCTACTGAGTAAACCTCTGTAGCATTAGTAATATTTAGTAAGTCTAAAGGTGTTGAGTCTATTGCATAATCTTCATTAATAGTTGTTAATGGTATAAAATCTTGTAATTGAAAACTAGTACTTGCTGATCTATAATTAGAATACAAATTACTTGTATCTCTTGTTACACGTTTTGCGGATTTCTGGTCAAATTTATAACTTGATTTTGCTCTATTAAAATTACGTTTATTAATTGCTTCAGACAATCTTCCGTTACTTTCTAAACCACCATCATTAGCTGTAGTTGGAGGTGCAATGACATCACAACTTCCAAATCCAGAACAAGATGGATCTTCACAATCAATTAAACCATCACCATCATCATCAATACCATTATCACAAATTTCTTGTGCTACTGGAGCAGTAGGACAACGTGCACCATCATTACTTGCACTTGAAGGACCAAAAGCAAATAAGTTAGAATCCATTATAGTTGAAGGCGTTACATCCTGTACATTTTGAATAACATATACTGTACCTGTCTCATTAGCAGATACGTAAAAACGACCATCTGCATCAAAATAAACAGCACCATATGTATAACTTAATCCTGACAAAATAGGAACTGCGCCTAAAGCCTGAACAACACTTGTTGATGGGTCTATACGATATAAGATATTTGTATGTTTTTCTACTGCATATAAATTACCGTCCACTGCATTAAAAGCCCAATCGTGTATACTAATATTTTGAGATAAGCTTTCTGTAGATAAGTATTGTGTATATGTAGCTGAGCTTGGATCTAAATCTACTTTAAAATAACTAGTTCCACCTGCTTTAAAATAATAAATTCCATTTGGACTAATATCTCCAACATACTTATTTCCTGAGGTCAACTCTGGAATAGTAAACGTTGTTGTTTGAAAATCACTACCAATTCTTACTATTGTTTTAGAAGGCGAGCTTAAATAACCCCAAATAAATCCATCTGTTGGGTTGTAAGCTGCTGCATTAATATTACCTGGAGTAATATCCTTAGCTGCTATAAAAGCATTACCAGAAGCTAAGTCAACAGCATAAACATCATTATACTGAAATAAATACGCACTATAATCACAATTAAAAGGTGTGTCTTGTGCTAGACTAGAAACGCTTATTAATAGTATTGCTAGTGCTAATATTTGATTTTTAATAGAGTGTAATTTTTTAGTCATGATGTAGTTGTTTCTTATTTACAAGACAAATTTACTTGTAATTCTTGCTGGAAAACTCTTTTTTCGATTGATGCTTTGTAAGTGTAGACGAATGGTAATTAACTGTAGATAAACTAATTTTACGTTTATAGTTTTACAAAAATATTAGTAAAATAGTTTTTACCTTCTGCATCTTGTTTTGTGGATATACCAATGTTTGTTGCTTCTGGGTTTTCTATATTTTCTCTATGACTTTCGCTATTTAACCACGCATTAACTAAAGCTTGCGCATTACTAAATCCAAAAGCAACATTCTCTGAAACTGTCTTTGCATTAACCGTTTGTTTTAGGTTTTGAGAACGTAAATAAAAATAGTCATGACTTGGTGTACCTTGAGTAACCATATATTGATTATGATCAATAGCTTCTTTTGAAGCTTCATTTAAAATAGCCAAATTTGATAATCCTTGAGAAATTCTGTAATTATTAATCAACTCTATAATCTCATAATCCAATTGCGTGTAAGATACATCTGCGATTGTAGCACTATAGCTTTCAGGTGTATTCACCTCTTCCTCTACAGAACAAGACATTAAAAAAATATTGAATAATACGATTAGGGTTACAGTTAGTTTTTTCATCTTTATTTAGTTGTTTGATGACAAAACTAATTTTAAAGCTTGCTGGATTTATAGTTTTTCGATTAGTGCATTTTAAACTATCGACGAATGGTAATAATCAACGGATTAGCTAATTTTTTAACCTTACGTCTATGATTTGTTTAAAAACAACACCAATGAAACACTACCTAACCTGTTAATAAGATATAAGTTAGGTACCACGCAAACAATTTAAAGCGATACTGTTATAGTAAATTTAAACGTTTCATTAATTCTGGTCTATTAGATCGACTTACAGGAATTACGTCTTTTTTGATTAATACACTATTGTCCTCGATATCAATAATTTTTTTAATATTAATAATGTAAGATCTGTGGACTTTTAAAAATAAATCATCTGGTAATTTATCTTCAATTTTTTTTAAAGTAGAATGTACTGTATAATTTTTATCCTCTGTTTTAACTTGAATATAGTCACCTTTAGCTTCAACTAAATAGATACTTGGAATATCAATTTTAATTAAGCGTCTATCAATATTAACATACAAATCGTTACCAGAAGAGGTTTCTACATTTTCAGATTTTGAAACTGGTTTAGCTGTCGTTTCCTTTATTGATTCTGCTTTATCAATTGCCTTTTTAAAACGCTCTAAAGTTATAGGTTTAACTAAATAGTCAACGATACAGTCGTATTCAAAAGCTTGAATAGCAAAATTTGGATCTGATGTTGTAAGTACTATTTTAGGTGGATTTTTAAGGGTTTCGATAAAATCAAAACCAGTAAAATCAGGCATATGTATATCTAGAAAAATTAAATCTACTTCGTTTTGATTTAAATATTTTATGGCTTGCATTGCATTTGGGAACTCTTCCAAAACATTTAGACTTGGTACATTTGAGCACAATTGAGAGATAATCATCCTTGCTGTAGCTTCGTCATCAATGATAATACAATTCATATTTTTTTATATTTAAATTTCTTCTAGATAGTTTGTTATGCTTTGCAATATCGCTTCAAACTGATCTTTAAGATCTGTAGTACCGTCTAACAAATTGTTTTCGTATGCTACTGCGACTTCATAACCCTTTTCCAGGCCTAAAATACTAATTTTATGCTTAAGTTTATGCACATTATCTGCTGCTAATTTAAAATTATTAGCTTCAAAATTATCAAAATAGACTTGTTTCTCTTCTGGATACTCTTTTTTAATAATATCAATTAGCTTTTGTTTGAAGGCTTCATCACCTCCTGATAAACTGTTAATGTAGGATTGGTTAGGTTGTTCCATTTGGGGATTTTTTTAAAGTGAAATAAAATGTTGTACCAACATTGACTTGAGATTCTAGCCAGATTTTACCACCATATAATTCGACAATTTTTTTAACTATAGACAATCCAATTCCTGTGGAGTCTGGATTATTTTCTAATTTTATAAAGGTTTTAAATATCTTATCAAAGTAGGATTTGTTAATACCCTTACCGTTATCTTTTATGTAAAATTGCCAATAGTTGGCTTTATCTTCTGCTCCAATTTCAATAACACCTTGGTCTTTATCATTGTATTTAATAGCATTACTAATAAGGTTTTGAAACAATTGTTGTAACCTATATTTATCACCTTTTATTACAGGTAAATTGGCTTTAGTAACGCTAATATTGCTTGGCACATGAATAATTTTTAGAATGTTTTCTATTAGCAGATTAGCATCCACATCGTAGGTTTCTATTTGATTTTTACCAATCGTAGAGTATTCTAAAATACCACTAATAAGCGTATCCATTTTTTCCACGTTATCTCTTATTAGATCTAATGTGTTTTTTCCGTTACTATCAAAAACCTCAGCATAGTCTTCCGTTAACCAAGACGTTAAAGCGTCTATACTACGAAGTGGCGATTTTAAATCATGAGACACCATGTGTGCATAGTCACTAAGCTCCTGATTTTGGTGCGCCAGCTCATTTAATAATGCTTGTTTTTGTTTATTCATTTCGATAATCTCCTTGGTTTGATTATCGATAAAGTCAACTAATTTTGAACCTGTAAGTTCTATATTTTCAGTTTTTTGGTCTTCTTCTAGATTATAAAACTTAAGCGTATCTATAACACTTTTTAGTTTTTGAATAACGACTTTTTGTTCTTCAGCTTCGTTTTGTAATTTACGATTTGCTGCATACAACTCGTCAGAACTAATAGACATTGCTCTTTGAATCATATGTGATTGCTCGTCAAAATTATTGTAAGAGCTACTTATAGCATTAAAAAACTCTGAAAGCGCGTCGTTGTTTTTTAAATCTTCACTTAAATATTTACGTATTTGTCTTTTTAATAATGAATTCATTATTCGCTAATTAGCGTTATAGTCATGGTTTGATTATGTAATTGACACGCAACTTCTCCATGAAATGGTGCTATTTCTCCGTAGGAATAAAATCCACTAATGACTGTGTCAGTACCTATGACCTCAATAACTTCTTCAATTTCTTCTTCTACACGTTGGTCTAAAACAATTTTTCTACCAATACAACTTACTAATATGGCTAATTCTGGTTTATCTTTTCTGTGCGATAAAGCTTGGGTTGCTGCACGCTCTGATGCATTAGCTATGTGATCCACATTAGTCATCATTAACTGTACTTTGGAGTTTTCTTTGATATCTCCTGCTAAAATCACAGCATTTCCTGCTTCGTTTATATTTAAAATTGAACGTACTATGGATTGATCTTCGTCTTCCGACGTTACATTTAAAGGGTATAATAAAGCTGCTCCTGGAAGGTCTCTAGCTTTGTCACCTAAATACGTTTTGTATAAATCTAAAGCTGGTTGACCATCCAACTCATACAACACATTACCACTAGATTTAGTAACAATACGCTCTGGGCCAAAAGGTGTCCATCCACCATGAATTGAAAACGAAATCTCAAGTGTGTCACCATAAAACCCTATAGCAACTAGCTCTCCTTCTTTTGGATTTTCATTATAAGATGCTAATGTTTTTTCAAAACGTGCATCATCACCACATAGTCCACCTGTTATTAATAGGTTGTCATTTGTAGCAGCACTCATCCCTTTTGTTAATTGGCTTCCGTTAATAAAACTACCTTCTGAGACTACAAAAGCATATTTTAATCCTTCTTCAGGAAATTGTTTTATCAATTCGTTTCCTGTTTTAAAACTATCTAAATCTTTATTTAGAACGTTACTAGTTTTTATTAAAAACTTACTTTTTTCAAATTGTATAGCTGTAACTGTGATACTGTTTTGATTAACTGTATTAGACGAAATTTCTGCACAAGAAGATGCAAAAACGATATGTCCATCAGGAAAAATTTGTCTAAGGTCTTGGTATACTGTTTTTTCTTCCAACATAAATCTATTTCCAAAAACCAATACTAAAGGCTCAATTAGTTTCTGTTTTTCAACTACATATTCCCAATTTTTATTTTTATGTTTTACTAATTGTGCTATTTTCATTACTATTTTTTTAAAGTGAAATAAAAAGTGGTTCCTACTGTTGGTTGACTGTCTAACCAGATTTCTCCGTCATGTAAATTAACTATCTTTTTTACAATAGATAATCCAATTCCTGTAGAGTCTTTACTTTTATTAAGTGCATGGAATATTTTAAATATTTTATCATGAAACTTTTTATCAATTCCCATACCATTATCTTGAATTGAAAACTTGTAGTGACTTTTTAAATCCTCCACATCTATGATAATATGTCCTTCAGTTTTATCAATAAACTTTACTGCGTTACTAATTAGATTTTGAAATAACTGCTGTAATTTGGTTTTATCACCATTAATATTTGGTAATATTTTAAGGCTTTTAATGTGTATATGGTCAGGAATGTATAACATACTAATTAACTCACTAACCATACTATTTAAATCTACTTCAGATTTTGCTGTATTATCAGCTCCTACGCTAGAGTAATTTAAAACATCTGTAATTAGTTGCTCCATTTTTTCTAGAGTAGATTCTATCAATGCAAAATTTTGAAGACTTACATCGTCTAACTTTCCTTGATTGTCTTCTTTTAACCAACTAACTAGTGCGTTTATGCTTCGTAAAGGCGATTTTAAATCGTGTGAAACAATGTGTGCATATTCTTGCAACTCGTCATTACTTTTTTCTAATTTGGCTAAAAGTTTTTCTTTTTGAAGCTCTAAATTTTTAATTTCGGTGATGTCTAAATGGATCCCAATTGACCCTACAATGTCACCTTCTATATTATAATTTGGTGCACCACTAATTAACCAATATCTTATATCTCCAGATTTATTTTTAACCTTAAGCTCATAGGAATTAGACAATCCTTTTTGGCGCTTTTTATTTTCTTGTTTTATAATGTCAGAACCATCTTCAATTGGAAAAATTTGTGCTGCATTTTTTCCTTTTAATTCCTTTTCTGTATAACCTGATAATTGCTCAAAACTTTGATTTACCATCAATATCTGGTCTTGATTATCAACCTCAATCAGACCTAAATTCATGTTAGCAATTATGTTGTAATATTTTTGTTTTTGTGCTTCTAAACTTTTTCTGTAGGTACGATTTAAGGTCACATCTTTAAATGTCCATAAATATCCTTTGGACTTTTCGCCAATTATAATTGGTGTATAATTACGTTCTAAAATTTTACCATCAAGCATTTCTAGCTCATCACCAAGCACCACTTGTTTAGCCTCATCAATTGCTCTCATCCTTTTTAAAAACCCTTCTGGATCTTTAAACAATATTTTATTTTGCTCTGAAGCTGCTTTACAATCTATACCTATTAAATCTTTGGGAGCTGTATTTATTCCAAAAAGCTCACAAAATTTATTATTAGTTAATACTATGTTTCTGTTTTCATCTTCCAAAACAATACCACTATCCAAATTAACAACTAGCGATGCTAATCTGTTTTCAGATTCTATTAATTTTTCTTCAGAAATTTTTTGATTGGTGATATCTCTAACAATACCTTGTGCTGCAACTGGTTTTGTATCTTTATCAAAAATAATACTAGCATTAATGTGCACCCATTTTACCTCTTTAGATTTGGTGTATACTCTGGCTTCATAACCTTTAAAAAAACCTTTAGTGTATAACTCATAAAAAGAAGTCATAGCGTATTGGTAGTCTGCCTTATATATAAGATTGGTAACATTTACTTTATCTCTAGAGACATCGTAACCAAATAATTTTGTTGCAGCTTCGTTAAATTTTATGACATCGCCTTGAAGATTCATTACCACATAGGCATCAGCTATATTCTCGAAAACACCTTGTAGCTGTGACGATTTTTCGTCCAATAACTGCTCTAATCTTTGAGATGTAAAGTAGAGTTCTCTTGATTTTTCTTCAAGAATTTTTTCAGCAGCTTTTCTTGCTGCCTTTTCTCTAGTTAAAGCACGCTTTAATATTTCTGACTGATCTTGACTCATTAATTTTTATTAATAACAAATCTAACTTCTGTTCCGTCTTCTTTAATTTTTTGTAAATCTATAGTTGCTGTTGCATTAAAATGCGCGAATGTTTTATTCATTAACCCTAAACCAAAGTGATGCATTGCTCTGCTTGAAGTATATATCATTACTAAAGAGTTTTCAGTTTTTTCCACTACTTCAAACGTTGGTAATTCTGCGTCAGGATAAATTTTTCTAACTTCTACATGAATATGATTTTCAATAGATGAAATCATCTCGATTGGATCTTTATAAGTTGCTAATAATCCTGGATAACTATTTTCTATTACACTAAAAAAGTGCTCTGCATAAACCAGTAATAAATTATCTATTGAAATACCAGTATTTTCGCTTAAATGTGTTAAAAGCTGAAGCATTTCTGAAAAACTATACGTCCCAACAGCTGTGTAAACTCCATCGGATTCTAGCGTAGAGCTGGTTATTATATTATCAACCATTTCTAGACCAAACTTGTCTTCTACTAACTCTAAAAATTCTGTAAAAACTATACCCTTCATTACTTATACTACTATTAATTCATTTATACTCCAATAGGCTAATAATCTTTCAATTTTGATTACGTAATCCTCATATTTTAAAGGCTTAATCACATATCCTGCTACACCAGTTTTGTAACATTCTAACAAGTCTTTTTGGTTATTAGACGTTGTCAAAATTATTGTAGGAATATATTTTAAAACATCATCCTTCTTTAAAATTTTTAAAAACTCTATACCATTAATTTTAGGCATGTTTAAATCTAATAAAATTATGTCAGGTAAGTTGTCTTTTTTCTCTAATATTTGCAATGCAACTTCACCATTATTAGCTTCAATAATAGTATGGTCTAATTTTAGAGTAGAAATTGTTCTGTTCAATTTCATTATTTCAATCATGTCATCTTCAATTAGAAGAATTTTCAGTTTTTTAATCATCTTGAGGGTATTTGTATTAATCCATCGAAATTTACCCCTTAATCAAGGTTTAAAATTTATATTTCGGTTAGACATTGATAACTGTCGACGGATAGCGTTTAAGTGTCGACGAATGGAAAATCTACTTTTGTTTTTTATAAAAACGAATAGATTGTATTGTATTTAGCTTAGCAGACTTCTTAATTTTAGATAGCTCTTGAAGAAAACTAAGAGAATAACTATCTACGTCTTTATTATCTAGATGCATTTCAAAATTTGAAATAAATTCTAATTGCTTTAAATTTAAATACAAACTTTTACTATACTGATTGTCATACATATTATCTAATGTATTGTCTTTAACATTAGTTATGACTTTTATTTTGGCTTTAAAAAAATTGAGAACACTCATACTGTGAGAATATATGTTTAATGGTGTCAAAGGTAACATGGTATATAGTGTTAAATTTTTTATTTCTTTAAAAGAGAATTATATATAGATAAGTTGCAGTTAAGTGTCGATAAATGTTTTTAAGACTCTAATTCTAACCGCATTTTTTTAGTCATTCCTTTGATTACCATATCATAGGAGTGGTCTATTAATTGCTTTATAAATTCTGGTTTTAAGTCGGCTTTATGGAAGTAGACTGTATTCCAATGTTTTTTATTGGAGTGCCAACCAGGCACTATGCTTTCATGAGCTTCACGAAGGTTTATTGCATATTCTGGGTCGCACTTTAAGTTTATAGATGCTAGTCCACGCTCCCATTTTTCTAGTGGTACTAACGCAAACATTTTACCTAATACTTTAAACACTAAGGTGCTTTTATCAAACGGAAAAGAATTGGTAACCTTTGGCTTACTTAAGCAATAGGTACGTAATTGCTCTATATCCATATAAAGTCAAATTAATTTTATTTTTGATGTTTTGTATTAGACTTGCTAGATTGCCTCCTTAGTTTTTTTAAATAATGGGCTTCTTCCTTGGTTGCGATTGGCGGAATGTCTAGGCTTAATAAAGTGTCATTAATGTATTGTAAAAATCTGTTCATAACTAATAGCTTTGGTTCTAGAAATCAAGGTATTAAAACATAAATAGGTTACCACAAATATACATCCTTAAAACATCAAATCTGACTAAATACTGATTTAATCGACCAAATGCGCTTTATTTTAATAACTTATCTTGTTTAGCACTAATTTTTAAAGCAGAATAGTCCAAAGTCCAACCAATAGTCTCTACAATATTTTCAACAAGAAGTAAAGATTCTAAAGCTTCTTTTTTTGCCACATTATACAATCCGCTTTCTGGAACTTTATCTCTAATATGTTGCTTAGCTTCCTCGCTTAAATTGGTCAAATCTGTGGCTTCAAATCTATTAAAGTAGCCATCTTTTTTATCGTAATAATTAATATTAGTCTCGATAGATAAAATTTCTGGCTGCGGAAAATGACTGATAGTTACGGTCTTTTTTTTATGGTTTGATGTTAATTCAATTTTATTAAAATCGTAGCCAACATAGGCTTTAGCATTAATTACTACTAAGGCTTTTTTCTTGCTTGACACTAATTTTAAAAACCGTTCTTTAACGTCTTCATAGTGATAGATTTCGGCAAAGTCCCCTTCTACAGTTATAAATTTACAGACCTTTTTTATTTTATCCAATAGTATAACAGACTGTGCTGTTACCTTTTTTTTGTTTTGTAAATGATTATAAAGCGTATAGACACCTAAGCCTAGGATTCCTCCTATAATTAAAGTAAAAAATGTTTCCATTTAATTTTCGATTTTATATAATATAGGTTTACTTGGTGTTGCATCATTCTCGATTGGAGCGATTTGAAGATTTAAAATATACTTCCCATCTTCAATTTTGTTTGACACGTATATAAACTCTGTAATTGTGGCGTCTTTTCTAATCTTACCATTAAAATCCCAAAAGGCTTTATGTGCTAATAGTTTGCCATCATCCTTCTCTTTATCAATACTTGGTAAATCAATCAATAAGTGTTTTACTCCTATTTTTTTTATAAATAAAGCAGCTTCCTCTGTTAAATAAGGCCAGTTTGTATTGGAGTATTGTCTAGATTTTTTCTCTTTAGTATTAGGCATTGTCCTTATAACTAAAGCCTTAGGTTTACGCTGTTTTAATAAATATTGTAGTTGCGCTTTTGATATTACCTGATCCTCTCCTATTAATTCTGGTGCTACAGAAATAACTTCAGCTAAATAAAAAAAATGTTTTAAGCATTTATTTACACTATAAAACTGCTCTGTTATATGACCAACACACTCAGTATGTGTACCATGTGCATGTGGATTAAATTGAATGTTATTAAAATTTATCGATGCACCTTCTTTAACGCTTGCAGTCCAGTCGTTAACCACAACAGGTTCTATTTTAGGAGCATCAACATACCAAGCATTAGCATTGGATATTGAAGCGCGAAGTGGCATAGATATGTCTAAAGGTTGCGCTAAGTTTACGGTATATTTTTTATTGTTTATGGTTATTGTAGAAATCAAAATTAGATAATTTTAAATAAGTCCGAAGCAATTCCGTCGCTTAGAAACTTACCGGTTTTTGTTGTTTTTAAGTTGTTATCCTCAATATACAACATTTGTTTGTTTATATACTGATTAGCCTGCTGCAACAAGTATTCCAAAAAAGATTCTCCAAACTGTTTTTCAATTTTATCTAACGAAACTCCCCAAATAGTACGTAATCCAGTCATGACGTACTCATTATACTTATCATTTACAGTTAAGGTTTCTACCTCCAATGGTAATTGATTAAGATTAATTTTGGAGATATAAATCGCGTTGTTTTTTACATTCCAAGCACGCTGATCTCCATTAAAACTATGAGCAGAAGGTCCAATCCCCAAATATGGTTTACCTAACCAATAGGCACTATTGTTTTTACTATAAAAGCCTTTTTTACCAAAATTGGATAACTCGTAATGATCAAAACCTGCTTGCTCTAATTGCTCTATTAAAATATGAAACTGCTCGTGTGCCAAATCGTCATCCACGTTATCTATAATCCCTTTTGCAATAAAACTAGCTAGTGCTGTTTTAGGCTCAACGGTTAAGGCATAACTAGAAATATGTGGCACACCAAAGCTTAATGCAGTTTGTATATTGTCCAACCATTCTGCATTTGTACTATTTGGTATCCCATAAATTAAGTCTAAACTTATATTATCAAAATATAGGGTTGCTAATTGCAAACAGCGCTTAGCTTCTTGTGCGTTGTGTGCACGATTCATTAGTTTTAAATCCTTTTCATAAAAAGATTGAATACCAATACTCAGACGATTAATAGGACTTTTAGAGAGCTTGATTATAACCTCTTCGTTTAAATCGTCAGGATTTGCCTCTAAGGTAACTTCTGGATTATCTGTGACTTTATAGTTTAAATAGACACTATCTATCAAGTATTGCAATTCGTCTGCAGACAAAACACTTGGTGTACCTCCTCCAAAATAGATGGTTTCTACCGTTATATTTTTAAACTCGTCTTTACGTAATTCCATTTCTTTCGCTAAAGCGAAAATAAGCTGATCTTTCTTTTTCATGGACGTCGAAAAATGAAAGTCACAATAATGACAGGCTTGCTTGCAAAACGGTATGTGTATGTATATTCCTGACATATTATTAAGCTATTAGTTGTAAAATATAAGTGTTACTACTTTTTAACACGCTTTTCATTCTGCTTTACAAAAGCACTCCAACCTGTATAGCTTTTACCAATCTCTACACGTCCTTGATTGTAAAAATGGCACACAGCTGCTCCAAGTCCATCCATCGAATCTAGATTTTTGGGTAAGGTTTTAATACCCAACATGCTTTGTAACATTTTAGCAACCTGCTCTTTACTAGCATTACCATTACCTGTAATTGCCATTTTAATTTTTTTTGGTGCATACTCTGTTATTGGTACTTCACGACTTAATCCTGCAGCCATAGCCACACCTTGTGCACGACCTAACTTAAGCATACTTTGTACGTTTTTACCAAAAAAAGGTGCTTCGATAGCAATCTCATCTGGATGATGAGTTTCAATTAGCTCTATGGTACGTTCAAAAATTAATTTCAACTTTAAATAATGGTCATCGTATTTTTTAAGATCCAATTCATTTAATTGAATAAGACTCATTTTTTTGTTAACCACCTTTATTAAACCAAAACCCATAATGGTTGTTCCTGGATCAATACCTAGTATAATTTGTTCTTTACTCATTTAGTTACATGTATAACATCCGCTTAATGATACAGCTACACCAACAGTTACAGTTAACATATTGCCATTAAAAGACCCATAACCTTCTGTGATTGGGTCAAAATTGTCTGCAAAACCTAATATATAAGAGGCATCCACAAACGCTGAAACTGTTTGACTTATTCCATAGTGAAACTCCATGCCACCCATTGCATTTAAAAACGAGGTTTTATTATCACCATAATCTCCTAATGGTTTTATCATAGAGTAACCAGGACCAACATGAAATAACATTCCTGTTCCAAACGGTAAAAAATTAAAATTGCGTGTAGCATCATACACAAACTGCAAATTTACACGTGTGTAGTTTGTTTTAAACTCTGGTGTATTATCTGCATTTGCAAAACGGTTATAACCAAAGTCTAATTTTGCTCCTAATTGTGGCGTAAACATACGTTGGACACCTAAATTTATGGTTGGAAAATTAATACTGTTAGCTTCAAAAGGAGTCACCAATCCGTCTTGTGATGGACTGTTAAAACCTACAGCAAATAAGGCTTTCCATTTACTAGTTTCTATTTGTGCGTCTGCTGTACTTAAAGCAAAAACAGCAATTAATAGTAAGCAATAGTGTTTGATAGTAGATAACATTGTGTAATATTTAGTTTAATTTGCAAACGTCAACATTGGCGCAACTTTTATGCACAGCAACTTGCCTTACAAAACTAAACAATTCTTTTTTGTACTTATTAAATTAAGTATAGTTGTTGGTGCATTTTATTTTATCTACCAAAAACTACTATATAATGACACTTTAAATTTTAGTCATTTTATTCTCTTTTTAAACCAAAACAAACTGTTTAGTCTAAAAAACATAGTGATTTTAAGTTTTTTAAGTGGTTTAAACTGGTTTATAGAAATTATAAAATGGCGTTTTTTAGTATCCAAGCTTAAGGTTCTGTCGGTTTTTGAAGCTTCAGAGCAAAGTTTAGGTGCCTTAACAGCATCTTTATTAACACCTAACCGTATTGGAGAATATGGTGCCAAAGCCATTTATTACCCAAAAGCAGACCGAAAACGCATATTAATAATCAATTTAATTAGTAATATGATGCAAATGGGTATTACAGTTATTTTAGGCGTTATTGGTTTTATTTTATACTATAATACGTACGACATAACTGTTGATTTTAATAAAATATCAAGAGGGTTACTTATAGCTATCACTATTGTTGTAATAACACTATTTGTATTAAAACAAAGTAAGTATAAAATAAAGTGGTTTTCTATTCAAAAAATAACAAATTATATCAAAACATTAGGTTTACCTTACATTACAATTGGCTTTGTACTATCGTTAGTACGATATATAATATTCTCTTTTCAGTTTTATTATATTTTAATCCTTTTAGGAATTGAAATAAGTTATCCTAATGCTATGGTAGTAATTACAACACTGTATTTACTAGCGTCTATTATTCCGACTATTTCAATTTTTGATGTGGTTATAAAAGGAAGCGTTGCCATTTATTTATTTGGATTTGCTAACATTGCAGAACTTCCTGTTTTAAGCTGTGCGTTAATTATGTGGTGTCTTAATTTTGCATTACCAAGCCTAATTGGAAGTTATTTTGTTTTACGCTTTAATCCAATAAAAACTAACATTAAATGCTAATCACCTTTGTAATCATTACTATTCTGTATCTGTTTTTAATAGGCTTTTTTGTACTAGGTTTTGATAAAGTAAAACAATTTAGACTACAAGATATTACTCCAAAGACCACGTTTACGGTAATTATTCCGTTTAGAAATGAAGCCGAAAATTTACCGGAATTATTAGACTCTCTTTTAAACTTAAATTATCCTAAACATTTATTTGAGGTTGTTTTAGTAAATGACGACTCAGAAGATGATTCGGTTAAAACCATTAAAAATCAACTATCTCATAGCCAAACCACTCAGTATAACATTAAAATAATAGACAATCAACGTAAAACAAATTCACCAAAAAAAGACGCTATAACATCTGCCATTAAACAAGCTAAACACCAATGGATTATTACCACAGATGCAGATTGTATTGTACCCATTTATTGGTTGGATAGTTTTGATAACTTTATACAAAGTCATACTGTAAAAATGATTGCTGGACCAGTATGCTATAATCAAAACAAAGGACTATTAAATTATTTTGAAACTTTAGATTTTTTAAGTCTAATTGGTGCTACCATTGGTGGTTTTGGCATTAATAAACCATTTTTATGTAATGGCGCAAATTTAGCTTATCAAAAACAGTTTTTTAAACAACTAAATGGTTTTGAAGGCAATACAAATATTGCCAGTGGTGATGATATTTTTTTAATGGAAAAAGCTGTAAAAACTGATAATCAAAGCATTCTATATTTAAAAAACAATCAAGCTATAGTTACCACAAAACCACAAAGTAATCTTAAAAACTTAATATCACAGCGTGTACGTTGGGCTAGCAAAACTAGTAATTACAAGAATAATTTTGCCAAAATTGTTGGGCTACTAGTATTACTAATGAATGCTAGTCTTGTAATTGGATTACTATTAGTGGCTTTAGGACTATTTGCATTAAAACCTTTTGCTTATCTGTTTTTTATAAAAGTAGCTATAGACTTTATACTAATTTATAAAGCCTGCCAATTATTTAATAAAGAAGAATTGCTTAAGCATTATTTGTGGAGCTGTTTTATTTACCCATTTTTTAGTGTTTATATTGCCTTTATATCTATGTTTACAACCTATAAATGGAAAAATCGAACATTTAAGAAATAGCTTTTTCAGCTTTTTCAGCCAAAAACATTTACTTTAGCATTAAACCAAACTACAGCATTATGAAAACCCTAGTTTTATTTTTAGCCTTAAGCTTTACAACGCTTACTATTGCACAAAATAAGTATACGTTTAATAACGAAAAAATTGAACTTAAGACAGAGGTAGAAGGTGACTACGACTTGTTATGGAACACCTTTGAAGGACGTTATCGTTACTTTATTAAAGGTCAAAATGAAGCCTTAACAGAATTGACAAACACTAAAGGTGCAGACAATAAATATGATAATGCTTATCAAACTACTTTAAAGGCTACAACAGGTCAAGATGCGTCCAAAGTAAAACTAACACTTTACAGTCTAAAAGATTTTATTAACCAAGCCAATGCATCAAGCGATGCTAATTATACATATAATAGCGATAAGCCAAAATTAAAAACTAGAGTTGGTATTTTTAGCGGTTTAACCAATCATCCTTTTGTGGTTAATCCAGACAATAAATCTGTACCCTTTTTTGGAGCAGAATTGGAAGTATTTCAGGACAATCCAACACCAAAACATTCTGGATTTTTAAATATACGTAGTGCAGGAGATACTGACGATTTTAAATATAGCGCAACCCAAATTGCTTTAGGTTACCGCTTTAGATTTTTAAACAAACCAAGCTTTAATATTTACGGACAAACTAAGTTTGCTACTTTTACTACATCTAAAACTACTATTACCTATCAGGACCCTAATAATACGGAAACAATAATTATTGATGAAGTAAAAAATTCTGGCTTTGATGTGCCTTTAATTTTTGGTTTAGGAGCCGATTACAAATTAGGAAATGGGTATATCACGCTTGTTGTGGATTCGTTATTTGCAGCTTTTATAGATAACGAAGGTAACTTTCCTTTGGATCTTGCTTTAGGCTATAAGTTAAATTTATAACATGCGTTATTTAGAAAAAACTTCTAATCCAGCATTTACAAATTACTTTTGGAAAAATCAAAATCCTGCTTCTGGTCAAAAAATGACAGTTAAAGGTATTATGACCAAAACCTTATTTTGTTTACTAGTTATAACAACTATTGTTGTTGCTATTTGGAAGCTTTATGCCAACGGAACCAATATTAAATGGTTTGCTTCTGGAGGTATGCTTGCTACTATTGTTATTAGTATTGTGCTTCCTGTTAGACAAAAGTGGGCTCATGTTTTAGTACCATTATATGCTGTCGCAAAAGGTTTTTTTCTTGGTGGCATTACTGCTTATGCTCAGGCTAGGTTTCCGGATTTACCGTATCAAGCCATAGGTGTAACCATCGTAACCTTTTTTGTGGTTTTGTTTTTATATCAAACCCGTTTAATTGTAGTAACAAACACCACTAAAAGTGTTATTATTACCGTGTGCACGACTATATTTGTAGTATATATTATCTCTTGGATTTTAAGCTTTTTTGGAATTAAATCTTTTATTTGGGGAACCTCTTGGCTAGCTATTGGTTTTAATATTTTTGCAGCCATTTTTGCTGCATTATCCCTTTTACTAGATTTTGATTACATAGAAAGACAAAAAAACAAAGCGTCCAAGTACAAAGAGTGGATGGCTACTTGGGGACTTTTAGTCACTTTAATTTGGTTGTATGTTGAAATTTTAAGACTAATGAAAAAGTTTGCTATTAGATTTTAATAACCACCATTAATTAACCCGTAAAACTATAGGTAATTTAAACTGAGACTTTACCTGTTGTCCACGTTTGATAGCTGGATAAATTGTAGGTAGCGTATCCAAGCTATTGGTAATTATATTTTTAATTTCTGGAATTTCTAGGGTAGTAACACTATCTATTTCTATAGCATTTATAACTAATTCTCCTTTTTCTGAAATTAATAAGGATAATAAAATTGTGTCATTAATATCCTGAGATACAATAATAGTTTGTTCTTGCAATTTACTAGAGATATGATTAGCTAAGGTTGTCTCAAAACACTGTTTGGCATCTAATTTTGACTGTAAAGTATCGCAAGTTTTAAAACTTGGATAACTGTCTACTTCTTTCCAATTAAAAGTTTTGAGTTCTTTTTTTAAAATAGCTTCAGAAGAGGTCTTCTCTACATCAAAATATTGACAAGAAGCCAACATCAAACACAGTAAGAAAACAGCTATTTGCTTCATAATTAACTAATATAGCCGAAAAGTACAACTTTTTTAAATGACAGAAACTGGTATGTTATTAATTTCTTTTAACTACAAACAGATTAGAATAGGTTGTATTGTCTTTTGAAATTTTTAATACATAGACACCATCCTCTAGTTTATCTACATTTAAGACTTCGGTTAAATCACCTTTAGTAAAGCGTTTTTTGTATTGTTTAACAAGTACACCATTGGTCATGTAAATAGCAAAATTATACTCGCCTTGAAGGACCGCTTTAAAAGCCACATTTAACTGACTTACTGCAGGATTTGGATAAAGACTAATGTTTTGTTTAGATAAGGTAGTTGTTATTGCATCGCAGCACACTTCTTCTTGAACTACTTTGGATGATTTAGCGCCTAATGTGATTGTTTTTACACTTATTTTTCCGTCACGTTGAATCGTTAACTTTACAGTATCAAAAGGCTGATAAGCTTTTACAGCATTCATAGCATCACCTCTTCTATTTACTTCTAAATCGTCTATTGCCAAAACTAAGTCGTAGGGTTGCAAGTTGTTTTCTGCAGCAGCAGTATTATCTATTACTTTTAAGATAATAACACCTTGATCTGTTTTACTTTCTTTATCACATGGACTACCAAACTGAACACCTAAAAAAGCAGTTTCGTAAACTATTTTATCAATTGTGCAGGTTTGTTTACAATCATTAGCGGTTTGTGCATTTACTATACTTGCAAAACTTAATAAAGCAAAAATCAAGGGTAGACATCTTTTCATAATAATAGAAATTTAATACATTTCAATATATAGTATTTTTCATACAAAGTTATTAATTATACTAATAAATTTGATTTAAGGTATAAATCCTAGATAAAAATCCAATTATACCGATGATCTAACAACATGAATTTATTCGGTTTTATTTTGAAATTTTTCGCTTTTATACGTCGCTAATTTGACCTTTAATATTTCTGAATATTTACTGTCCGGAAATTGATCAATATACTTTTTAACCTCTTTTTGTTTAGCGTCAAGGTCTTTAAAATAATCCAATTTTGTAAACGTCCTAAAAAAGTAATTGGACTCTGACTTTGGATTTTCTTTTATTGCATTAGTAAAAGCCTGAATCGCTTGGTCTGGTTTATCTTGTAAATTGTACAAAACGCCTAATTTAGCATACTGCTCATCCAAGGGTTGATCCTGCAGTTTAATTGCTTCTAAAACATGCTTTTCGGCTAAATCGTATTCACGGATTTGTTCATAATTAATACCTAATAAATAATGATTATTAGCATCCTTTGGGTCTGACTTTAAAGCTAGGTCTAAATATTTTATAGCCTTACTGTAATAGTAAATTTTACCATAACAATACCCTAATTTTTCGTAGACAAACTTAGTTGTTTCGCCCAAATCTAAGAGTTTTAAAAATTGACTTATGGATTCATGGTATTCATTATTTAAATAGTGTTTTTGCGCAATAAGCCCTATTAATTGTTTGTTATTAGGATAGGATTCTAACCCTTTGTTTACATAATCTTCAACTTTTTTAAATGCTCTTTTTTGGAGACTGTATTTAGCCAATTCAAAAATTACTTTTTGATGTGTTTGATCCAGTTGAAAGGCTTTTAAAAAATTATTCTGAGCAGTTTCAAAATCGTCAGAAGCATTACCAACCAACCCTAAATAATAGTAGTAATTAGGGTTAGATTGATCTGCTTTTATTAGGTCCATCAAATGGGTTTTAGCTTGAACTAATTGACCATTTTGAAACAATAATTTACTTAATTCAAACTTAAATAAAAGATTATTTGGACTATTTAACACTGCCTTATTATAGTAGCCTATTGCTTGGTCATAGTTGCCTATATATTGATAGGATTTGGCTATTTTATCCGTATAATCTGCAGTATTATCTAACTGATAATAAAATTGGATTGCTTTAGTGTAATTTCCATGATTATATAAACTATCTGCAGTTTCTAGAATGGATGTTTGAGCTTTAACACTAATAAATAACAAAATACTGACTATGACACTAAAGGTTTTCATTTATTTAATTTTAAACGCGATTGGTAAACCGTAAATAACATCTACAGCTTTACCTTCATGCATACCAGGTGTCATTTTAGGTAAATTATTTATTACACGATTGGCTTCTGCCTCAAGATCCGGATGTTCTGCTCTTGACATGACATCAATAATCCCTCCTGTTTTACTTATTTTAAAACTTACAAACACCTTAGTAATTCCTTTTTTTAAATCTAAATTATCAGCTAATTTAGTATTAAAATTATTTAGGACATGATTAGATACTTGATCTGAAAAACATTTTTTTTGTTGGTCTTTGTCAACAAGCGTTTTACAGGCTTCAAATAAAGGGGATTGATCAATAGCAGAAAATGGCACGTCTACACCAATTTGCTTACTATTGTTTACATCTAATGTTTCGGTTTGTATATTTACTATTGGGTCTTTGGTTACTTCACTTTGGTTGGAACAAGATGAATAGACCAACATTCCTAAAACCATAGGAATTAATAATAAATACTTAACTAAATGTGTCTGTTTTGTTTTTGATTTTTGTAACATAATGATTCGTTTTTTGATTAATGATTGATTGAAAAATGGATTGATAAAAGCATACGTTTTAACATTAAAAACTTGCTGCAATAATTGTTGATAATACTCCGATTTATTGAATTTTACTGCATTTTGATCCGCTAAAAATTCGTGAATATTACTAATTCTGATTTGATATAAATACACTAAAGGATTAAACCATAACACAATCTTTAAGACCTCAAACCACAACAAATCAAAGGTGTGTTTTTGTTTGGCATGTATCTTTTCGTGTTCAAAAACAGATTGCCTCTGAGTGGTTGTTAATGTATCTCCTAAAAAGATATAATTAAAAAAAGAGAAGGCAGTGTTTGTATCTTTTAAATGGACAATAGTTAAATTATGGTATTGGCCTTTTGGATTTTGATGGATAAGTTTTATAATCTTAATTAGCTTGATAATAAATAAAATAAAAATAAATAATGTGACCAATAAATATCCATTAGTTACTGTAAATACAGTATTACTTAACGCATATGTTAGTGATTGATTATTTAAATTTCCTAAAACTAATTCTGGTAATACTATTATAGACGATGTATCTATTAGGTTATTAAACCCACTAACTTTAACCAAGGGAATAACTAATGACAATAAAGATGTAATTAACAAATACAACCTATTGTGATTAAAAAAAGTATCTCTTTTTAAAAACAAATCATAGACTATTAAAAATAATAGCTGAAATAAAACACTCTGAAACAAATAACTTATCATGACTATTCTTTTTTATTAATCTCCTTTAATACGGTCTCTAACTCGTTTAAACTAATGTCATTTTTTTTAACAAAAAAAGAGACCATACTTTTAAACGAACCTTGAAAATAATTATCCACCAATTTAGTAATCGATTGATTACTGTAATCTTGTTTTTTTAAAACAGGAAAGTAAATATGTCCTTTTCCTTGTTTTTTATAATCTACAAACCCCTTAGATTCTAAAATCCTAACAATGGTGGACACTGTGTTATATGCTGGTTTAGGTTCTGGTAAAAACTCAATTATTTGTTTAACATTAGCATTTTCTAGCTGCCATAAAACTTGCATAATATCCTCTTCTGCTTTGGTAAGTGCTTTCATTTTTTTTAAACTAACTTTTTAGTTGAATGATTCAAATATAACTAAAAATATAGTTTAAACTAATTTTTTAGTTATAAAATTGTAACAATCTTTCTTTTAATCAGTCTTATTATTAAAATAAAGAAATGGATATCTTATTTAGCCTGTTAGGTTTAATGTTTATATTATTTGGATTAGCTGGCAGCTTATTACCTATTATTCCTGGTCCTCCATTAAGTTGGATTGGCTTATTGTTTTTATATATGACTACAGCTGTACCCAATGACACGACGTTTTTAATAATTACAGGTATTGTGGCTATAGCTATATTTACTTTAGATTATTTTATTCCTGCAATTGGTACCAAACGATTTGGTGGTAGTCGATCTGGAGTCATTGGAACAACTATTGGATTATTTATTGGCTTATTCTCGCCTATTCCAGGAGGCATAATTATTGGTCCATTTGTTGGTGCTTTTTTAGGCGAAAAATATAATAATGCTAATAATAATCAGGCACTAAAAGCTGCGTTTGGATCGTTTTTAGGATTTATAACAGGAACCTTATTAAAGTTTATAGTAGCAATTGTATACTTTGGATATTTTATTGCTACGTTTTGGGAATATAAACACCTAATGGTATAAAAAAGATAAAGCAACATCCTTAAATGTTGCTTTATAGTGTGTAAATGTAAATGCTATTAATCAAACAGAAGTTTGAAGGGAATGATTAACTTTATACTAAGTTATATAACAAATATATATAATCTTATATTTACCTATTGTGGTTAAAACCACAACGTTACTGTGGTTAAAACCGCAAGTTTTAGTAATACTAAGTTGTTTGAAAGATTTTTGACAGCTAAAAAAAACTAAAATTTAACATTTAAATTTAAATATAGCCTTTCTCCTTAGCTATGCTAATAAGCGTTTCGTCCTTACCATCGTCCACAATAAATAATTCTTTAAGATTTTTTTTACGCTTTTCAATTGCACTTAAAGTAATGCCTAATGGCTCTACTAAATCTTTTGTCCTAATACCTAATGACAAATAGTAAAGCATTTTGTGATTTATCTCATCCACTTCAATAGGATTAAAGATGCTTCGTTTAATAATAGTATTTATTGTTCCTGTATAAAATGGCGGTTTTGTTTGGATAACCTCAAAAGCACTAGCTAACTCGCTTGATGTTAAATCACTTTTAATTAAAAACCCTTCAGGATTTATTGTTTTAATTATATTGTGTATTCTGTAAACCTCATTAAACATGGTTAAAATAACCACTTTAGCTTCTGGTTGTGTCTGCTTAATATGTTTGGCCAAATCTTCTCCTGATTTATAAATACCATCTGAGGATTGAGGTATGCTAATATCAAAAAAATAGATATCGTAGGGCTTTCCAATATTTTTTGATTTTTTTATTGCTGCTAAAGCAGAGTCACAGTCCGTAGCAATATCAATTTCTAATATTTGATTTTCTTTTTTAGTAGCTAATAATGTGTGTTGATAACCTTCAATAATCATTGGGTGATCATCAACCATTAATATTTTTAATACTTTACTTTCCATAGGTTAATTATTAATTGTAGGGACAATAATTATAATTTTAGTTCCTGTATTTTCATGGCTTTTTATTTTAAGCTCGCCATTAATTTCTTGTATTCTATCCTCTATATTTTTTAATCCAATGCCTTTTTTAGCTTTATGTGTATCAAACCCTCTTCCGTTATCCGAAATGCAAAAAACTAATGCATTAGCTTCCATTTTAAATGATATATCCACCTTAGTTGCTTCGGCATGTTTATATGCATTTTGCATCGTTTCTTGTAAAATACGATACAGGTGAATTTTTACTTTATTATTTAATGCATCCCAATCAATACTATCGTCTCCATAAAAGGTATACTCTATTTTATAAGCATTCATTTGTGCATCAACCAAAGTCTTGACAATATCCAAAAAACCAGATTGTTTTATAAAGTCGGTATTTAGCTCGTGGGATACTTTACGGATGTCTTCTTCTATATTTTTAAGCTCGCTTATATAATGGCTTCTTTTGTCAATAGCCTCTTTATTTACGCTTAAATTTAGCCCATCCAAACTAAGTCTTACTCCAAAAAGTTTTCCTAATATGCCATCATGAATATCTTTAGATATTCTGTTTTTTTCTAAACTTCTTGCTTCATCAATTTTATCTTGCTGAGATAACATGAGCTTGTATATCTCCTCATTAGCCTCTTGCTGCTGTCTTTCTAACTGTAGTTCTTTATTTTTTTCACGTTGGGTTTTAATAATGTACAGAAAAAACAATGTAAATAATAGTCCTCCAGAAACAATAAGTAACCACAAGCGCTGACGTGAGATTTGTTGGTTTTCTTGTTTAATTTCTTCCGTTTCATAATCAATTCTCATAAATTTATTTCGACTTGATCGTTCTGCAAAAAGCAAACTATCATTTAGTCTAATATGTTCAAAGAGATATTTTTTAGAAGCTTCACCTTTTTCAATTTCAGATTTAATATAAAGCGCTTTTAAAATAGTCTTATTATGCTTTAACTCTTTACCCAAAGTATATGCTGTAGTAGAATATATCGCTGCAGAATCAAGTTGATTGATGGTTTTAAAATAGTCTGAAAAATTAAGACTAACAGACATCTTTATATTTTTATCTAAAATAGAGTCGCTAAGCCTAAACGCTTGTCTATAAAGGGTTTCAATTTCTTTATTAAAATCCTTACCACGCAAAAATTTAGAGTACGCCAAATCGTTTATTACATAAGCATAAGTCGAAGCATCCTCTGATAACAGTTTACTACTTTTTAAAATTTGATTGTACTTATCAATAGCAAGATTATAATCCCCTTTTTTTCGATAAGTCGAAGCTATATTTACGTTAGAATAGATTTTGTAGAAATAATTATCCTTTAGTTTATTACTACTATTAATCGCTTTGTTGTGATATTCTATTGAGTTATCATATTGCTGAAGCTCTCCTGATATTATACCAATAAGGTTATATAATGACCATTCTGTATCTACATTATAGTCGTTTTTTTGAAGTTTATCAACAACATTAATAGCCTTAATTACATTATTTTGGGCTCCAATATAATCTCTTTCAGACTCTTGGATATTAGCCATATTTAATAAAACTGCAGCATAATTTTTAAAATCCTCTAACTTATCATAAAGCTTAACTGCGTTAAAGTAATAATAATAAGCACTATCAACTTTTTGTGTCTTACCATAAGAGTAGCCTAGATTATAGTATGCATTTGCTATTGATACCGAATCTTTTATTTTTTTAGCAAGAGATAAATTATCAAGGTTTATTGATTTGATATTATCTATTTGCCCATCAATAATGTATAAAAAAGATAAGACCCTTTGACTATTTAATAAAGTAGAGTCACTATCCGTTTTAGCAGATAATGTAATTGCTTTTTTAGCATAGGTAATTCTATCTTCAGTAGTTATTTGATCATTTTTAGCTAAGTTTCTGTAATAGTATATTGAGTCGGAACTCTGACTAAAACCTAGACTAGCAAAAAGTAAAATTACTAATGGAAAATATTTTATCAATCTATTTACAAAATTAAGGTAAAACCAAATTTAGGATAAAATAGATAAATATAGGTATACATAGCACTGATAATTTTTCAATGCTTAAAACACTATGCCAATAAAACAATAGACTATCCTTGAGATGGCACTTTATCTTTTTTGATACCATTAGTTGCAAGCAACTTAATATCTACTTTTTTAACTTCAGTATTAGAATTTTCTTTGTTTGGTGTTGTATCGTTTAAAGCGCTTACTCCAGTTAATAATACGATAGAAAAGATTGCTACTAATGTAATTTTTAGGGATTTCATAATAATAATTATTTAAGGTTAATTTTGAGTTATATATTAATTTTAAAATTTAAATATACTAACAGTAAGCTAATACTATAGCTTACCAAAATTACACACTAATTATTTGTATGTCCAAGAAGATTAATTAATTAGCTTTAATAGAGTTAATATTTGAGGGAAACTTTTAAAGCCCGACGAAAATATCATAACATAGAGTAAAAGTAGTAAATAATTCGATGAAAAGCAAATAACATAGACGAAGTGACCTAAAACAAAAAAGCATCCCAATTTTCTAGAAGAAAAAAGGAAAGCTTTCCATCGGTTCAAGCTATTTGACTAGCTTTCTACCAGTTTGATAGACTACTACATCTATCAAAACAACACAACTAAATTTTATTGCCAAAAAAAGCTCCGATAAATCGGAGCTTTTAGCAATTTTCGCGGTCTGGACGGGATTCGAACCCGCGACCTTCGCCGTGACAGGGCGACATTCTAACCAGCTGAACTACCAGACCGTTGCGTTATTGCGAGTGCAAAGATACACTTCTTCATCAATGTCGCAAACTTTTTTTTACTTTTTTTTTATTTTTTTTTAAATAAATTTTTCTCGCTCGATCATATACGTAGTCAAAATTTTGTCAAACGCCTGATTTACATCAGCATTAACGTATTTAATCTTGTATTGCAGACATTTCATTTTTAAATCATTAAAATAATTTAAAACTTCGTTTTTATAATTATCCTTCACTTGGTCTGCATATAAATTGACGTAGTCTCCAGTTTCTATATCAATAAATTTTTTGGGCTTATTATTAAAATCAAAAGCAACTTCCTTATTTTTATCATGCACATGAAACAAAACCACCTCATGCTTATTATGTTTTAGATGTCTTAAAGCTTCAAATAACTTCTTTTGATTTGTTGAAGCCTGAAACATGTCTGTAAACACAAATATTAAAGAGCGTCTGTGTATCTTCTCTGCTATTTGATGCAAATACACATAGGTATCTGTTTGTCTAGTCCTAGGGTCTGCTTTAACTGCTTCTTCTAATTGATGGATTAGCATTTGATGATGACGCTCGCTACCTTTTTCTGGTGCGTAAAAATCGTATGCATCACTATATATGCTTAATCCAACAGCGTCTCGTTGCTTTTTTAAGATATGCATCAAAGCTGCTGAGGCTAACGCAGAAAAAGCAATCTTATTTAAATTTTCTAAAGCGTAGTTGTCCATTTTTGGATAATGCATAGAACTACTATTATCCAAAATAATATGACAACGTAAATTAGTTTCGTCATCATACCGTTTGGTATACAGTTTATCTGTTTTAGCAAATAGCTTCCAATCTATATGACGTGTACTTTCACCTTGATTATAAATTTTGTGCTCTGCAAACTCTGCAGAAAAACCATGAAACGGACTTTTATGCATACCAGATATAAAACCCTCGACCACTTGTTTTGCCAAATGTTCGAGGTTTTTAAATCCACCTGCTTTATTAAGTTCGTCTTGTAGTTTCATTACACAGCTATACCATCAACAATACCATAAGCAACAGACTCATCCGCTCCCATCCAATGGTCACGATTAAAATCCTTCATTACTTTATCATACGTTTGACCACAGTTGTCTGCTAAAATATGAGCACTTAGCTCTTTTGTTTTAACAATTTCTTGAGCTGTAATTTCAATATCACTTGCTTGACCACGTGCACCACCACTTGGTTGATGTATCATGACTCTTGCATGTGGTTGAATAAAACGTTTTCCTTTTGCTCCAACAGATAGTAATATTGAACCCATTGATGCTGCTAGTCCTGTACATACTGTAGAGACGTCACTTTTTAAACTTTTTATGCAATCGTACATTGCAAATCCTGAGGTTACATAACCACCTGGACTATTAATGTATAATGTAATATCTTTTGTATCTAAGCTATCTAAATACAGCAATCTATCTATAACATGCTTTGCCGATTTATCATCTACCATTCCCCAAAGAAACACTTTACGCTCTTCTAAAAGTTTAGCATCAATAGCATCTTGTACTTTTATTGTTTTACTCATTTTTTATAATTTTGATCGTTTAAATCTTAAAGTTTAATATCACTATACAAATAAAGCCTTTAATTTTTTTAGGCATTTATTATAGTTTCAACTAAAGTAAAAAAGGTTTGCCATTACAGCAAACCTTTTATCAATACTTTAATAACATTGACTTATAATAAAGCGTCTAATGCTTCAGCGTAAGCTGTTTTTGGTGCTACACCTACCTGACGTCCTACTACTTCACCATTTTGAAATACTAAAACCGTTGGGATGTTACGTACACCATATTTTGCTGCAAATTCTTGATTTGCATCTACGTCTACTTTTCCTACGATGGCTTTACCTTCATACTCAGTACTTAATTCATCGATGATTGGTCCAACCATACGACATGGTCCACACCAAGCTGCCCAAAAGTCAACTACTACAGGCTTATCGCTTTTTAATACTGTTTCTTCAAAGTTTGCATCTGTGATTTCTAATGCCATAATATTATGTTTTAATTGTGTTTTACTACGTGTTAATATGCAATATTAGTCAAAAATATTACCAAAGCTTACAACCAAACAATTTGTTTTAACTATTACTGCATTGGTTTGGCTTATGCTAGAATGAATTACAATTTAATCCATACTAGACTTTTACTAAATTAAGGTTTTAACCTTTACAATTTACAAAAGTTTTTTTATTGATTAATTAAATAATGAATCTGTTGCTCTTGTAACTCATTTAACAACTCATTAGTCACTTTAATTTTTTGTTTTCTACTTATCATGGTTAGCTTAATTTTATCTCTATTGTCATAGACTAAAAAGTTTAGTGCATGATTACCTGGATGCATGGAGATTAACTCTTTTAAATACTGAATTTTCTCTGCTTCCAACTCTTTTATATTTAGCTGAATTGATATTTTACGAACGTTTTTTTCCATAACATCGTGCAGCAACTGAAAACTATTAAATTGTAATCTAGGTTCACTTTTTTTACCAGTATCTCTATTAACCCATCCTTCTCTAACAAATGCTTTAACATGAACAAATGTATTTTGTAACAAAAAGGGACGATGTTTTAAATACTCTTCTCCAAATACCCTAAACTCAAAGGTGTCTGTATAATCTTCAATAGTAAATAATGCCCAACCTTTACCTTGTTTACTAACACGATGTTGTACATCTGTTACTACTCCTCCAAAGGTAATTTCTTTGTTAACATGCGGATTAAGATCATGAAAATCAGAAATTTTACCATTACAAAACGATTTCATTTCTGTTCTAAAATCATCCAAAGGATGCCCAGAAATATAGACACCTACCACCTCACGTTCTCTGGATAATTTTTCCATTGTTCCCCAAGTTTCGCACTCTGGAATAATAGGTTCTTCAATTTGCACATCACTCTCACCTCCAAACAAACTAACTTGTGCCGAATTTTCGTTTTCTTGATGCTTAGCTCCATATTTAATTGCTTTTTCCAAAAAGGTCAACTCGCTACCATCTTTAAAAAAGTATTGAGCACGATGTGTGTCTCCCAACTCATCAAATCCACCTGCAAGCGCTAAGTTTTCAAAAGCTTTTTTATTAGCTGCACGTAAATCTATACGTTTAGCTAAATCAAAGATTGACGTATATGGTCCATCTTCATTTCTATTATTAACAATAGTCATTACTGCACCATGTCCAACCCCTTTGATGGCTCCCATACCAAATCGCACAGCATTATCTTTATTTACAGAAAATTTATAATAAGACTCGTTAACATCAGGACCAAGTACTGGTAACTTCATACGCTTACACTCGTCCATAAAAAAGGTCACCTGCTTAATATCATTCATGTTATTAGACAGTACAGCAGCCATATATTCTGCTGGATAATGCGCTTTTAAATATGCTGTTTGGTATGCTATCCAAGCATAACACGTCGAGTGGGATTTGTTAAAGGCGTAACTTGCAAATGCTTCCCAATCCTTCCAAATTTTTTCTAACTTTTTAGGATCATGTCCCTTTGCACTAGCTTGCTCAACAAATTTTGGTTTCATTTTATCCAAAACCGCAATTTGTTTTTTACCCATTGCTTTACGCAAGACATCGGCTTCACCTTTTGTAAAGTCTGCCAACTTTTGTGATAAAAGCATCACTTGCTCTTGATATACTGTAATTCCGTAGGTTTCTTTTAAGTACTCCTCCATTGCTGGTAAGTCATACTCAATATCCTCATCACCATGTTTTCTGCGTACAAAACTTGGTATGTATTCCATTGGACCAGGTCTGTACAGTGCATTCATTGCAATTAAATCGTCAAAAACGGTAGGCTTAAGATCCTTTAAATGTTTTTGCATTCCTGGAGATTCATATTGAAAAACACCAACTGTCTCTCCACGCTGGAAGAGTTCATAGGTTTTAACATCGTCCAAAGGAAAAGTGTCAGGATCTAAAACTATACCATGTTTAGCCTTCACAATTTTTACAGTATCCTTAATTAAGGTTAACGTTTTTAAACCCAAGAAATCCATCTTAAGTAATCCTGCATCCTCTACTACAGAGTTATCAAATTGGGTTACATATAAGTCTGAATCTTTTGCTGTAGATACAGGTACAAACTTAGTAATGTCATCTGGTGTAATAATTACACCACAGGCATGAATACCTGTATTTCTTACAGAGCCTTCTAAACTTCTAGCAAGGTTTATTGTTTCGGCTTCTAAATTATCACCTTCCGAAATATTAAAAAGCTCGTTAATTTTTTCTAAATCTTCAGCTCTAAACTTTTGGCCTAGTTCCTTTTCACTTAAACCAAAAATCTTTTTTAATTTAGACATGGTCGGAATTAACTTCGCGATCCTATCTGCATCAAAAAGCGGTAAATCTAATACACGTGCTGTATCTCTGATACTACTTTTAGCAGCCATAGTACCATAGGTAATAATTTGTGCTACTTGATTACTTCCATATTTATCTATTACATAATCCATGACACGACTACGACCTTCATCATCAAAATCGATATCAATATCTGGCATACTTACACGATCCGGATTTAGAAAACGCTCAAAAAGTAAGTTATATAATAAAGGGTCAATATTTGTAATCCATAAACAGTAAGCTACAACAGATCCTGCAGCACTACCACGTCCTGGACCAACCGAAACATCCATTTTTCGGGCTTCGCGTATAAAATCTTCTACAATTAAGAAATATCCAGGATACCCAGTATTTTCAATTACTGAAAGTTCAAAATCTAATCGTTCAATAACCTCATCGGACAGCTCTTCTCCATAACGTTTTTTAGCTCCAACATAGGTTAAATGCCTTAAAAAAGCATTTTCTCCTCGTTTTCCTCCATCTACCTCATCATCGACATGTTTAAACTCGTCTGGAATATCAAACGCTGGCAATAATACGTCTCTAGCAAGCTCAAATCCTTCAATTTTATCTACAACTTCTTGGATATTGGTAATCGCTTCAGGAATATCTCTAAATAATGCCTTCATTTCTTCTGAAGACTTAAAATAATATTCTTGATTTGGTAAACCGTAACGATAACCACGACCTCTACCTATTGGTGTTGATTGTTTTTCGCCATCTTTAACACACAATAAAATATCGTGTGCATTAGCATCGCTTTGTTTTCCGTAATAGGTATTATTAGTTGCAACAAGCTTAATATTGTGTTGATTAGCAAACTTGATTAACGTTGGGTTTACACGATTTTCGTCCTCTTGATCATGACGCATAAGCTCTATATACAAATCGTCTTGAAATAAGTCTTTCCACCAAAGCAACGCTTCTTCAGCTTGACTTTCTCCAACATTTAAAACCTTACTTGGCACCTCACCATATAGGTTTCCTGTTAAGCAAATTAAGTCTTCGCGATACCGCTCTATTAATTTTTTATCAATACGTGGTAAATAGTAAAAACCATCAACAAACGCATGCGATGATAGCTTAGCTAAATTGTGGTATCCGTTTTTATTTTTAGCAATTAGGACAATTTGATACCCATTATCCTTTCTACTTTTATCAGTATGATCTTCGCAAACAAAAAACTCGCATCCTAAAATCCCTTTTATTTCTTTGGCTTTAGGTGTTTCTCCTCTCGCTTCTGCTTCTGCATTTTTAGCTTTTATAGCTCTATTATGACCGTTAATAGCCTTTACAAAATGGAAGGCTCCCATCATGTTAGCATGGTCTGTAAGTGCTACTGCAGGCATATCTTGCTCTGCTGCCAAATCAACCAAATCAGTAATACTAATAGTAGATTGTAAAACTGAAAATTGCGAGTGATTATGTAAATGAACAAAATCTACAGATTGCAGATCTTTGATGTTTTCTTTAATTTCGGCAGAAGAAATCTCGTTTGTATTCCGCTTTTGTAATTGCGCTTGGATTTTAGCACTTTCCTTTTTAAGGTTAATGTGCTTTAATCCAATAAGCTGAATGGTTTGCGGATTAGCCTTATTAAAAAGCTCAAAATACTCTGGCTGAACGTCTAATTGCTCTTTTGTATATTTTTTTAATCTTATTAACTCTAAAAAACAACGTGTTGTCGCTTCCACATCTGCTGTTGCGTTGTGCGCTTCTGCAAAAGGTTGATCAAATAAAAACTGATGCAACTCTGTTAAAGTTGGCAACTTAAATTTACCATAACGTCCACCTGGAATTTCGCATAACTCTGCAGTCTGCTCTGTACAAGTATCTAAAACCGGAAGTTCTTGCAAAGGGTTTTCTACGCTTTCGCGAACAAATTCCGCTCCCATAATATTTAAATCAAACTTTACATTTTGACCGACTACATACTTGGTTTTACTAAGCGCAACATTAAATTTTTCTAAAACTTCAGATAACGGAATCCCTTGTTGTTGAGCTAATTCTGTAGATATACCATGGATTTTTTCAGCATCATAAGGTATATTAAAACCTTCTGGTTGTACTAAATAATCCTGATGCTCGATACAGTTACCCATCTCATCATGTAATTGCCAAGCAATTTGAATACATCTAGGCCAATTATCTGTATCTGTAATTGGTGCATCCCAACGCTTAGGTAATCCTGTGGTTTCGGTATCAAATATTAAGTACATGCTGTGATTTCTTTGAAGTTTGTGCTGAAAAATACGAGCCTATAAAAGTACATAGAATTTATAATTCTTTAAAGCGAATTAGCAAACAGTTGTAAACAAAAAAAAAGCCAACATGTAAATGCTGGCTTTTTTTAAAATATAATTATGCATTTATGAGACTAGCTCTTCATGCACTTTTTCGGTATTAATTGCTGCTTGGATAGCGTTTCTATGCTTAGCAATTAAGCTATCTATCGTTGGTGGCAAATTATTTTCTTTTAACAATTTATCATATTCCTCAAGACTAGCTTCCTCACCTTTAATTGCTTCTTCTAAGATTGCTTCTTCATTATTTGAAGTAAAGGTTGATTTTAGGCTCATCCAATTTCTGTGCATGGTTCCTTTAAAACTTCCAGAATCTTCAGGGATTTGTCCATATTGTAAAATTTCGGTTCTTAGTTCTTTTGCAAAGACGCTACGCTCTGAGGCACGTCTTTTAAAAAACATTTTTAATTCATTATTATCTACGTTATCAATTGCATTTAAATACCCTTTTTCGGCATCATAATTTTTAATTAATAATTCGTTTAACTTGTTTGAAATTTTTTCGCTGTAGTTCATAATATCTTTGATCATTTAAATTTCAATATATTTTTTAAAGATGCATATTGTTTGACATCTACAATTACAATATAGCACAAATGACAGCTGTTGTCAAGCGATTTAACAGGGTTTGTGATAGCCTTAAGAGTATTTAACAAAAAAAAAGCCAACGCTAATGCGTTGGCTTAAATATTATAATTTAAAGGTGATTAATTAGTACAATCTCCTAAATCATCTATTAAATCTTGTATCGATCCATCTGTATCACCACATTGTTGCTTTTTATTCTCTAATGCAGTTTTATAAAAGTTACATACTTGCGGATAATCTGCAGACATAACATCTACTGCTTCGTAATTAGTTTGAGTGGTCAACGCTACTGCTGTTGCATTTTGGCAAGCCACTAAAGGATCTATCGTTACCACTGTTCCGATGCTTAAAATTGGCACATTATAAAAATACCCTTTATTAAAATTTTCTGTTTGTGTACCAGAACTATCAAATACGTTAAAAGTAAACGTTCCAGAAACGGTTCTTTCAATAATATTAAAATCAGAAATATTTATTTTACCATCTGCAGGATACACTTGTAAATCTGGGTCAGGCACGTTATTAGTTGAATAAAAATCACCAAACTCATTTTCATAAGTTGCAGATGATGTTGTATTACCTAAAAGGTACAAAGTCTCGGCAGTATCATTTGTTTTAAGTATTATAGTCTCTAAACCTCTAATACCAGTAATTGTTAAATTTCCTGAGCCATCAACATTAGCTCTGTAGGTTGTTGCTTCCCATAACTCGCCATCATTATATCCTATAAATGCAGGATTATTAAAGACTAGATCCTCACTACAAGATGTCAAGGTTAATAATACAACTAATAAAATTGTTATTTTTTTCATTATCGTTACTTTTATACAAGACCAAAAATAGAATAATTTATTTTATTTGACAGAATTACTTTAAAAAGTTGAGAATTAAAAAAATATAGTATCTTTGCAGCTTATTAATAATAGAGGTCGCGTACCTTACAAATTAATTATTTATGCCAGTAAAAATTAGATTACAAAGACACGGTAAAAAAGGAAAACCTTATTACTGGATCGTAGCAGCAGATGCTAGAGCAAAAAGAGATGGTAAATACCTAGAAAAATTAGGTGCTTACAATCCAAACACAAACCCAGCAACTATCGAAATAAACGTTGATGGAGCTGTACAATGGTTACAGAATGGTGCACAACCAACTGACACAGCAAAAGCAATTTTGTCTTACAAAGGTGTTATGCTTAAAAACCATTTAGCAGGTGGTGTTAGAAAAGGTGCTTTAACAGAAGAGCAAGCTGAAGCAAAGTTTACAGCTTGGTTAGATGAAAAAGCAAGTAAAGTAGAAGCTAAAAAAGACGGTTTATCAAAAGCGCAAGCTGATGCTAAAACTAAAGCTTTTGAAGCAGAAAAAGCAGCTAATGAAGCTAGAATTGCAGCTAACGCTCCAGTTGTAGAAGAAGCTCCTGCTGAAGATGCAAAAGCATCTAACGAAGAAGAAGAATAAAAATTAATTTTTATACTTTTAAACTCCGATAATTTTTATCGGAGTTTTTTATGCAAAAAACTTTTGTTATGGATATTAAAGACTGTTTCTTTTTAGGTAAAATTGTTAAAAAATATAGTTTTAAAGGCGAGCTCCTTATAAAACTAGATACTGATGAGCCTGGACTTTATGAAAACTTAGATTCTATGTTAATAGATTTACGTGGTTCATTGGTTCCGTTTTTTGTTGAAAGCTCTCAATTACATAAATCAGAATTACTTCGTGTAAAATTTGAAGATGTCGATACCGAAGCTGATGCTGATAGTTTAATTAAAAGCAACATATACTTACCACTAAGCGTTTTACCAGAATTAGAAGATGATAAATTTTATTTTCATGAAATAATAGGTTTTAAAGTTGAAGACAAAAACTTTGGAACTGTTGGTATTATTAAAGCGGTTAATGACAGTACTGCACAATCCCTATTTGAAATTGACAGAGATGGTATTGAGATTTTAATCCCAATGAATGATGAGTTTATTTCTAAAGTGGATAAACCAAACAAAACTATTTTTGTAGATACTCCAGAAGGCTTAATTGATTTATATTTAGAAGATTAATTTTTTGTGTGCTGAATTTATTTTTAGCCTAAATGTAATAAATGATGAGATCCTGAAACTAGTACAGGATGACGTAACCTAGCAGTAAGTCTTTTATAAATAATCTAACAAAATCATAGCTGTTATTTATCCTAAGTATTTAATAGATTTACAGCTTACAAGATAACCTAGGTCATGCTGAATTTATTTCAGTATCACATCCAAAACTAAAGAGATCCTACATCACATTTAGGATAACGTCATATGAGCAAGCCTTTTAAATTCAAACAATTTACTGTACAACAAGACCAATGTGCCATGAAAATTGGTACTGATAGCGTTTTACTTGGTGCTTGGTCACCTTTAAACACCAACCCATTTGCTATTTTGGATATTGGTGCAGGAACAGGAATTTTAGCTTTAATGCTTGCACAACGTAGTCAAGCGGAAGTTATTGATGCTTTAGAAATTGACGAACAGGCGTATGAGCAATGTGTTGATAATTTTGAAACTTCGGTTTGGGCTGATCGCTTATTTTGTTATCATGCCGATTTAGCTGAGTTTACAGAAGAAATTGAGGACAAATACGACTTGATTATATCCAATCCTCCATTTTATGCTGAGGATTACAAATCTGACAACACACAACGTGACTTAGCTCGTTTTACAGATGCCTTACCTTTTGATCATTTAGTTGCTTGTACTGCTCAACTATTGTCTGAAACTGGTATTTTTACGGTTGTTATTCCCTTTAAAGAAGAGGCTCACTTTATAGACCTAGCGTCTAAAGTTAATTTGTTTCCTAATAATATCTTACATGTTAAAGGAACGCCTACTTCGGATGTTAAAAGAAGTTTGCTAGCGTTTTCTTTCCGCGAAAGCGAAATTAAAACTGAGACTTTGGTTATTGAAACCTCAAGGCATCAATATACTGATGATTATATTGCGTTAACTAAAGATTTTTATCTTAAAATGTAATTGGGTTTGGGGTTTATAAGAGACCCTTCGACTGCGCTCAGGGTGACATTGGTATTGCTATTGGATTTTGCTATTGTTTATTACTTTCTTTTAGATTAAGATGCGATCCTGAAACTAGTTCAGGATGACTTGGTAAGAGGTTTTTTTGCTATTGGGTTTGGTTGGTCTAATAGAGACCCTTCGACTGCGCTCAGGGTGACATTGGTTTTGCTATTTATGACATTGGTTTTGGTGGTTTTATTTTATTAGTGTGAAGTTTTTATTGCTACTTGTGTTACTTAGGATGTGATCTTGAAACTCGTTAAGGATGACTTGGTTTGTGTGGCTTTGTTTTGCTATTGGGTTTTGTGGTTTGTAAGAGACCCTTCGACTGCGCTCAGGGTGACATTTGTTTTGCTACTTGTGACATTGCTATTAAACTTTGGAATGTTGTGGAAAATATTCTAAAAAAAGTAATTATTTACTCGATTTTTTCTTGATTATTTAGGTTTTGATTTTTTGGATGAGATCCTGAAACTAGTTCAGGATGACTTGGTGTGAGTTTTTTTTGCTATTGGGTTTGGTTGGTCTAATAGAGACCCTTCGACTGCGCTCAGGGTGACATTGGTATTGCTACTTGTGACATTGGGTTTGGTGGTTTTTAGGAACTCTTCGACTTGGCTCAGGGTGACATTGGGTTTGCTAGTAAGGTTTTGTGCTAAAATGCTAAATATGTTATTATATACTCGTAAATAAAAGAATTCTTAAAAATTTGCCTTAATTTTTGATATAATATTGTGTTCTGAAAACGATTTCGTTATTTTTGTGATTGAAACAATAAGCTACACGAATAGTTTATTTTTAATACAGACTTAAATGAAACCAGATTTATTTGAAGCGCCAGATTACTATAATCTTGACGAACTTTTAACTGAAGAACATAAATTAGTACGTGATGCTGCTCGTGAATGGGTCAAGCGTGACGTCTCTCCTATTATTGAAGAGTATGCTCAAAAAGCAGAATTCCCGAAGCAAATTGTTAAAGGATTAGCAGATATTGGTGCTTTTGGACCTTATATTCCTGTGGAATATGGTGGTGCAGGTTTAGACCAAATTGCTTATGGTTTAATTATGCAAGAGATAGAACGTGGTGATTCTGGTGTACGTAGTACTGCCTCAGTACAATCGTCGTTAGTAATGTATCCTATTTGGAAATATGGTAACGAGGCACAACGCCAAAAATACTTACCAAAATTAGCTAGTGGAGAATGGATTGGAAGTTTTGGTTTAACTGAGCCTGACCATGGAAGTAATCCTGGAGGCATGGTCACCAACTTTAAAGACATGGGAGACCATTACCTTTTAAATGGTGCAAAAATGTGGATTTCAAATTCGCCTTTTTGTAACGTTGCTGTTGTTTGGGCAAAAAATGAAGCAGGTCGTATTCACGGTTTAATTGTAGAACGTGGTATGGAAGGTTTTACAACACCTGAAACACATAACAAATGGTCCCTTCGTGCGTCTGCAACAGGCGAGCTTATTTTTGACAACGTTAAAGTGCCAAAAGAAAACTTATTACCAAACAAATCTGGATTAGGTGCACCATTAGGCTGCTTAGATTCGGCACGTTTTGGTATTGCTTGGGGAGCGATTGGAGCAGCAATGGATTGCTATGATACTGCTTTAAGATATAGCAAAGAACGTATGCAATTTGGTAAACCTATTGGACAATTCCAATTACAACAAAAGAAGCTTGCTGAAATGATTACCGAAATTACCAAAGCCCAATTATTAGCTTGGCGACTTGGTGTTATGCGCGAAAATGGTACTGCTACCTCTGCACAAATATCTATGGCGAAACGTAATAATGTAGATATGGCTTTAAAAATTGCTAGAGACGCTAGACAAATGTTAGGTGGTATGGGAATTAGTGGTGAGTACAGCATTATGAGACATATGATGAACCTTGAAAGTGTTGTTACTTACGAAGGTACACATGATATCCATTTATTAATTACTGGTTTAGACGTTACTGGATTGAATGCTTTTAAATAGTGGTTAGCAGTAAGTAATTAGTGGATAGTTGGAAGATGATAGATGATAGATGATAGAAAAGATTAACCTTTCATACTTTCAATTTTATATATAAAAAAAGCACGTTATAATGACGTGCTTTTTTTGTTTTTGTACTATATCAATTTTACAATTGCTGTTTCTGTTTGTGCTGCTGTTGCTTTTGGTTTTGATATAGGTTGTGATTGTGCTAGTACTTTTGCTTTCTTTTGTTATTAATAAACTATGTCAGCTTGCTTATGCTATCTAAAACCCATCTGTAAATCGCCAGATAACACCAATATTACATTGGTAATAACTACCCACTTCTGGACTGTTATTTTTAACTGCAACGTTAGCACGTCCAGAGATATTAACAGCCATTTTAGGAAACAGCCAATAACTAATACCTAAACCTGGACCAACTATAAACGCGTCTGTATTAGCGTACGTGTATTTTCCTGCTGCTAAAAACACGTATAACTCCTTGTAATCTCTTGCTGTATTTGGAATAATATAATAATTAACATCTGCTTGTACTGCAAACAAACTCGCATTGGATTTGGGTGTTTTTAGCGTATTTGTGGACACATTAACACCAATACTCCAATTAGGATCCAACTGATAGTCTACGCCTAAATTAAAAGGCGTTGCAAAGTCTAACTTGTCTATTGCCCAAGGTAACCTGCTGTATGGATAGTTATTAATAATGTTGACACCTAAAGCTAGCTTTACATGTGGTTTATCTTGTGCTACAGCTTTGTACATGACTAATGTACTAGCTACAGCAATGTGTAGTAATAGCGATTTTATATTCATCAAGTTACTATTTTAACTTAGTTACTATATTGCGCTATAATAGTTTAGGGAGTTACTTTACAAACCTTATTAAGGCGTTATTATTGTATTATTTTTTAAACTGATACCATTTTTTCTTAACCGTTTCGGCATTATAGCCATAACCATAGCCATAATTATAACCATAACCATACGATCCTTTAAAATCAATATCGTTAATGATATAACCCATGTTTTTAATCTTTTTCTGGTCTACTAATTTCTTAGAGTATTCAATTAATGGTTTTTCTGTCACTCCAGATCTCACCACATAAGCTGTATAATCAATACCATCCATAAACGTTAGCGTATCTGCTACTAATAAGGTTGGTGCTGTATCTACAATAATATAATCGTAATGTGCTTTTGCTTCGTTTAAAAACGCCTGGAAACGTGCGCTTGATAATAAAACCGTTGGCATTGGAGGAATTGGACCTGACAATAGTAAATCAAATTGATTACTATCTGCATCCATTTGTATTAATATGTCTTGCCAATTACTGGTTTGATTACTTAAATAATTAGATAATCCAGCTTTGTCTTTAGAGCTTCCAATTAAGGCGTGTAATTGAGGATTACGCAAATCTGCACCAACTAATAACACTTTCTTTTTTAAATGAAAATAAGTTTGTGCAATATTAAACGCGACTGTTGTTTTTCCTTCGCCTTTAACCGAAGACGTTACCGCAATAACTTGACCTTGATCTGTCTGTTTGTTATGCAACGTAAAGTTTAGGTTATGGATTAAGGTTCTAAACGCTTCCTCAGTTTGTGTGTTTCCTGAGGTTAATTTTAACGCTTGTTTAGCATTAGGAATTACCGGAATCTCACCAACAATTGCAGTATTAGGGTTAATATTTTCAACATCCTTACTCGTGTAAATTTTAGTATTAGTTAAAAACTTTAAATACAAAATACCGATTGGTAAACCCAGTCCTAATAACAAGGCAGCTAACAATACAATTTTACGTTTTGGAGCTACAGGAATCGAGTTAGTAATCGCGTAATCTATCACTTTTACATTAGCTGCAGTGACAGCCATAGTAATTGCTGCTTCTTCGCGTTTTTGTAATAATAGTAAGTAAAGGTTTTCTTTTAGTATTTGTTGACGCTCTATACTACGCAGTATTTTTTCTTTACTAGGTAAGGTTTTAAAAGACTGTTGTGCTAAGCCTTGTGCACGTTTATTTTGCGATAAGGACTGTTGCAATTGGGTTTTATAACCAGATAATGAGCGTTGTATGTTATTATTTAAATCTGTAATAGACGCTTTTAAAATCTTGACTCTAGGATTATTGTCACCAGCTGTGGCTTTCCATTTGTTATATTCTAACACAGCAGTATTATAATCGCTAACCAAGGTATTTACTGCACCACTATTTAACCCAATATTAGCAGGTAATAATTTAATCTCTTGATTGCTAGCAATGCTTTTATCCAGTACATCTGCTAATAACAATTGGGTTTCGGCTTCAAAAAGTTGTTCGTCTTTAATTGATTTTTTCTGAATCACAGACGCTGCATCAGCTTCAAAAATACTTAAGTTATTGTTTTGCTTGTAGCTACCTTTAGCGACTTCAATCGAGTCCAACTCGGTTGTTAGATACGTAAACCTTTCGTCAATAAACGCGATGGTACGTTTAGACACTTCCTGTCTGTCTGTAATACCATCTTGTGTATAGACTTCAATTAAAGTATTTAAAACCTGTTGTGCTTTTTGCTTGCTTGGATCTTCAAGACTTAATATTAAAATATCACTATCCTTACCATCAGGTGCAATTTTTATGGCTTGTAATAAGTTTTGAGTCGCTTGAGTTTGACTACTAATTTTAACCTCGTATACTGGATTATCATTAGCCACTAAACTTTGTGCATTTGCAGGCTGAATGGTAAACGGAAAGTCAACCGTTGGCTTTTCAAAATAAAAGTTTGGGACTTGTAAGGTGACTTCGGTGTCTAGGTTTAGTAATTTATAACCTTTATCCTGAAGTGTAATTTCAAAAATTAAATCGGCTTCTGGTTTTGCTAATTCTGGTTCAAACACCACTTTAAAAGGTGCGTTAAAGACTTCGGATTTATTAACACGACCAGACTGAAAATACTGCACCTGTAAATTTAATTGATTAACCACTTGTCGGTTTAATCTAAAGGATTGCAATACAGCACGTTCGTTTTCTAGGTTGACGTTACCTTTACCTAACAATTTATCTAAGTCTAGGTTTAAGGCAGTGGATTCTTTTTCCGTTAACACCTTAATTTTTGCAGCAGTTTTGTAGCTATCAGGTGTATAACGCAGATATAAAAAGGCTATAATTAAGGCTATTATTCCGCTTAAAGCGATCCAATACCAATAGGCTAAATACTTATTAGCAATCCCTTTTAAGTCTATTTGCTGGTCCTGTGCGTCTTGTTGTTCTAGGTAATTATCCATAGTCTACTTATCTAGTCAATAAAATTATAGCACTTAGTGTTACTGATGCAATTGCCACTATAGTCGTCACATTACCTACGTAACCTGCTGTTTTTACTTTGGCACGATTAGGTTGTACCACTAACACGTCGTTAGGTTTTAGTCTGTATTCTGGATTGTCCATCCAATTGGTGGTGGTCAAATCTATGTGTGTAATTTTACGTGTTGCGTCCACTTCTCTGATTAACAAAATATCGTTACGCTTTCCGTTAATAGTTAAATCGCCAGCATAACCTAAAGCTTGTGGTACACTAATGTACTGCTCAGTAAAACTAAAGGTTCCAGGACGTTGGACTTCACCTAAAACAGTCACTTTGGCATTAAGTAATCTAACGGTTACAATAGGATTAATTAGGTGACCACCATTTTCTAGTTGTGCCACAATTTGGTTTTCTAGTTGCGAGTTGGTAAGCTGTGTTGCTTTAATTTTGCCTAACACTGGTAAGGCTATAAACCCTTCAGGATTTACTAAGTACCCTTGTAGTTTTAAAATATCTACGCTATTATTAACAGCAGCAGTATTTACATTTTTGTTATACGGAATAGCTGCTTCTGGTATGGCAGCACTTATGGTTACTGCTAATATATCGTTAGGCTGAATGGTATTTTCTTGATACTGTACGTTAGTTTGGTTGTATTGGTTAGCATCCTGAAAGTATAAAATTTCTTTATTACTAACACAGCTGCTTAATGACAAAGCCATAGTTACTACTGTGATGACTTTAACGATGTGATGTTTAAATTTGGGTTGCATACTTATGATTACTATTAGCGATTTTTATCTATACCACTACTGGTTAGGCAGTTGGTTTTAAACGTCTGACTTAAATAATGCGTGACGTTTTGTATTGTTTATTTTATTTAACGTGTCAAAAATAGTAACAAAATAATAAACTACCACTTTTAAGCCGATTAAAACCATGTATTTTAAGCATTTAAAACCGTTTACTTTTACAGCATTTTTAGCCTGTTTTTTTAATACACTATCCATACACTATCTATACCTTTGCTATACTGTTACTATACCTTTGCTATAAGGCTTCTTTATTAACCATTTTTGGTTGTATTATTTGGTTTGCATTTTTGTTATTTAGCGACACTATTTAGCCAACATTATTTAAAAAACTGATTGACTTTAGACAGGTTTTTAAACACAATGGTGTACCAACCACCAACTTTATTGGACGTTACTGCTTTATAGTCTTCTTTAGATTTAATAATAATATTTTTTAAACTACGGTTACTGGCTCCTCCAGCTCTCATTTTGGTAATCACTTCTGGTAAATATCCAAACGTATAATCACGCGTTTTAAATATGCGTAAAATAAAATCGTAGTCTGCAGCTATTTTATATTTTAAGTTGAAATCACCTTGTTTTGCATACACGTCACGTTTTAAAAATAAGGTAGGATGTGCTGGCATCCATCCTTTTTTAAGCAAGCTAGATTTAAAATTTTGACTCTGCCAATGTCTAATCACTTTATCTGTATTGGTTTGCGTTACATATTGCAAATCACCATACACACCATCCACGTTTTGGCTATTAAAGGTATTTACAATATTTTGAATGGTATTAGGATTAGCCAGCATATCATCCGAATGTACAAAACCAATCACATCTCCTGTTGCCAACGCAATCCCTTTATTTAAGGCATCATAAATCCCTTTATCAGCTTCAGATTGAATGACAATATTAGCCTGAGGCGATTTACTTTTAATGTGTTGTGCCATTTCTAGTGTGTTATCTGTGGACTGACCATCGATAATAACATACTCGATATTAGGATAGGTTTGTTGCAATACAGACTCCATACAACTTACTATTGTTGCGACACTATTGTATGTTGCTGTTATAATTGAAATTTTCATTGGTTATAAGCCTTTAATTATTTGGAGTTTGAGGTGATGCTTGTTTTAATTGACGTTTTAAATCTTTAAATTTTAAGTCAATCATTGTTTCATAAATAAAGCGTAGTTTACAAAAGGTATAACCTGCTTTACCATTTAAAAAACCACCTTTAACAATATAAAAAGCGAAAAATATAAGCTGTGGTCTAAATGGTAAATGATAGCTTAGTCTTTTTTGCGTTTTACGTTTTATAATAGGGTCTTTAGAAAACAAATTAGCCCATTGTAAAGGTTCTTTAACTTCCTGAAGCATTTTTTCTGCTTCCATTTTAGAATATCTATTATGCTTATCAAACCACAACGTTAATCCTTTATTAAAAGGATAATGTATTAGATGTTCTTGTAAACGTCCTTCTTTTCCTGTGGTATTATATTCTTCGTTAATTTCACGTGCTACAGTAACACAACCCTTTTTAAACACTCTAGGAAACCACGTTGGATAACCACTACTTTGTTTAATCCATTTGTCCTGAAACATGTCCTTACGTCTAACACGATACATTGTAATAGCATCTGTATTAGTGGTTGCCTTTAAAATCTCTTGTTTTAAAGCTTTAGTTATAATCTCATCTGCATCAACCATCACTATCCAATCACAAGTAGCAGGAACACTTTGTAATGCTGCATTACGTTGTGCTGCATAATTATCAAAAGGACGTTGTATAATTTTGGCATTATGCTTTTTTGCAATCTCTAAAGTATTGTCTGTGCTAAACGAATCAAACACAATAATTTGATCCACAAAGTCCAACGCAGCTAAGCATTGATCTAAAATAGTTTCTTCGTTATAGGTTAGTATTACAGCACTAATCATTGATTACTCTTTTTTTTATGAATTTTGCAGGATTACCACCAACAATTGCCCAAGGTTCTATGTCTTTATACACAGATGCAGTTGCACCAACCACAGCACCTTGACCTATTGTCACACCCATTCCAATATATGCAGCAGCACCAACCCAAGATTGACCCTTTAATACAATAGGTGCAATAATCAAAGGGTTGTTTGATACTGTTACATCATGTGACGCTGTACACAAATACGATTTTTGAGATACGGTTGCATGTGCTCCAATAGTAACTTTTGCAACGTTATAACAATCTACTTCTGGTGCTAAACAGGAATATTCATGCATTTCTAAATTCCAAGGAGCATAAATTTTTACCGATGAATACACCACAGCTTTAGCATGTACCTTTGCTCCAAACAAACGAAGCAACATCAATTTCCAGCTATTCCCAATACGTCTTGGTAAAGGTCTAGCAAACACCATCCAAACCACAGACCACAACAAACGTGCTATTTGGTTTTTACGACTTAAGGTGTTGTTATAATTTGATAAATCTACTTTGTTCATACTATATCTATAAAATCTGGTTGTTCGGCTTTATTTAAAATCCAATCGTACAATGCTAACATTTGTTTTGCAACAGCTTGCATGCTATATTTTTGCTCTATTAATTGTCTACCATTTACTCCCATTTGTTGCAAGTCTTCAGGTGATTTTGCCATCATGCTATTAAGTGCGTCCACTAAAGGTGTGACACCAATCCCAATCCATTGTCCACAATTATTAGTATTTAATTCTTCCCAAGGTGCACCTTGTGTGGTAATAACAGGTGTGTAACTTGCCAAAGCCTCAGCCACTACAATCCCAAAGTTTTCGCTAAAGGTTGGTAGCACAAACACAGACGCTTCCCTAAATACTTTTGTTTTTTGGTCATTAAACACTGGTGGTTTAATCGTAATTTGATGTTCTAGATTAGCAGCTTTAATTTTTGCTTTTAAGCTTTTAATATACTCTGGTTCACCATTACCATAAATATCAATTACCCAATCTTGTTTTAATTTATTATCTGCTAATTGCCAGGCTTCAATTAAATTTTCAATCCCTTTTTTAATATGAATGCGCGATAAAAACAACATACGCTTTGGTTGTGTTGCTTTAACAGGAATTTCAGCCGGAAACTGACTGACATTAATTCCGTTTGGTATCATAGCCACAGGATTTTTTAATCCTAAAGCTCTAATACTTTTTACTTCCATTGGCGCAGTCGCGTGTAAACAGGTCGCTTGCTCTAAATCTTTATACTGAAACAGTTTTAAAGCGACTTGTTTTTTAATTTTGCCTTGCGACAAAGCCCAAGGCTCTAACATGCCTCTGGGTGTAATAATATAAGGTACACCTTTTTGACGTGCTATTTTAGCCATTTGATGCACTGGCATTTGCCATAAGCCATGACCATGTAATAAGGTCGTATCAGAATAATTTAAAGAATTAACCAAGCTTTTAGAACGTTGCAATGTCTCAGCATCATGAAGCCTGATCCCACTATTAACTGTATTAAACGACCTAGTTATTGGGTTATTACTTTTTAAAGTATCCAAACCAATGTGCAATGTTGCATCTATTTCCAACATAGCAGCAATTAAGTGTGACACACTTCTAGCTGGACCACCAGTTGTTATGTCTATGGATGTTATGACGTGGTTAATTTGCATGTCTAATTATATTTTTTTTTACGATATAACAATTTGTCAATAACGAATAAAACAACAGCTATTTGAAGTGTAGGCTTAATAAAAATAATAAAGTAAAACAAACTTGGTGGCACTTGTTTGATTGCTAACGTTACAAATAAAGAAACGAATAAAATTTTACCTATTTGTCCTCCTTTAGCAAAAAACACATAAAACCAAGCATAGGCAATACCTGTCAAAAATCCATTTAAAATTACCCAAACCCAACCACCTTCTCTGTAAGCTGTTATTGCGCCAAATGTAGTTAAACTACCTATTCCTTTTTTTACTACTGTATTCCAAGCCATCACGGAAATTTCACCAGACAATTCACCGTTATCACTTAAAACCTGAGGTTTTTCGTTAATAATAATACGAGGAAAAAAACTTACAATTATTGCAGAGACATATTGTACGTGATTGAAATGACTAAATGGGTTATCGAAATCATTTTTTAAGTGTGTCATTACAAAATACGTATCTGCACGTGCCATTAATGAGTTAAACCCACTTTCAAACACATTATCTACAGCATATGACGAAGAAGCTGCAAACAACTCTTTTTTATCAGAAACATCACTAAGCTGTCTTAAAAACACCATAAAGGGACTAATTACTAATAAAAAAACAATCCCAAGAGAAATAATTTTTATACCTAGACGGTAATTGTTATGAATACATAATGCAGCAACCATGAAAAAAATTGGTGTAATTGCAAATATGCGTTGTGCAGTACCTAGCAATAAAAAGGCAACTATCACATAACAAATAATCATTAAGATTCTATTTTTTGAATTTACCTTAATAACCAACGCCAAGGACACTGCCATAACTGCTAAAAACACATTGGATAATGAAGCCAATAACCCTTTATAAACACTCTGTTTATTGTAATAAGAATCCAAATCCTCTACATTATAAACTGTTAAATCATTTGTAAAATAATAGCCCAACCATAATATAAAGCTGACATAAAATAATTTTTTATAATTTTTAAAAAACCAATAATCTAAATTAGGTAATTTTAATTTTTTTTGTCTTTTATTTAAAAATTTATACTCTCCAAATCGCACACCTTGAATAAGAAAAAAAAAGAAAAGGAGCGACATGAAAATAACCTCGGAAAGCTCAAAAGAACCGATATTAGATAATCCAGATTCACTTTTAAAAAACACAGGTAACACGTAATACCCCAAGGAAAAAAAAGACATTACACCTAATAGAATCCACAGGGCTGACTGATTTTTGCGCATTCTTTTAATAACATAGTATATTAAAGGCAAAAAAAGAAGAGTAAAAAATATATCCAAATTATTACGTTTTTAATTCAATTTCAAAAAAGCTTCTAATATATTAGTTGCTTTTTTAATGATTGCTATTTTTTTCCTTCTATTAAAAAAAACATGATTAATTATAGGAATACTGTATTTCGGCAATAATAAAACCACAAGTTTAACTACTTTATTTTTACCTCTAATTTTTTTCTTAAATTTAGACAATACTTCAGCATTGCTTATTATTGGGTCGACACTTGTACTAATGTATTTACGAAAATGATCATGTAAATTCAAATCATAATTATATAAATCAACTTTATTACTTTTTAAGAAATTATAATTAAGTACACAAAGCATACCGCTAACAGTTTGTTTGTTTTGCAATCTACTACTTACACCTTCATGATTTAACCTATATTTCAATAAAGGTTGTTTTATTCTATAAAATTTAGTTCTGCATATTAAACGCAGCCATAAATCACGATCTTCACATGCTAAATAATCGCGATACCCTCCAACCTCTTTTAACAAAGCTGTTTTTAACATAACTGTAGGATGTATAATAGGCTTCATTGCTTGTTTATATGTCAATCCGTTTTCTAAATATTCAAAATTATAGATACTAGCATCCTTACTAAAACCTACCTCATTATTATTTTCGTCTATTAAAATAACATCAGAACATATTACTCCAATTAAATTATCTGATTCAAAAACTGCAATTTGTTCTTCAAAACGGTCAGGCATGCAAATATCATCCGCATCCATTCTAGCAACATAATTACCACTACATTGCTCTAAACCCATATTTAGAGCCTTTACCAAACCTATGCCCTTAGTGTTAAGTATAATAATTCTTTTATCATTATAACTTTCTAAAATACCTAAAGTTGAATCAGTGCTACCATCATTTATAACAATTAGTTCGAAATTTAAAAAACTCTGCTTTAGCACACTGTTTATAGCATCTCTTAAATATTGCTCACCATTTCTAACAGGCAGCAATACAGATATAAATGGACTTAATTTATTCATCATTTAAAAATTTTAACAGAAGGTGTATTTATCTTTAAAACAACATATGCACATATAAGACAAGTAAAAAAACTAAATAAAACATAACAAAATTGCCATAAAAAACTATTCATGTCTAATAAATCATTAAAAAAACCATAAATAATAAAAAGTAATGGCATATGCACTGCATATAAACTATATGATATATCGGGTAATCTTGGAAAATCCAAAAGGTTAACTCCAATAACCTTATGAGGAATAATTTTTACAAGCATTAAAATAAAAAAGCCTGTTAACGGTGTTAAAAGCATAGAAAGTAACATTGGACTAAATCTTTGAATTACAATTAAAAGACAAAGACAAAACAAGATACTAAATAGTCTAAAGTACCTACTTAATACAAACTGGAAATCCTTAAGCAAAACACCAGAATACCAAACAAAAAAGAGTAAAGTAAATTCTAAATTCCAAAATGCTATCAAAAAGATTGTTCCAAATATTAAATAGTGATAATTAAAAGCACCAATAATTGCAACCTTTTTTAAAAGAACACCTAAAACGTAAAACTGAACCAAATAACCCAAGGTCCATAATGGTGTATTTGACCCAAATGTTGCTCCAAAAACAGGTTGCAAAGAAAATAAATTTATAAAAAAATTATAAAAAGTGTACTGCTTTGTGGTATCACAATTAAATACATTATCTACATAAACACTATAATTAAACCAATCGTATCCAATATAATCTAATAATATTGTAAATAATAAAGCAGACAAATAAATAGGATAAATTCTTATTACGCGTGTCTTAATTTTTTTATACAAGTTAAAATCATCAGTTTCCTGAAGAAACACTTTAGATGTAAAAAAACCTGACAAAAAAACAAATAGATATGCTGCTTCACGCCCAAAACTAAATAAACTTTTAAATAAAGTAACAATTATGTTGTTTGACAAATCACCAATCTGAGGAAAACTTAATGCCAATGCATGCCCAACAACAACTTGCACCAAAAGAAAAATTTTAATAATTTCTAAAGCGGAAGACTCTTTTTTACCGATTTTTATAAAATTAAAGTCCATTAATAATTCTATTTATATAAAACCTGTAAAATGTTTTAAGTTTTCTTAAACTAAACAAAGTGTCTTTTAAACTACTTTTAGCACTTAATTTCAATTCACTAATAGCTGTTAAAAGATTATCATATTTATTAAATCCAAGGTGGCTAATAATGAAGTTGTCATCACTATTTAAAGTAGAATTAATAGCCATTTTTCTTTTTTGAAAATGTATATAAGCAAACTCTTGTGTTTTAAAAATTTGATTTTTATACCATCCTTGCATAATAGCTCCATCTTGTAAGAAAAAAAACTGCCCACTTTTATTAGATGGCAAATGTGTCAAACTAAAAACATTAAACTGTGGATCAACGTCAAGTATGGCTGCATTATTTTCAAAATAGAGTAATCCTTGTTTTTTCCAAATCTTATTTACTCCGTGATGTTCATCAAAACCAAATATTTTTGCATCTTTAAAAACCGTATCCCACTTGTATTCACTTCCCTCTAGTTTGAATGCATATTTTGATATAGGGCTTTTACTCATCAACGATAAATGTCCTTCAGAATAAATTCTGTCATACTTATCTAATAAATCATCAGTGATAAACTGATTCAATTTTCCAAATATCAAATCTATATCACAATGACCCCAAAAATCATAATCGATACCATAACTATCTAAAAGAATCCAATAGGTTGGTTTAAAATCACATAATTTATAACTCGTATCTAATACAATATTAATACTAAGTGTGGTTTCAATAGTTTTTTTTACTTCACCTAAAGAGGTGAACTTTACGATAACATTTTCAGGAATTTTAAATGAATCAGTAATGCAATCTGTCAATAAAAGCCAATTAAACTCTGAGTTACGCGCACATGAATCCAACCATAATTGAAAATAATTTGGAAAAACTCCAAAATAAGGTACTACAAAATAAACTTTATTTTTCATCTTTCAAAGAATTAATAAAAGTGCTATAGCGTATTCCATAAGACTGCCAGCTATATTTTTCTTTATCTGCGTCTGTTAATTCACAACTTGTTAATTTCACCCTTTTATTTCTAAATTTCTGTAAAGCTTTAATTAACCCTATCTCATCAATAGAATCCATAATAATTACTGAGTCTTTATCGTCAATCTTTGCTTTTACATCTGGACCACCTGTATTTGCAGAAGTGATAATAGGTAGACCACACGCTAATGCTTCCAAAATCACCATCCCAAATCCATCTTGTCTCGATGGTAATAATAAAACATCAAAAGAATTATAGTAATTAATTAATTTATCATTCGGCACGTACCCAATACGCTTAAAATTATCAGAATCTGTATGATGTTCCCCATTATATATACCAATATGAGAAACGTGTAAATTAAAATCTTTTTGCAGAGTTTTATTTATAATATCTACACCTTTTTGAAAGCTCCATCCTCCGACAAAAAGAGCATTAATTTTTTTTCCTTTAGATAAAATCTTCTTTTCTGCATAAAATCTCAATAAGTTTATACCATAATTATTAATAAACAACTTCTCTTTATTTATGTTATTATCAACAAATGTGTTATAAGCGAAGATTGATGGTATTACAATTTTATCAGCTATATCATAACCTTCCAACTCTCTGCTTATATAAAGCTTGGGCAATTTGATTTCTTTTATTCCTTCAATCAATTCAATTTGAGATTTAACATGAGCTGAACCTCGATCAACAATAGATAGTGCTCCATATTTAGATTTGGCATACTTAAGAGAACTAACGCATACACCTGATAAACCCACAAAAACATCACATTTTGTCATCTTTTTGGTTATCAACCAATCAACGAGAGGCATAATTAAAAATGTTGTTGCACGCTGAATTTTTGGAAAAAATCTTTGTAGAGCAGTTATACTTAAAGGAAATAAATACCAAAATAAACAGATATACTTTGCATCACCTAGGTTGTATTTTTTCATTTTCCATTTTGGCATATATCCAATAACGGTAACTTCATGTCCCGAAGAACTGAGTTCGCGCGCCAAATGAACCAAATGGAATGGAGTAGATGTACCGATTACTACTTTCATTTATCTATTTTTTTTGAGGCATAAAACATAATTAAAAACTTAAAAATTTCAGCAATTAATTTACCTATTACAGCTCCTTCAACTCCGTTATACAATGCTCCAATAACAATAAACACAAAAGGAAATGGTGTTAAAATTAGTTGTAATTTAAATAAATTTACACCTAAGCCTTTTGCTAAAAATTTATTATCTATTGCATGCGTCATAATCGTAAAACAATAAGCACCAGCTATGACATATAAAATATTTTCAATTTCTGTGCGATATTCCTTTGCCAGCAAAACATCAACTAAAGGACCTCCTAAAATTGCAAATAAAACTATTCCAACAACACCAATAATTAGAGCATATTTAAGCCAATTCTTAGCTATATCCTGAAATTTTCCATATTCATTTTCCGAGTTAAACTTGTATAAATCTGGTCTAAAATGCACAGTTAAAGCTGAAGTTGTCACATTATAAGGTCTTCCAACAAGCCCAGTTGCTAAGGAATAATAACCTGCTCCTGAAACACCAATTGAACCAGCAATAATATACCTGTCTGCAAAACCTGACAACCATCCAATTATACCCATCAACATTACAGGTTGTATCTGTTTTAAAACTTCTTTTTTATCCAATACTATATTCTTTTCATTCAAATTTTCACTCAAATCAAAACTAGATCTTAAAAACAAACTATTTGTTACTAATGAAAAATATCTTGAGGTTAGTATTCCTACTAATAAGAAAACCCAATTTGGTTTAAAATATAACGCCAAAAAAATTAAAGTAAAATTAAAAATAGCATCTAAAATTACTTGTAAGCCATAAATTTTACGTGTTCCACTCAAATTCAACAAAGAAAACAAACTACTTCTGGATGGTTCAATTACAGCATAGCCCAATAATATTAAGACTAGCATACCATAAAAATTATATAAGTCTAAAAAAGAAACAATAATTATCAATAAAATAATCATCAAGCCAATTACTGTAGTAAACCGCTTATAGTTTTTCAGAAAGCTAAAAACTTTATACTTGAAATTTTTATTACTACCGTAATAAAAAACAACTTGATTAACCGATGATGAAAAAATAGCATCAAAAAGTGCTATTCCACCTAACGCAAGCATAGCTTCTCCTAATTGTATTGGCGTCAAAAGCTCAGAATACATCCTAAAAGTTATTAATGCCAAAATAGCACCAATAACTTGAGGTAAAAACGATGTGAACATTGCATTTGTCTTCATCTTCTAACTTCCTATAGCTTTCACTTTAAACCCAATAGTTTCTAGTGCTTGTTTATCTAATAGGTTACGACCATCAAAGATAAAGGCTGGTTTGTTCATGCTATTATAAATACGTTGCCAGTCGTAGGTTTTAAACTCGTCCCACTCTGTCAACACTGCAATTGCATGTGCACCATTAACTGCGTCATACGGATTGTCTTGTGTGCTTAAATAGGTTTGGTTTTGTGCTTCTGTACGTGTGTTTAAATAGTTAATATCAAACTGCATTTGTTTTGCAGACACTTTAGGATCGTACACGCTAATTTTGGCTTGCTCGTCTATTAACTTGTCTGCCACGTAAATGGCTGCAGCCTCTCTGGTATCGTTGGTATCTTTTTTGAAAGCCCAACCTAAAAAGGCTATTTTTTTGTCTGATACTGTGTTGTATAAAGTTTGCACGATGTTATTTGCAAAACGGTCGCGTTGGTGATTATTCATTATAATAACCTGTTCCCAATAGTCTGCGACTTGATTTAAGCCTAAAGACTTAGAGATATACACTAGGTTTAATATGTCTTTTTGAAAACACGACCCACCAAAACCTACTGAGGCTTTTAAAAATTTAGGTCCAATACGCGAGTCCATACCAATTGCTTCTGCGACTTCTTCTACATTGGCTTGTGTCGCTTCACATAACTCTGAAATCGCATTTATAGACGACACACGTTGTGCTAAAAAGGCATTGGCTACTAATTTGGATAGCTCTGACGACCAGATATTTGTGGTTAGTATTTGTGCTTTTGGTACCCAAGTCGCATACACGTCCACTAAGGCTTGTATGGCTTGTTTCCCTTCTGGTGTTTGGTCACCACCAATTAGTACACGATCTGGATGTGTTAGGTCTGTTATTGCTGTCCCTTCTGCCAGGAATTCTGGATTGGATAGTATTTGAAACTTTACACCATTACCAGTATGGTTTAGAATGCTTTTTATGGCATGTGCTGTTTTTACTGGTAGTGTTGATTTTTCGACTACAATTTTATTAGTGGTTGCGACTTTAGCGATTTGTCTTGCACATAGCTCGATATACTTTAAGTCTGCTGCCATCCCTTTTCCTGCACCATAGGTTTTGGTAGGTGTGTTAACGGAAATGAATATCATTTGTGCTTGGTCAATAGCGTCTTCGACATTAGTCGAAAAAAACAGATTACGACCTCTGGCTTCCTTAACGACTTGGTCTAAACCAGGTTCAAAAATGGGTAGTTTGGTTAGGTCGTCGTTATTCCAGTCTGCAATACGTTGCGCATTTAAATCCACGACTGTTATTTTGATGTCTGGATTTTTTTGAGCCATAACAGCCATAGTTGGTCCTCCAACATAGCCTGCACCAATACAACATATTGATGTAATTTTATTAGGGTTATCCACAACGGTTGTTGTGTTATCTGTTTGATTTTGCATTAGGTGTGCTTACGTTATAATTTAACTTGCTTGTATGTGCTTGGGTTGTCTAAAAACCATTGGTAGGTTTTTGCAATCCCTTGCTCTAGATTGGTGGTGTATTGCCAACCTGCTTGTTTTAGTTTAGACACGTCCATTAATTTACGTGGTGTGCCATCTGGTTTTGTACTGTCCCAAATAATTGGTCCTGTATGACCAATTGCTTTTTGGATGGTTGTTGCCAATTGTTTGATGGTAATGTCTGTACCTGTCCCTACATTATACAAATGGTCTGGCATTTGGTTGTGCATAGCAAATAGGACTGCTTGTGCTAGATCGTCCACGTATAAAAATTCGCGCATTGGTGTTCCACTTCCCCAAAGGGTAACTGGAGCGTTGTTATCTAGTTTAGCGTCATGAAACTTGCGAATCATTGCTGGTAATACGTGTGAGGATTTTAGGTCAAAATTATCGTTTGAGCCATATAAATTGGTTGGCATTAAGCTAACAAAATCCTTATTGTATTGGTTTTTGATGTGCTGACATAGTTTGACACCTGCAATTTTTGCGATTGCGTAACCCTCGTTAGTAGGCTCCAATGGTCCTGTTAATAAACTGTCCTCTGTTAAGGGTTGTTGTGCTAGTTTTGGATAGATGCAAGAACTGCCTAAAAAGATTAGTTTTTTGGTGTTATTACGATGAGCTGCATCTATAATATTGTTTTGTATTTGCAGGTTTTCTAGCAAAAACTGATACTGAAATTGGCTATTGGCTAATATGCCACCAACTTTGGCTGCTGCTACAATAACCACTTCTGGTGTTGTGTGTTCCATAAATTGGTTAACAGCGTCTTGGTTACGTAAGTCTAATTGTTGGCTAGTTTGCCCAATTAGCTTAGTGTATCCAGCTGCTGTTAATGCGCGCCAAATGGCAGAACCTACCATTCCTTTATGACCTGCTATGTATATTTTTGCGTCTTTTGATAATGTGCTTGACATGTGTTGTTGTTTACTGTTACTTAGTGTTGCTACGTTTACTCGAAATAATTTAGGGTCTGGTAGCCACCATCTTTAAGCAGTTGTTCTTTTTTCATTAGTTTAATATCTGATGACATCATGTCTTCGATTAACTCTTCTAACTGGATTTTTGGTGTCCAACCTAATTTTTCTTTGGCTTTGGTAGCGTCTCCAATTAGTAAATCGACTTCGGTAGGTCTAAAATATCTAGCGTCCACACCTAACACCTCTTGTCCTACTTTTAATGGGTAGTCAGGATTTGTGGTTTCTTTAATAATAGCAACCTCATCCACTCCTGCACCTACAAATTGTAAGGTCACACCAATGTGCTTAAAGGCTTGTTTTACAAAGTCACGAATGGTTGTGGTTTTACCAGTTGCAATGACCCAATCCTCTGCTTGGTCTGCTTGTAAAATCATCCACATCATGCGTACATAATCCTTAGCGTGTCCCCAATCCCGTTGTGCGTCTAGGTTACCTAAGTATAATTTATCTTGTAAGCCTAGTCCAATTCTGGCTACAGCTCTGGTAATTTTTCTGGTTACAAAGGTTTCTCCTCTTAAAGGTGATTCGTGATTAAACAAGATTCCGTTACAGGCGAACATTCCGTAAGCTTCTCTGTAATTTACTGTCATCCAAAAGGCGTACATTTTTGCTACAGCATAAGGTGATCTTGGGTAAAAAGGTGTGGTTTCGGTTTGTGGTACTTCTTGTACTTTACCGTATAACTCTGAGGTTGACGCTTGATAGATTCTGGTTTTTTTCTCTAAACCTAATAATCTAACTGCATCCAAAATACGAAGTGTCCCTAAACCATCTGCATTACCTGTGTATTCAGGAATTTCAAAAGAAACAGCCACGTGACTCATAGCTGCAAGGTTATAGATTTCGTCAGGTTGTACTTCTTTAATAATTCTAATTAAATTGGTACTGTCTGTCATGTCTCCATAATGCAGAATAAAATTACGATTATTCACATGCGGATCTTGATATAGATGGTCAATCCTATCTGTATTAAATAATGAACTACGACGTTTTATACCATGAACGATATAGTCTTTTTTTAATAGAAACTCGGTTAAATATGCGCCATCCTGTCCTGTAACGCCTGTGATTAATGCTATTTTTTTCATTTTATAGGTTTGGTTTAATAGAAAACCGCTTTATTATATAAATATTATTCTTATCGTTATTTTATTGCGAATTTACAAAGTAGGCAAAACAAATTTAATCTTACCAGATTTATACTGTATTGCAAACGGAATGACTAAAATTAGCATCGCTACAGGAACAGTAATCGCAAATATGACGTTAGTATCTAAATGATTTAGTGCCAATACCAATACTGTTATCCCAATGGTATACAATGCAATAAGACTGGTTGCCCATTTGTGTTTTAATCCAAGGTCTATTAAACGATGGTGAATGTGATTACGGTCTGCCGAAAATGGACTTTTTTTGTTACAAATCCTAACGCAAAACACCCTAAGTGTATCTAATAATGGATAGGATAATAAGGCTAAAACTATTACTGGTGCGTTATGAAAGATTTCTTTATCAGGATTATGTCCTGCTAAGCTTAAATAGGTAATCATTTGAATGGCTAATACAAATCCAACCACCATTGATCCAGTGTCACCCAGAAATATTTTTCGGTTTCGTGAAAAGTTAAATACTAAAAAGCCAATTAATGCGCCAACTAAAGCCAAGGATATTAAGCAGTAAAAAAAATGACCACTATAGTAGAATAATAAGGCAGTGATAATAGAAATTATGGCTCCTAACACTCCTGCTAATCCATCGATACCATCAATTAAATTATATGCATTAATGACTAACACTATAACAAATATTGAAAACAGTATGGCTGAGAATATTGAGATTTTATAAATACCAAATAAGCCTACAAACGAGTTGATGTTTAAATTGGTTGCCATTACAAATATAGAAGCGACTAGCAATTGATAGGCTAGTTTACGTTTTGGTGAAATTTTCATGATATCGTCCGCCAAACCCACTAACAACAGTAATAATATAAGGACATTAAACACCATTAAATCTATTAATTGACTGTAATTAGCAAACAGTATTGCTGCGACTTGAATGGTTAATACCACACCTGTAAACACACCAACACCTCCCAACGTAGGAATTACCCCTTTGTGCGATGTACGTCCATTTGGTAAGGCTGTTAAGTTTTTAGCTTTACTAATAGCCACTACTTTTGGCATCACGATTAATGTGATAATTAATGCTGTAATTACTGTGACTATAATTACTATGCCTTTATAGTTGCTCAGAAATTGTGTTATCTGCTCATGGTTTGTTGGTAAGCTTGTTGTTAACATAGTAATAGCGATATACAGTTAAACATAAAAAATCATTTTTACCGCAATCCATTGTGTATAACTTAGTTACTACTTACAGTTACATAAATAGCAATAAACGTCTATAGCTTTGTTTTAATAAAACGTAGCGGACTAAAAATTAGCTATTTAACTAATTTACTAAATAAAAAAAAGGGATTGTAATGCATTACATTTGTTAGTTAAAGTGATTTTACTGGTTAGGTAACTTTAATAAACAAATTGTATTAAAACTTATAATAAGAGTAATACTGCTACTATTGATTTTCCCGTTTTTAATAGATTCCGTTTGGGTAGAACTGAACCTTTTTACACAACAATTACGTATTGCTGATTTTCAAATTATTGATTTGAGTGCAATTTTACGACAAATCACAATTAAAACAAAGAGACGCCACGCTTATTTTACTCAATTTAACACAACGGTAATTGACTATTTAATTATTTAAACCCAAAGCTTGAGGTTACACTTTAAGACTTTGACTGTCACATCCTTTATTTTTATTAACCAACTAAAATTAAGCACTTTACATTTTTATTATTTAATAACACGTACTACTTTTATGGTTATTTAATTATACTGAAGTCCTTAGTGTTATTGATTATTGCATTGGGTTGAATTATAAAATATATCCTATCTTGCTTATAGAAAAATTATACTATGTTTTCAGCAAAAAAGAAATTAGATCGTGCTTATAATCAAGCTAAAGTTATTGGGTTTGATGACGACTCTAAGTTTATCCTATTTAGTGATTGTCATCGTGGTGATAATAGTTTTGCTGATGATTTTGCTAATAATCGAAACATCTATTACCATGCCTTAAAACATTATTATGTCCAAGGTTTTGACTATGCCGAATTAGGTGATGGTGATGAGTTGTGGGAAAACATATCGTTTGAGTCCATCCTTTATGCTCACAAAAACGTGTATGGCTTGATGCAACTGTTTCATAAACAAAACCGCTTGCATATGATTTGGGGAAATCATGATATGGTGTATCGCGATCCTGACTATGTTAAGAAACATTTACATTCTTTTTTTGATCCTAAAGTTGGCGCTGATGTAGAATTGTTTGGTGATATTGAATACCACGAAGCCATTATTTTAAAACATAAAGACACACAGCAAGAGGTATTTTTAACGCATGGTCATCAAGCGGATTGGTGGAACTATACCTTCTGGAAATGGAGTCGATTTATGGTACGTGTCCTTTGGAAACCTTTAAATGTTATGGGTATTGCAGATCCCACTAGTCCTGCAAAAAACTATAAAGAATTGATTAAAGTCGAACGTCGTACCAAAAAATGGATTACTGAAAACAATAATATGATTACTGTTGTTGGTCATACACACAGACCACGTTTTCCGGAACCTGGTGATGTGGCTTTTTTTAATGATGGTAGTTGTGTGCATCCAAGAAGTATTACTGGTATTGAGATTGAAAATGGCGCGATTTCTTTGATTAAATGGCAAATTGCTACTAAAGAAGATGGTACGTTACAAATTGTGCGTGTTTTGTTGGAAGGTCCTAGACGTTTGTTGGATTATAGCGGTTAGGTTTTGCTGTTTTTTTGAAACTGATTCTGTAATTATACAGATTGCTTTACTTTTTATATGTAGAAACCTAATATTAAACAGATTGCTTCACTATGTTCGCAATGACGTGACCATTAGAATTTACTTTGTCGAGGCTACTAATAATGTAAGGTAGATTGCTTCACTATGTTCGCAACGACGTGTGGGCTGAAATTTGGATTATTCTTCAGGAGCTAATTGGACTTCCAGACCTTCTAGGTCTGGTGTCATTTGTATTTGACAACCTAATCTTGAATTATCTTTGACATTGAATGCTTCGCTAAGCATCGCTTCTTCATCGTCTTGCATTTCTGGAAGCATTGTATCACTTAACACGTAACATTGACAACTTGCACACATTGCCATACCACCACAGATTCCGATAGTACCTTCTGGAGCCAGCTCGTAACTTCGGACTACTTCCATAAGGTTCATTGCCATGTCTGTTGGTGCAAGCACTTCATGTGTTACACCATCTCTGTCTGTTATTTTTATGTTTATGTCTTGTTCCATGAGGAGAAGTAATTAGTGATTAGTTGTTACTTTATACTCGTTAGTATTTTCAATAAGAATATTAGTTTCTATCTCTTTTAAACAATGTAATCTAATGGATAAATATAACATCGAGCGGACTTCGCTATTTGATGCTTAAAAGAGAAATCTTTAGTATCTTGAAATGCTTTGTAGATCTGTATCGTTAAATCCTGCGACTTTTGCCAAACTAGTAAGTCTTCAAATTTTTGTACTGCCATTCCCTCATTACTTATTACTATTTACTGACTACTGAATCGATTTTACCACTGCTTTTGGTGCTTCTTTACGTGTACCATCAAAACCATCTACTCCGCTTACTGTGGTATATTTTAATACATAGCGTTTTCCTGGATTAATAATTTGATACGCTGATTGACACATTAATGTTGCTTCGTGAAAACCACATAAAATTAATTTTAATTTTCCTGGATAGGTATTAACATCTCCAATAGCAAAAATACCTGGAATGTTAGTTTGGTAATCCAAGCTATTATCCACCTTGATTGCATTTTTTTCTATCTCTAAACCCCAATCTGCAATTGGTCCTAATTTTGGTGACAATCCAAAAAGTGGTACAAAATGATCACATTCTTTTTTAAAGGTTTTGGCATCTTGTTTTATAGTAATAGCCTCTACTTTATTAGTCCCTTCTACTCCAATAACCTCAGCTGGTGTGATTAAATTAATCTTACCTGCATTTTTTAATTCTTGTACTTTTTCTACTGAATCTAAATGCCCTCTAAACTCGTTTCGTCTATGGATTAAGGTTACTTCTGAAGCGATATCGCTTAGGTAAATACTCCAATCTAAAGCTGAATCTCCTCCACCTGCAATGACTACTTTTTTATCTCTATAAAACTCAGGTTCTTTGATAATGTATTCAACCCCTTTGTCTTCGTAATTAGCTAGATTATCAATAATAGGTTTACGAGGCTCAAAACTACCTAATCCACCTGCTATTGCCACTACAGGAGCGTGATGTTTTGTACCTTTATTAGTGGTTACTATAAAGGTTCCATCCTCTTGCTTGTCAATCGTTTCTGCACGCTCGCCAAGCGTAAAACCTGGTTCAAATTGCTTGCATTGCTCCATTAACTTATGCGTTAAATCTCCTGCAAGAATTTCTGGATATGCTGGAATATCATAAATAGGTTTTTTAGGATATATCTCTGAGCATTGTCCACCTGGTTGTGGCAATGCGTCTATTAAATGACATTTTAATTTTAATAATCCTGCTTCAAACACAGCAAAAAGACCAGTTGGTCCTGCTCCTATTATTAGTATGTCTGTTTTAATCATTATTTTTTCTTTTCAAATTTACCTTTAGCCTTTACTTATGACTTTTAGTGTACCTGACAAAAGTAAAACAAGATTTGGTTTTGTTTTATGACTTTTGTTAGCTTTTTAACTGCATTAAGGATGGCGTACTTTGACTACGCTCAATACTTACCCACTTTGTGAGCGCCTGACCTTTGTGATAACGCCAAAACTTATGTTTTACGCCACGTTGATTACACGTTCGATTTGTGGTGCGTACTTTTTGATAGTCATCTCTACACCTGACTTAAGCGTCATTTGGTTGACACTACATGAGGTACAAGCACCTTGTAATTGTACTTTAACTTCGTTATTCTCGATAGATAAAAGCGCTATGTCTCCTCCATCACTTTGTAAAAAAGGACGAATTTCTTCTAATGCTTTTTCTACGTTTAATCTTAGTTCTTGTGTTGTCATTTATTTTTTATTAACTGCAGAACATCCTGCCATAGTGGTGATTTTGATAGCTTCTGTCGCTGGAAGATTATCGTTTCTGTCCACTACTTGCTGCACTACGTTTTGCGTTATTGTTTCAAATGCTTTTTCTAAAGGCGTTCCGGTTTGCATTGCTGCTGGACGACCAACGTCTCCTGCTTCGCGTATGCTTTGTACTAATGGTAACTCTCCTAATAAAGGCACTTGTAAATCTTCGGCTAGGTGTTTAGCACCTTCTTTACCAAAGATATAGTATTTATTATCTGGCAACTCTGCTGGTGTAAAGTAAGCCATGTTTTCTATAATTCCTAAAACTGGTACGTTAATACTGTCTTGTTGGAACATTGCAACTCCTTTTTTAGCATCTGCTAAAGCGACGTTTTGTGGTGTACTAACCACTACTGCACCTGTTATTGGTAGTGATTGCATGATGCTTAGGTGGATATCTCCTGTTCCTGGTGGTAAGTCAATTAGTAAAAAGTCTAATTCTCCCCAAGCTGCATCAAAAATCATTTGGTTTAATGCTTTTGCTGCCATAGGTCCACGCCATACAACTGCTTGATCTGGTTTTGTAAAAAACCCGATTGATAATATTTTGACTCCGTAGTTTTCTACAGGTTTCATTTTTGATTTACCATCTACTGTTGTCGATAATGGACGTTCTAGCTCTACATCAAACATGATTGGCATTGATGGTCCGTAAATATCGGCATCTAACACACCCACTTTAAAGCCCATTTTTGCTAACGTTACTGCTAGGTTTGCTGTTACTGTAGATTTACCTACACCTCCTTTTCCAGAAGCTACTGCTACTATGTTTTGTATTCCAGGAATGTGTTTTCCTTTGATGACGTTTGGTGCTGATTTTTCTGGTGCGTCCACTTTAATATTAACCTTAATCTTAGCTTTTTCATACACTAGTTTGTGAATGGCTTGTAAGATTTCGACCTCAGTTTTTTTACGCGCTTGTAAAGCTGGGTTTTTTATTGTTATGTCTACAATAACCTCGTCTGCAAAAGTTACTACGTTTGTTATTGCTCCGCTTTCTACCATATTTTGACCTTCTCCTGGTACTGTTATAGTTTCTAACGCTTTAAGTATGTCTTGTTTATTTAATTTCATAATTATTTAGAAAAAAAGAGTAAATTATAGCTTGAAGACTATGCCTACAGCTTATAATAATCCACTCTGGATAATTGTTAACTAATTCAGAATGATTCTAAAATGCAAAGATACTACATAAACCTTGAAGAATGAAGCGCTTGGTTTGTTGTTTTTTATAGAACTATAAAGGGAAGTTATGATGGGTTAAACTCCAATAAGCAAAATATGTAATTATTTGTAAATTGTATAAAATGAAGAATAAATGTTAGATTTAATCATAATCGAGAAATATAAGTTTTCTCTTGTAATAAGGCTCTCCGATAATTGAATCTGGATACTTTTTCTCCATAAAAACTACTGCTTCTGTTTTTTTAAATTGAGAATAATTTATTTCTCCTTCAAATTCATTTGAATAATATATTTTTTGTGAAGACATTAATTTGACTCGCATCTTAGTTAAATAATCTCCTGAATATTTTCTAATTGTAGATACAATAAAATGCTTTGGTTTAAGAAAATAATCTTGATGTCCAGTACCACATATAAATCCTGGAACATAATTATATTCTATTGGTTTCCATTGGTTATTTTTATCTTTTGCTTGAACTTGCATAAACAAATCACCATTAACTATAGGTTTAGAAATTACTCTACCAAATTTAGAATTATTGAAAATAAAAACTGGTAAGGTTTTATAATGTTTTCTTTCTCTTTCTGTTCGTAGCCTCTTTAATATTTGGAGATCATTCGAGTAATTATATTCTGAATTCACATCAAAAGGTTCTGAATTGTTTAAAGGTGGTGGAGGCGGAGGAATTATAGAGTAAAAATTCATTTCACTAGTATGAAAATTCAACTGTTTTGCATCTACAAAAATTAGAATACTATCTTCAGCTTTGTTAAATTCACTCCTTAATAACTCATCAAAATTATGCGATAAATAGTTGAATGAACCTGAAAATCTTAATGTATCTTTTACATTAATCCCATAAACAATAGGTTCTGAAATCATCATTTCTTTACTATTTATTTGAATAACAGTATCGTATTCCGAAGTAATTAAAACTGGAAATTTTATTTTATTATCTTTTTTACAAGATGTAACCAAAAAAATTAGCATGACTACTTTAAAAAGGGTGTTGTACTTCATGCTAAAAACGTATCAAAAATTATTCCGAAAGTAATGCAGAAGGATCCCAAAATAGGGTTTCAAAATTTTGGATTTGGTTGTCTACAACCTCAATACCTTCGCTTTCTAGTAATTGCTGCATAAGGTTAGTCCCATCAAAATGATGTTTACCAGTTAGCAAACCCTTACGGTTTACCACTCTGTGTGCAGGCACCTCTTTATTATGTGACCCATTCATAGCATAACCTACCATTCTGGCTCCACGAGTTGCGCCTAAAAAATTAGCTATAGCTCCATAACTTGTCACACGTCCATACGGAATTTGTCGTGCCACCTCATACACTTTATCAAAAAAATTAAGTGTTTCGGGTTTCATAGTTTTAAAAGTCTTTTATAATATTTATTAGTGTTACAATTGCAATTATACCTGTAATTGAACCTATAATGTAGTTCATGTTTTTTTGTGACTTTAGCTTTTTGCTTTTTATCTTTTTTAAAAAAAACACATAAATATACAACATCACAAACGTACCAGATGCTGCTCCAGCAACATAGGACGCAATATTTGGGTTGTCTAATGTTATCCAACCTAAACTAGCCAAAGTTATACTCATATATGCTTGATACGGAATTGGAAACACATTTAATGCTGACAACACCATACCATAAAAAAACTGACTGCGTTTACTTTTACGATCGGCTTCTACTTCTGGTTTTGGATCCTTGGTAGCTAATAAAAAAAAGTAAACCGTTATTAAAACAAATAATACAAATGCTACTTGTTGTAATATCCTAACTACCTCAGAATGTTTACTTAAATAGCGCGCAAAAATAACCGCTATTAATGTTTGTATAACTACAATAACACAAACCCCTAACGAGAATACTAAGCCACGACTATACCCTTCTTTTATACTAATTTTTGCTGCTGTCATGTTAAGCAATCCTGGAGGGATTACACCAACAAGTGCAATTAATAAGCTTACAAAAAAGGTAATTGTTAAATTCAATAGTTAGTTAATTTTAAATCTAATATACGTAATTGGTTTGTTTTGTTCTAAATAGATGCTTTCATAGTGTGTTTGGATGCTAGTTACTTCTTCTGGGCTTCCGTCTTGTCTATACACATCGTTATTAGAATGTAATACCTCATGACCTTCACCATGTAGTAACCCTAATGTGTAACCATGCATGAACTCTGAATCTGTTTTAAGATTCATGATTCCGTCTGGTTTTAAAATAGTTTTGTAACGTTTTAAAAACTGCGAATTAGTCATGCGGTGTTTTGTACGCTTATATTTTATTTGTGGATCTGGAAAGGTAATCCAGATTTCGTCTACTTCGTTTTCTGCAAAAACAGACTCGACCAACTCAATTTGTGTGCGTATAAAGGCAACGTTAGGCATGTTATTTTCGGTAGCAGTTTTGGCTCCTCTCCAAAAACGTGCACCTTTAATATCTATACCAATAAAGTTTTTATTAGGAAACTTTTCTGCTAAAGCCACACTATATTCTCCTTTACCACAACCTAGCTCTAACACTAATGGGTTGTTGTTTTTAAAGACATTTTTATTCCAATTTCCTTTATGCTCGTAAACCTGGTCTACTAATTGACTTCTAGTTGGCTGAAACACATTATCAAAGGTTTCATTTTCTCTAAATCTTTTTTGCTTATTCTTGCTACCCACTTCTTAACTATTTGTTATTTCTGGCGTAAAATTAAGGAAATATACCTAAGTAACTTTATGATTATCTTTGATTTTGACATTTTACTGCGTTAAGGATGGAAGTGGCATCCTTTTTTTGCTGCCATAAATGGCAAAAAAAGATATAACGGACAGCCTGACCCTTGTGGTAACGCCCAAATTTTTATAATGAAAAAAAGAATTCTTGTTGCACCTTTAAATTGGGGAATTGGTCATGCGACGCGATGCATACCTATTATTAATGCCTTGATTGAAGCGGGTTTTGAGCCTATTATTGCTAGTGATGGTCAAGCGTTAGATTTGCTTAAAAAAGAATTTGAGAGTGTGACGTGCCTTACATTACCTGCTTATAATGTTAAATATGCCAAATCTAAAACATGGTTTAAATGGTTAATGCTTTGGCAATTACCTAAAATTAAAAAAGCGATAAAAAAAGAACATCGCGCGACACAAAAAATTATTACGGACTATAATATTAAGGGTATTATATCTGACAACAGAATGGGTGTATTGTCCAAAACGGTACCTTCTGTATTTATAACGCACCAATTAAATGTGTTAAGTGGAAGCACTACTAAATTAAGTACTTATTTTCATGATCACTATTTAAAGGCTTTTGATGAATGTTGGATTCCGGATTTTGAAAACCAACCTAATTTAAGCGGAAACCTTGGTCATAATTTTAAAAACAAAGGTTTAAACATAAAGTACATTGGTCCTTTAAGTCGGTTAGAAAAAATTAAGGTTAAGCCGAAGTATGATATCATGGTTTTGTTGTCTGGACCAGAGCCACAACGCACTATATTAGAAGAAAAACTACTATCTGATTTAATTAACTATAAAGGAAAGGTGATGTTTGTTAGAGGAAAAATTGAAGCAGAACAGACCGTTATGTTGGAATCTCCTTTTACGATTTACAATTTTATGCAAACCGAAGAATTGCAACAGGCACTTAATAAAAGTGAACTTGTGGTGTCTAGATCTGGTTATACAACTATTATGGATTTGGCCAAGTTGGGTAAACAAGCGTTTTTTATACCAACACCTGGACAATTTGAGCAAGAGTATTTAGCTGACTATCTAAACAACCAAGGGATTATTGCTAGTTGTAGTCAGGAAGATTTTACTTTAAAACAATTGGAACGTGTGACTGCCTATTCTGGTTTTAAGGCTTTTAATAACACCATTGATTTTAAGGGGTTGTTTTTGCTTTTTCAAGGGTAAAAGAAAACTCGCTACCAATATTAAACTCGCTTTCTACATAAATTTTTTCGTCATGAGCTTCAATAATATGTTTAACTATTGCTAGTCCAAGACCAGAACCACCTTCTTTACGTGATCCACTTTTATCGACTCTGTAAAAACGCTCAAACAATCTAGAGATGTGTTTTTTCTCAATCCCTTCTCCATTGTCTGTTACTCTGACAATGACTTTGTTTTTAATTAGTTTTTCTATACTAATTTCGGTCGTTCCTTTTTCGCGTCCATATTTAATAGAATTAACAATCAAGTTGGTCAAAACTTGTTGTATACGCTCTTCATCGCCTTTTACCATTATTGGATACTTGTAATCCATATCAAAGGTTAAGGTAATTTTTTTCTTGGCTGCCTTCATTTCTAAAAGCTCAAAAACGCTTTGCACTAGCTCCACAATATCAAAAGTATCGACGTTTAGACTTAAATCTCCAACTTCAAGTTTGGTTATCATGTCTAAATCCTTAACAATATAGATTAGTCGCTCCACACCTTTATTGGCTCTTTCTAGATATTTTTCAGCTACATTTTTGTCATTCATAGCACCATCTAACAATGTTTCTAGATAGCCTTGTACTGTAAATAATGGTGTTTTAAGCTCGTGAGAAATATTACCCATAAACTCCTTACGGTATTCTTCTCTTACTTTAAGTGTTTCAATTTCTAGTTTTTTGTTTTTAGCATATTGGTCTATCTGTTTGGTCAGCGTAGCCATGTCTGTAGTGATGCTTTTTTTACTAAAACTAACTGCTTCTAAAAGGGTAAGATCTTTGTAAATTTTGTTAATACGTTTATAGATAAATTTTTCTACCCTAAACTGTGTTATTAAAAACGAGACGCTAAAGGTTGCGAAAGCAAAAAGCACCAATTGTCCTACGTCCACAATATAAAACGTATATAAAAACAAACCCATAAAAAGGGTTAGGAAGATTGTTATTAAAAACGAGGTTTTTAATGCAAACTTGTAAGTCTTTTTTAACTTCAAATTATTCTACAAATTTATAACCAACACCTTTGACGGTTTTAAAACTGTCATCGCCAATTTTTTCTCGTAGTTTTCTTATATGTACGTCAATTGTACGTCCACCAACAACGACTTCGTTACCCCAAACACGATCTAAAATATCTTCTCTTTTAAAGACTTTATTAGGTTTAGAGGCTAATAAAGATAATAATTCAAATTCTTTTCTTGGTAAAATAATCTCGTCACCATCCAGAATAATTTTATATTCCTCTCTATTAATTACCAGGTTACCAATGGTCATTAAAGACTTACTAGTTTCTTCTGCTTTTAAACGACGTAACAATGCTTTAACCTTACTAACCAATACTTTTGGCTTAATAGGCTTAGTAATATAATCATCTGCTCCTGCATCAAATCCAGCCACTTGCGAATAATCTTCTCCTCTGGCTGTTAAAAACGTAATAAGCGATGCGCTTAATTCTGGGATTTTTCTGATAGCTTCACATGCTTCAATACCATCCATTTCTGGCATCATCACATCTAGAATAATAAGCTGTGGCTTTTCTTTTTTAGCTTTTTTGACTGCTTCTAATCCGTTTTTAGCTGTAACTACTTGATAGCCTTCATTAGTTAAATTATAACCTACAATTTCTAAAATGTCTGGCTCATCATCCACTAAAAGGATTTTAATGTCTTTTTTATTCATGTGTCTATTATATGTGTTTTTTTTATCTATCACATGGTATTTCAATAGGCAGTCAATTATTTAAAACAACCTGATGTTGTAAAATTTTTATGGACTTTACTATTGAATTACATAATGGTTATATTAATGTAAAGATAAAACTATTACTAAAAGATTTAATTTTTAAATGATTAATAACATTAAGATAACATGCTAAATTAATCTAAAAAAATATAATAGACGCATAATCAGTCTTTAACTACAAATCTGATAACCAAAGCATTAAAATGATGTTATTTTAACATTAAGAAGCAGGATAGCATTATTAATAGTTGGGTTAAGTCAATTTTCTGTGTATCTTTATTGCCTAATTTTATATCCATTAATTATGAAAAAACTTTACTTTTTAATTACTTTATTTACAGCAACTGCCTCTTTTGGACAAGAGTTATTGGTGAATGGAGATTTTGAAACTTGGACAGACCCAACAACACCTACTTCTTATGAGCTTATTCAGAGTGTTGAGCAAGAATCTACTGAAGTACACACAGGTACTTTTGCTGCTAAACACACAGGAGGTACTAGCAAAATCAGTCAAACCGTAACTGGAATTACAGCTGGAACATCTTATACAATATCCCTGTGGTACAAAATAGATGGTGCTTTTGGAGATGGTACTGATGCAAGAATCTGGAGTTACTGGAAAGCTGGAAGTAGTAACATTTCAGATAATGCCAATGAATTAAGAGGACCAAATAATGCTTATTTTGATGCTAACGGAAACCAGTGGACAGAATACACTGTCACTCTTACTGCTCCTGCAACCGCAGATACGTTTTATTTTGAAGTTAGAACTTATGGAAGCGCTGTAGTATATTGGGATGATTTTTCAGTTTTCCAAGAATCTACCGCTGTTCCTACACTAGGAGTTACATCTCCAAACGATGGTGACAATGTTGCTGGACCTGACGTAAATGTAGAGCTAAGTGTACAAAACTTTGTAGTAGCAAATGGAACTGGTGATGGTCACATACACTATACTGTTGATGGTGGATCTGTTGTAATGAAATACGATACTGACCCAATCTTATTAACAGGACTATCAACTGGAGAACACACTATTGACTTACAATTGGTAGATAATAGTCACATGCCACTAGCTACACCTGTAATAGCAACAACTACTTTTAATGTTTATGAAGTACAAGCTTTACCTCACACAGAAAGTTTTGATTATACAGCTGGTGAAACTATTGCAGAGCAAGATGCTTGGACAAACTACTTTTCTGGTGATGATGCCTTAGTTGAAACAGGAAGTTTAACTTATCCTGGAATAACAGCTGCAGGTAACTCCATGTCTTTTGATGGGTCTGGAGCAGATCCAGTTGTTGATTATACACCTACCAATGCAGGAAAAATTTATGCTTCTTTTATGTTACAAGTTACTGCATTAGATGCTGCTGCTGCTGATGGTTATTTTGCTGTATTAAGGACTGACTCCGGAAGTTACGAATCTAGACTATGGATAACACCTACTGGAGCAACAACTTACAGAGTAGGTATTAGTAATGGTGGTACATTAACACAAATTGTACCTACAGATTTAAATGTTGGCGACACAGCTTTTATTGTCTTTAATTATGACATAGATAATGACACTGTAAGTGCATGGGTAAATCCAGTATTAGGAGGTGTAGAACCTGCTGCAGACGCTACCGAAGCTTCTGGAAGTACAGGTAATACTTTTTCTCAATTTTTAATTCGTCAAGATAGTGCAACTGAAACACCATTTATCGTAATGGATGAATTAAGAATAGCAACAACATGGAGTGAAGCCTCTTTAACAACTCAAGAATTTAACACAACTGCAAACTTTAACATCTATCCAAATCCAACAAATACAGGCTTTGTAAACATTACAACTAAAGCAAATACTGCTGTTAATGTTACTGTATATGATATATTAGGAAAGCAAGTTTTATCTAAAACGCTTAACAACAACACATTAGATGTTACAAGCTTAACAACTGGTGTTTATATATTAAAATTAAACCAAAACGGAACCTCTACCACTAAGCGATTAATAGTAGAATAATCCCATATTAAGGTATTGTTAAAAGAGTTATCTGTTATCAGATAACTCTTTTTTTTTGTATAGATTTGATGCTAAATTTAACAACACATTTATATGAAAAAAATTTACTTTTTACTTTTTACTTTAACTAGCGTCTTTACTGCAAGTGCTCAACTTCAAGCAGGAGATATAGCCTTTACTGGTTATAACTCTGATGCGCCAGATAGTTTTTCTTTTGTAACTTTTGTAGATATGCCTGCAGGAACCCAAATAGAATTTACTGACAATGGTTGGCAAGCAGCAGGAGGTTTTAGAGCGAATGAAGGAACATTTATATGGACATCTCCTAATAGTGTTTTAACAGCTGGTACAGTTGTGACATTTACTGATATTGCAGCTGATGCGGTAACACACGGAACATACACAAATAGTAATGTTAATTTGTCTGCAAGTGGTGACCAAGTTTTTGCTTATGACCCAGGTAATGTACCTAATGGAACTAATGTCTCTGGTTTTTATGCTGGTATACAAATGAATGGTGATTGGAACCCAGATTCAACAAGTTCTAACACATCTGCATTACCAAGTACTGCTAATGCAAACTTTATAGCTTTAGACCCAGAAGCAGATAGTGGTGTTTATGATTGCTCAACTACTACTGGAGATGTAGATACATTAAAAGCTGCTATAAATAATCCTGCTAATTGGATTACTAGTCAAGCTTATCAAAACCTAACAGCTTGTACATTTGTTATTCCAACATTATCAACAACAACTTTTAAACAATCAGAATTTACAGTATTCCCTAATCCAACGTCTAACGGATTTGTAAATATCAAAACTGCAAACAATCAGCCAGTAGCTGTTGTTGCTTATGATGTTTTAGGAAAGCAAGTATTAAACACAAAATTAACGACTAGTCGTTTAAACGTGTCTAATTTAAAAGCTGGCGTTTACATTTTAAAATTAACGCAAAATGGAGCGACTACTACTAAAAAATTAGTAATAGAATAAGTTTTATTATACCTCACAAAAAAAGCGTTGCAATAGCAACGCTTTTTTTATTTTATATACTTTTGTGTTTTACAATTTCATGACTACGACTAAGGACATTTTTACAATTACAACTCCTGATCAGTTTAAGGCAAAAGCCTTAGAGGTGTTTCGTTTTCAGTTTGAAAACAATACAATCTATCGTTCGTTTTGCGACTTACTGTATATTAATCCAAGTGATATCTCAGACTTGCATGAGATTCCGTTTTTACCCATACAATTTTTTAAATCTCATCAGGTATTAAGTACAACTAACCCTATTGAAACTACTTTTTCAAGTAGTGGTACTACAGGACAAATTACCAGTAAGCATTTGGTATCTGACTTAAGCGTGTATGAAACTAGTTTTAAATTAGGCTTTAAGCATTTTTATGGTAATGTAAAAGATTATACCATTTTGGCCTTATTACCTAATTATTTAGAACGCGAAGGCTCCTCTTTAGTTTACATGGTAGACCATTTAATTAAAGATTCCAATAAACCAAAAAGTGGTTTTTACTTAAATAATTTAGACCAATTAAAGGACACACTAATTGCATTGGATCAAGCAGAAGAAAACGTATTACTTATTGGTGTATCCTTTGCACTTTTAGATTTAATAGACCTGCACACTTTTAACCTTAAACATACTATTGTTATGGAAACTGGCGGTATGAAAGGACGTCGTAAAGAAGTGATTAGAGAAGAGTTACACAACACCTTAAAAGCAGGTTTTGGTGTGGATGCAATCCATAGCGAGTATGGTATGACCGAGTTATTAAGCCAAGCATACTCCAAAGGACATGGTATTTTTAACTGTCCACCTTGGATGCGTATTTTAACTAGAGATACTGAGGATGCATTAACCGTTTTTAATAGTCCAAAAACTGGTGGTATTAATGTTATTGATTTGGCAAATATAAATTCTTGTAGTTTTATTGCGACTCAAGATTTAGGTAAAGTGCATGATAATGAGGACTTTGAAATTATTGGTCGCTTTGATAATAGTGATATTAGAGGCTGTAATTTAATGGTATTGTAAGGACTTTAAAAAAGATACGACCAACCTAATATGAAAAAGAGAAATTAGTTTTTGGTTGGTTAACTGATTTCATAAAAAAAGCCTGCTTATTTTAAGCAGGCTTTATTATTTAATATAGTATTTGAGATTTACAACCTCAGCAATTTTTTAGATAGCTTTAATAATAAAGGTTGTTTTTTTACCTCTGTTAATTACAATATACTTATCGTTAATTAAATCGTCTTTAGTAATCGTGTAATCCTCTGTTACTTTATCCTTGTTTACAGACACCGAGTTTTCTTTTAATGCACGACGTGCTTCTCCATTACTGGCTAAAAAATCAGTTTCGGCAGCTAATGCAGCAATCATGTCTAAACCAGCTTCGATTTTGTCCATAGACACTTCGGCTTGTGGCACACCTTCAAAAACATCTAAAAATAAATTTTCGTTTAGCTGCTTAATTTCATTTTTAAAATCTTTACTAAACAATATTCCTGATGCTTTTTCAGCATTTTCTAATTCTTCTTTACTATGTACAAAAGTAGTTACCTCTTCTGCTAATCGTTTTTGTAAGGCTCTAAAACCTGGATTTTCTTTATGTTCTGCAATTAAAGCGTCAATGGTATCTTTATTTAAAAAGGTAAAAATTTTGATGTACTTCTCTGCATCTTCGTCAGAACTATTTAACCAAAACTGGTAGAATTTGTATACACTAGTTTTATCTGCAGTTAGCCAAACATTACCACCTTCGCTTTTACCAAATTTACTTCCATCTGCTTTTGTTATTAATGGACAGGTCATCGCGTAAGCTTTAGCTGTGTCATCACCTACAGTCATACGTCTTACCAACTCTGTTCCTGTGGTAATGTTTCCCCATTGATCACTTCCACCCATTTGTAATTTACAATTTAGGTGTTTATATAAATGGTAAAAATCGTATCCTTGGATTAATTGGTAAGTAAACTCTGTAAAACTCATACCTATACTACCTTCTTCTCCAGAAAAACGTTTTTTAACGCTATCCTTAGCCATCATGTAATTTACAGTAATACGTTTACCAACATCACGCGCAAAATCTATAAATGAAAACGATTTCATCCAATCATAATTATTAACTAAAACTGGTGCGTTTTTATCGCTAGAGTTAAAGTCTAAAAAATGAGACAACACAGACTTAATACCTGCTACGTTATGGTTAAGTGTGGCTTCGTCCAATAAATTACGCTCGTCACTTTTTCCAGAAGGGTCACCAATCATACCTGTTGCTCCACCAACTAAAGCTACGGGTTTATGTCCTGCTTTTTTTAAATGTACTAGCAATATTATTGGTACTAAACTACCTATGTGTAACGAGTCTGATGTTGGGTCAAAACCAATATAGGCTGTGGTCATCTCTTTATCCAGTTGCGCTTCGGTTCCTGGCATGATATCGTGTACCATCCCTCTCCATCTTAATTCTTCTACAAATGCATTAGCCATTTTAGTGTGGTTTTATTATTGAAGACGCAAAGATAAAAATCGTGCCATAAACTACATACAATATCTAATATTTATTACCTTAGAGGTATGATTTTAGTTACAGGAGGAACAGGCTTGGTTGGTGCACACTTATTGTTTAATTTATTAAATGAAAACCAATCTGTACGTGCTATTTATAGAAATGAAAAAAAGTTTGAAACCGTTAAACGCATTTTTAGCTATTATACTGACACACCTGATGTCCCTTTTAGCAAAATTGATTGGGTAAAAGCCGATTTAAACGATATACCAGATTTAACTGAAGCTTTTAATGGCATTACCCATGTTTATCATTGTGCTGCTTTTGTATCTTTTGAACCTAATAAGTTTGAACTGCTTAGAAAAACTAATATTGAAGGGACAGCAAATATTGTTAACCTATGTTTATCTAATCAGGTAAAAAAACTATGTTATGTCAGCTCCATAGCTGCTATTGGTACACCAACTAATAATGCACAATTAATTACTGAAGATACGGATTGGAATCAGGAATTTGACAATAGTGTTTATGCTATTACCAAGTATGGTGCAGAGCTTGAAGTTTGGCGTGGTACACAAGAAGGCTTAGATGCTGTTATTGTAAATCCTGGAATTATAATTGGTCCTGGAATATGGAATTATGGTAGTGGATCGCTTATTACTGTGGTAAATAAAGGCATGTCCTATTACACTACAGGAAGTACAGGTTACGTGGATGTTAATGATGTTGTAAGTTGTATGGTTACACTTATGAAAAGCAACATTATTAATGAACGCTACATATTGGTATCTGAAAACTTAAGCTTTAAAGACTTTATTTACAAAACTGCCAACTACTTAAATGTCGTCCCTCCAAAAAAGAAAGCCACAAAACTACTATTAGCTTTAGGTTGGCGATTGGATTGGATAAAACAGAAACTGACAGGTAAACGACGCTTGTTGTCTAAACAAACAGCACATTCGGCTTTGTCACAAAGTCAATTTAGTAATAGTAAAATTACAACTGCTATAGATTATAATTTTACAAGTATAGACACTAGTTTAAAACAAACTACTTTGGCGTTTGCACGCGATCAAGTTTTTGTTTAACTGTTTCTTTTAATTCTTTTTGTTTGATTTTGTCTTCCTTTTTCTCTTCGGTTTTATAAAAAGTTCTTAAACTTTCTAGACTATCTCTAACATCCTTGTATATTTGAGAATACTCATCTATGTCATATGCATAGTAGTTATTACTGTCTGCAAATATGGTGCTGTCAATTTTATGTTTTCTGTAAACAAATGTATCAGGTACTATCCCTTTATTTTCTAGCTCGCGTTTATTAATTCCTTTAGCAGAAGACACTAATGCTAATTCTACCAGAACATCTACCATTTTATCCTTACTCATTAAATTTTCAGGTTTTTTTGGTTTTTCAATTCCGTAACAAGACACAAATAACAAGGTTATAAATATGTATATTACAATGCTCTGTTTTAACATAACTATCTATTAAAGGTTAAACGTTGTGCGTAGTTAGTATCATAAAACTTAAAGTTTTTATATGCTAAACCACCATTTACAAACGTATGGGTAATCCTAGATTTAAATGTTGTACCCTCAAAAGGAGACCATCCACATTTATATAAAATATTATCCTTTTTAACAGTCCAAGGGTTGTTTAAATCTACAACCACTAGGTCTGCAAAATAGCCCTCTCTGATATATCCACGTTTTTCTACTTCAAATAAAATAGCTGGATTATGGCAAAATTTTTCTACAATCTTCTCAATAGAGATATCACCATCATGATACATTTCTAGCAATGCTGGTAGTGCATGTTGTACTAAAGGACCTCCAGATGGTGCAGATGTGTATACGTTTGATTTTTCTTCAAAGGTATGTGGTGCATGGTCTGTAGCAATAACGTCTATCTTGTCATCTAACAAGGCCTTTAGTAGTTGCTCGCGATCTTTTTCGGTTTTAACCGCAGGATTCCACTTAATTAGCGTGCCTTTATCGTCATAATCTTTATCGCTAAACCACAGGTGATGTATACAAACCTCTGCAGTAATTTTTTTATCTTTTAAAGGTACTTTATTGTCAAACAATTCGGTTTCCTTACCTGTAGATAAATGAAACACATGTAAACGTGCTCCTGTTTTTTTGGCTAATTCTATAGCTTTAGAAGAAGAAATATAACATGCTTCCTCACTTCTAATTATAGGATGAAAATTTACAGGAATATCATCTCCATAGCGTTCCTTATAAATATCTAAGTTTTTTTGGATGGTTACTTCGTCCTCACAATGCACAGAAATTAATAAATCTGTACTGTTAAATATTTTTTCTAAAACCTCTGGATTATCAACAAGCATATTACCTGTTGACGATCCTAAAAATAGTTTTAGACCTGCAACTTCCTTTTTATTTACTTTTAAAATTTCTTCTAAATTATCATTAGTACCACCAAACATAAAGGAATAGTTAGCCCAAGATTTTTTAGCAGCAATTGCAAATTTCTCGTCTAGCTTTTCAATAGTTGTTGTTTGTGGGTTGGTGTTTGGCATCTCGATAAAAGAGGTAATTCCACCAGCAATAGCAGCTCTAGACTCTGTCTCTATATTTGCTTTGTGCGTTAATCCTGGTTCTCTAAAATGCACTTGATCATCAATTGCTCCTGGAATGACATATTTACCCTCTGCGTCAAAAACATTAACATCTGCAGATTTTGGGCTAATAGAATGGTCTATTTTTGTAATAAACTGACCTTCGATTAATATATCACCATTAAAAATTGTGCCTTCATTAACGATTTTTGCATTTTTAATAAGTGTCTTCTTGTTTTGCATTATTAATTGGATTTGAATAAACTTTTAATTTTCATACTTATAACACCAAATATAGCTTCGGATATAATACTTGAGCTTAATTTGGATTCTCCTTTTGTTCTGTCAGTAAATATGACTGGGACTTCTACTAATTTAAACTTTTTTAAATACGCCTTAAATTTCATTTCTATTTGAAACGCGTAGCCAACAAACTTTATTTGATCTAAATTTAGTTGCTCTAAAACCTGTCTTTTGTAACATATAAAACCTGCTGTAGCGTCTTTAACACGCATACCTGTAATTAATCTTACATAAATAGAAGCACCATAAGACAATATTACACGACCTAGAGGCCAATTGACTACATTGACACCTTTTACATAACGTGACCCTATGGCTAAGTCTGCATTGTCTAAACGACAAGCGTCATACAAACGTATTAAATCTGTTGGGTTATGAGAAAAATCTGCATCCATCTCAAAAATATATTGGTATTGTTTATTTAAAGCCCATTTAAAACCATGTATATACGCAGTACCTAACCCAGATTTTTCTTTTCTAACTTCTAAAAATAGCTGATTGTCAAACTCTGCTTGTAATGCTTTAACCTTAACAGCGGTTTGATCTGGCGAATTATCGTCCACCACTAATACATCAAATGCTTTAGGAAGCGCAAACACTGCACTTAAAATAGCTTCTATATTCTCAATTTCGTTGTATGTTGGTATTATAACAACAGCGTCTTGCATCAATACTAATTAAAATTTAGGCAAATGTACATTTTTATAAAATTACTTAATTATAAAAATTACTTAATTATTAGGCGATTTACTATTAAAAAATAATAATTTTATGCCATGCTAAGAGACCTATATACTGTAGATATTTTAACCCTAACTTTTATAGGTTGCCTAATTATTGTAGCGCTATCTAAGACATTATTTACTAAAAGGTTTAATGAGTTTATCTTACTACTATTTAACTCCAGACATACTAACCTATATATAAAGGAACAGCGCTTTTTTGATTTATTTGAAGGTTTGCTGTTTTTAAACTTTATACTAAACTTAGGACTTTTACTGCATACCTATTTAAATGAGCAATCCTTAAATAAATTACCACAATTAGACGTCTTTAAATACGCTTTACTTATTGGGTTATTTTTAATATTAAAGGTGCTTTTTGAAAGATTATTATCAAGCGTATTGGATATAGAGCCTATTATAGATAAATATATTTTTGAAAAAACTAGCTTTCAAAACTTTGTAGGATTAGTACTTCTACCAATAAATGCTTTACTAATCTATACTTTAACACCTAACCAAACCCTATTAATTACACTGCTTACCATCCTTTTAGCTTTGCAATTTTTTGGCTTGTTTTTATTTATTAAGAATAATCTTAATGTCTTTAGAAAGAGCTTGTTTTATTTTATTTTGTATCTTTGCACTCTCGAAATTGCACCTTATGTTGTTTTATATAAAATTATAACAACTAATTGGGTCTAAATAAAATTATACAACTTATGAAAGTGAAAACGATTTTAGTCTCGCAACCGGAACCTAAAATAGAAAATTCGCCTTATTTTGATCTCTCTGAAAAGCAGAAAGTAAAAATTGATTTTAGACCTTTTATTCATGTAGAAGGTGTGCCATCCAAAGATATCAGACAACAAAAAGTTGATTTAAAAAATTACACTGCTATTATTTTAACTAGTAGAAATGCTGTTGATCACTTTTTTAGAGTGGCTGAAGAAATGCGTTTTAAAGTGCCAGATTCTTTAAAATATTTTTGTCAATCTGAAGCAGTTGCTTACTATTTACAAAAATATGTAGTGTACAGAAAGCGTAAAATTTATGTTGGTAAGCGTAATTTTGCAGACTTATCACCTTTAATAAAAAAATATAAAGACGAAAAGTTTTTGTTACCTACAACAGACAAATTAAAGCCTGAGGTACCAGAAACTTTAAACGCATTAAATATTGACTGGAAAGAAGCTGTGTTTTATAAAACAGTTATTAGTGACTTATCAGATTTAGAAAATGTGACTTATGACATTTTAGTATTTTTTAGTCCTAGTGGTATCGAGTCTTTATTCCACAACTTTCCGGAATTTAAACAAAACGATACTAGAATTGCTGTTTTTGGTAACACGACCATTAAAGCTGTTGAAGAAAAAGGATTGCGTGTAGACATTGCTGCACCAACACCTGAAACACCATCTATGACTATGGCACTTCAAAAATATATTGACAAAGTTAATAAAGGTAAATAAACCTTAATCTACTATAAATTAAAAGCGCCAATTGAAATTTTCAATTGGCGCTTTTTTTATTAACACTTTATCTATTACTATTCAGCGTAACGTTGTGGTCCACCACGTCTAATTTCTTCGCTTGCATAAGATTCAAATTTCTCAAAATTCTCTCTAAAAGCATTAGCTAGTTTAAAAGCTGTTTTATAATATTCTTTATCGTTTTTCCAAGTTGATCTTGGGCTTAACACCTCATCAGGTACACCTGGACAAGTTCTAGGTTGTGCTACACCAAATACAGAATGGATGTGATAATCTTTATAGTTATACAATCCTAAATCTCCATTAAGCACTGCACTAATCATAGCACGCGTATATTTTAACTTAATTCTGCTTCCTACTCCGTAAGACCCTCCAGTCCAACCTGTGTTAATCAACCACACGTTTACGTTAGCATCTTTCATTTTTTTACTTAACATCTCAGCGTATTTTGTTGGATGTAAAGGCATAAAAGGCGCTCCAAAACATGCCGAAAAACTTGGTACTGGCTCAGTAATTCCAGCTTCGGTACCTGCTACTTTTGCAGTATAACCAGATATAAAATGGAAAGCAGCTTGAGCTGGTGTTAGTTTAGATATTGGAGGCAATACTCCAAAAGCATCTGCTGTTAAAAAGAAAATGTTTTTAGGATTCTCTCCTGTAGATGGTACTCTAATATTTTCAATATGATGTATTGGATAACTTACACGCGTATTTTGCGTAATAGAAGTATCTTCAAAATCTACCTCTCCTTTATCATTCATGATAACGTTTTCTAGGATTGCTCCTTTTTTAATCGCACCAAAAATTTCTGGTTCTTGCTCTCCTGATAAGTTAATCACTTTAGCGTAACAACCACCTTCAAAGTTAAACACAGTATTCTCTGCAGTCCAACCATGCTCATCATCTCCAATTAAGCTTCTGTCAGGATCTGTAGATAATGTTGTTTTTCCTGTTCCTGATAATCCAAAGAAAATTGCTGTGTCACCATCCTTACCAACATTTGCACTACAGTGCATTGGTAATGTATTTTTATAAACTGGTAAAATAAAGTTTAGTGCAGAGAAGATTCCTTTTTTGATTTCTCCTGTGTAACCTGTACCACCAATTAAAGCAATTTTTCTAGTAAAATCTAAAATAGCAAAGTTATGCTGACGTGTACCATCAACTTCTGGATCTGCCATAAAACCTGGAGCGTTAACTACAGTCCATTCTGGAGTAAAATCTTTTAACTCTTCTTCAGTTGGTCTTAAAAACATATTGTAAGCAAACATGTTACTCCATGGATACTCATTTATAACACGAATGTTTAGTTTGTAGTCTTCATCAGCACAAGCAAAACTGTCTCTAACAAAAACCTCTTTGTTAGATAAGTAATCTGTTACTTTATCGTATAGTTTTTGAAACTTATCAGCATCAAAAGGAATGTTGATATTTCCCCACCACACTTTATCTTCAGTAATACTGTCTTTTACAATAAAACGGTCCATTGGAGAACGTCCTGTAAACTCGCCTGTATTTACTGCTAAAGCTCCTGAAGAGGCTACTTTACCTTGACCTTTTTCTAGAGTTTCCTCTTGTAATTGATCTGGTGTTAATTGATATTTTACTTGGGCATTTTTGATTCCGTATTGTTCCAACGCAATCGTTTTCGTAAATTGGGTATGGTCTACCATAATTTGTGTGTGTTGTGTATGTGTTGTTTGAGTTGCAAAGTTAAAATTATTACACTAGAAACGCCAAACAAATACTAATTATTCTGTTTGATCTTTAAAATATTTATCAACAGGATACCCCATGACAAGATTAATAGTAAACCTCCTATTGGTGTCACAAACGCTATCGATTTAAAATTAAAAGCAGTTAATGTGTTAGTTGCTAATCCGTAAATAGATCCGGAAAACAAAATTATACCTGACAAAACCAAATAATAAATTATTGTTTTAGATTTTAAGGTCACCAAATTATGACTCCCAACGACTAACAACAATAACGCATGATACATTTGGTAGCGCACACCAGTTTCGTAACTTTGGACTGCTTCTGCAGACACTAAAGCTTTTAATCCATGTGCGCCAAAAGCACCTAAAACAACACTTAATAATCCCAAAATAGTTCCTAAAAGTAATAGCTTCTTATTCATATAAATACTTCATTTTCGTTTTTATCCCAATTAAAATTTTCTACATTCGTAGTTCAAAAATACTCAACAAATCCCATTATGCGAAAGATATTAGTCATAGGTTCCGGAAAATCAACCTCGTACCTTATTAAATACTTACTAGATAAATCAGAAACCGAAAAATTACATATTACAGTTGGTGACCTAAATGTTGAGAGCGCAAAAATAATGATTAGCAATCATACTAACGCCTCGGCAATAAGTTTAGATGTATTTGATCCAGCATCTAGAGAGCAAGCTATAAAAGCTGCAGATATCGTGGTGTCCATGCTACCAGCAAGATTCCATATAGAAGTTGCAAAAGATTGTATTACTTTTAATAAAAGTATGGTCACAGCGTCTTATGTAAGTGATGAAATGCAAGCTTTAGATCAAGAGGCTAAAGACAAAGGATTAGTCTTTATGAACGAGATTGGTGTAGACCCAGGACTAGATCATATGAGTGCCATGCAAGTTATTGATGGTATTCGTGATAAAGGCGGAAAAATCATATTATTCGAGTCCTTTACTGGTGGATTAGTAGCTCCAGAAAGTGATAACAATTTATGGAATTACAAATTTACTTGGAATCCAAGAAATGTAGTCACAGCAGGACAAGGTGGTGCAGCCAAATTTTTACAAGAAAACACATACAAATACATACCTTACAACCGCTTATTTAGACGTACCGAATTTTTAGACGTTGACGGGTTTGGACGCTTTGAAGCTTACGCTAATCGCGACTCATTAAAATACCAAAGCGTATATAATCTTGACAATGTAAAAACATTATATCGTGGGACGATGCGTCGTGTTGGATTTTCCAGAGCTTGGCAAGTCTTTGTAGCATTAGGCATGACAGACGATAGTTATACTATAGATGATAGTGAGAATATGACCTATCGCGACTTTGTAAACGCCTTTTTACCTTACAGCCCAACAGACTCTGTTGAGCTTAAATTTAGACACGCCTTAAAAATAGATCAAGATGATATTATTTGGGACAAGTTTTTAGAGCTAGACCTGTTTAGCAAAACTAAAATGGTCGAACTTAAAAAAGCAACGCCTGCTCAAATATTACAAAAAATATTACTAGACAGCTGGACGTTAGACCCTAAAGATAAGGACATGATTGTCATGTACCATAAATTTGGTTATGAGCTTGATGGTAAAAAACACCAAATAGACTCTACAATGGTGACCCTTGGCGAAGACCAAACTTACACAGCTATGGCAAAAACCGTAGGACTTCCTGTGGCAATTGCAACATTAGCCATATTAAATGGTAAGATTACAACTCCAGGCGTACAAATACCAATTACAAAAGAAGTCTACACTCCAATTCTAGAAGAATTAAAAGATTACGGAATTACTTTTAAAGAAACCGAAGTCCCATATTTAGGCTACAACCCATTAAACGTTTAATTTTTGGGCATTACCACACAACACTTGCAAGGTTTTAATTAACCTTGTAAGTATTGCTTAGGTCAGGCTGTACATTATATCTTTTTTGCTTTTAATGGCAAAAAAGGATGCCATTTCCATCCTTAATGCGTGTAAAAACAAAGTCTTAATTACACCACGTTACAATTTAAAATAGATTGTTTAAATTTATCTTTTAAATTTTAACCTATTTCAACTTGAAAACTACAAACAATAACATTACTATAGATGGTATCGATAAAAAGATACTTCGTGCTTTAATGCAAGATGCCAGAACACCTGTTTTAGAAATCGCACGTCAAGTCGGCATCTCTGGAGCTGCCATACACCAACGCTTAAGAAAACTAGAAAAATCTAAATTAATAGCAGGCTCTAAATTTGTTATTAATCCAAAAGTTTTAGGTTATACCACTATGGCATTTGTAGGCATTTATTTAGACAAAGCCATGAGTAATCCGGAAGCAGTTAAACAATTAAAAAAAATACCCGAAGTTTTAGAGTGTCATTACACCACAGGAAACTGGAGTATATTAATAAAAATACTATGTAAGGACAACGAGCATTTAATGCATTTACTAAACAATGATATACAATCCATTGCTGGTGTTTCTAGAACAGAAACCTTTATATCTCTAGACCAACAAATAGAACGACAAATAAAAATATAAAAAAAGCGCCTTCAAAAAGGCGCTTTTTTTATGTATTTCTAAATTACTAAATTATTCTATAATTATCTTTTTAAGAAGATTTCCTTTTTCTGAAACTACAGTAATAAAATACAATCCAGAAGCTAAATCTGTACTTAAATCTAAAATAGCATTTGTTGAGCTATTATTTAAATCTATTGTTTTAATTAAACGTCCATTAATATCTGTAACATTAACAGCCTTTAAATTAACTCCGATGTTTTTAATAGTCATTAATCCATTAGAAGGATTTGGATATATAGATAACACATTATTTAAATCAAATACATCTGTACTTAGTGTCAAACCAGGAATAAAATCTATAGCATCTAAGGCCAATTGCTCTGCTCCAGAATTAGAAGAAAACTCAATTACCAATTGTGCTTTGCACGCTGCATTAGCAGATAAATCTGCAGACAATAATTGCCAAGACCCTTGCAAACCTGGTAAATCATCAATACCATTAGTTTCTGTAGTGGTATCAATTAACGTAAGCGCTGGTGAAGCACAATCTGAAAATTGAATAGTCACTCTAAAAAAGTCTAAAATATCCCAATTAGTATCATCTAAAAAATATTGCATACTAAACTGTGGATTAGATCCTACTAAATCAACTTGGTCAAAAGTCATAGTAACTGTACCATCAACATCATCCATAAAAAAAGCTTGCGTCCCTTCTGGTGGCGCAAAACCTAATTCTGATTGGACAGAGGCTGCTGTAGCAACACCAAAATAATCTCCATCAGAGAAACCTACAGGACCATTAGGTGTTGTTGGATCTAATACAATAGAGTATCCTAATGTTGAACCAGAACTTGCCTCAGTAACATATACCAAACCGCAATTGGCATTATAATTAGTTAATGTATGTGCTGTTGTAGTATTTGTATCAAAATATTGACACGCATTACTTACAGCGTTAAATGTTACACCTGGAGTGTTTTCAAAACCATTGCCTACTTGTGACATGATTAATGAGGGTAACAAAAAAATCAATGATAGTAGTTTATTTTTCATAATATATAAATTAATAGCATAACAAATTTAACATATTGATTGACACCATATAATAATTTTTGATATTAATTTTAAAAATAGTTTTACAACCAACAAACAACTATAGAACAGCAAATTACAAGTTAATTAAACCTTGTTAAATTTAAGTTTAGACGTAAAAAAAGCACCTAAATTTTAGGTGCTTTTTTTTTAATATTTACTGGTATAATTTTTAGTCTCTTGACATAAATATTCTAAGGATATACCAAAATAGCAACATTAAAGATGCAAATAAACCTAATGCTGCAGGTATATAATCTTCAGTTGTGTATTTATCTTTAATCTGAGACGTTTGGTATAAAATAGATCCTCCTGCTAATAAACACATCCCAACAGAAAACCATAAACCTAGTGTAAATCCACCAAAAAGTGATCCAGCAACAATTAACCCTAAAGCTATAAAGCCACCAATAGTTAAACCTGCTTTTAAAAACGAAAAATCTGTTTTAGTCATCATTACTACAGCAGTTAAACCTGTAAATAACGCTAATGTTACCAATGCTGCTTGCTGTAACATCTCTGGACCAGAATCCATGTAAAAAGCTGCAATGTATATCATTGGCACAAAAATAACAGCCTGAGCTAATATATATAATGCATAAGCTAAATACTGTTTATTTTTATCGGCAGTTTTCATTGCTGTACTTTCAGCATAAGTTGTGACTAACATAAAACCTCCAAGTAGTAATAACCACTTATAACCTTCTGTCATAGACAACATAAACTCTACAACAGTTTGGCTTTGTAAAAGTAGGTATTCAAATAAAATAAATACTAATACACCTACAGCAACATGACCATACGTTTTTTTATAAAATGCAACTCTATCTGCTTCAGATGCCACATTTACTAATGTATTCCCTTGATAATTGTCAAACGAATTTTCTAAATTATTTTCCATTATTATTGATTAAATTATTGGTTGCTCAAATGTAAAAAAAAGAAAAACTATTATGTATTATTTTTATATAATTTAAGTGACTTAATCGCGTCTACCTAAAATTTGCATAGCCCAATATAATAAAGAGGCTAACGCTCCAATTGCTGCTACTAAATAGGTTCTTGCAGCCCATTTAAGCGCATCTTCAGAGCCTTTATATTCTTCTGGAGTGACAATATTTTTTGCTTTTAACCAAGCCAAAGCCCTATTACTAGCATCATACTCTACTGGCAAAGTGATAAAACTAAATAGTGTAGCAAATCCCATCATGACCAAACCTGCAATTGCAACATAAAGTCCACTTGCACCTAATGCACCAGAAGCCATTAATGCAATACCACCAATAATAACCCATTGTGACATACTAGATGTTACTTGAACAACAGGTACTAATTTAGATCGCATAGTCAAATAACTATAGGCTGTTGCATGCTGGACAGCATGGCCACACTCGTGTGCAGCTACAGCTGCTGCTGCTGCATTTGCATGACTATACACGACTTCACTTAAATTAACAGTTTTATCCACTGGATTATAGTGATCCGTTAATTGTCCTTTAACAGAAATAACCTTTACGTCTCTAATACCATTATCTGCTAGCATTTTTTCTGCAATTTCTGCTCCTGTCATACCATTACGCAAATGCACTTTAGAGTAAAATGCAAATTTACTTTTTAACTTACTACTTACTATACTACTAATTAAACCTATAGCTCCTATTAGTATATAGTAACCCATATATCCTGAAAACATATTTTTTTAAATTTTAAAATTGATACTATAAATATAGCAAAAAGTAAGCCAACTTAAAGGATAGAAAAAATGTCAGACTTAGACTTTATTTTTATTGGCATAAAAATCTGTTAAGCCGACCATTTTAGAGTAATGAAACCTATAATTAATCTGCAATTAACTTATCATAACTCAGAAAATAATCTTCCTCACAAGGTGTCATTGCATGAGGATAACTAGGTGTTAGTAAGACGCCTTTAGGTGTTAAATTCCAGACTTTGTTATCCCAATTATAAGCGTCAGTAAACACATTACATTCTTCCTGAAATGGATCTGAAGGATCATAATATTCTGATTTTAGTAATTGGAAAAAACTAATATTAGGATACAAGTCTTCTATATTATTAACTTCTAATAACGTTTTTAAATTAAAGGTATAACCTACTGTCCCGTAAGATGGATGTGCACCACCACAATATACACTGTAGCTTATTTTAAAACTAACAAAGTTATCATTAACCAAATTAATAGTATTGGACACTTCAAACCAAGAATTACAATCCAATTTACCTTGAGCAAACTGAAAATGAATACTATCTAATTTAGCATTAAATATAGCCCTTTGGCTTTTAGTAAAACCGTTACCTAATCTAAAAAGTGACATATTTGAATACGCCTCGTGAAACCAAACAATCTGTTTATTATTATAGGTTGAAACACTATCTTTAACAACATGAAGTTTTGGGTTTCTAAAATCCTCAATTGGATCTGTATCTGTTTCAGTTAAAACGACTTGGTAGATTTGGGATTTAATTTTTAATTGACCTATTAACGTATTGCCTTTTTTCTGTAAGGTAAAAACTTCTTCTGCAGAGCTAATGCTATCTTCATTATAAAAATAACCATCAATTAAAGTTATGGTATCGTTACTAATAACTCCCTTTAAAGGGATATTAATTAATTTAGAATCGTAAAAATAATAGCCTTCAGCTCGAGTTGTATTAGCTTGACTACTATTTTCGTAAACATCTAATTGTAAGTGTATAGGAAAATTTTCGACATGACCAACATATGATTGCGACCAAAGCATTATTGGGAACAACAACATAACTATACATTGTTTCATATTGAAATTTTTTAATTACTATTTAGATTTTCACTGATGTTGCTTAAACCTATTTTCAACCAAATTACCTATTACCTCAGCATGTTTGCTTGATTGGTTTGTTTTTGTTTTAAATATAATACTTTATTTTGAGAGATTGCTTCGTTCCTCGCAATGACGTTGGCTAATAAACGTATCGTCACATCGAGTGATTTGTGAGGCACCAGCAAATTGTATCGAGATGCCTTCTTAAATGGTTCTCGATACTAAATGCTGAAAAAGCATTTCACTCGAACTGACGTGTTTTGAGTACTTTTTAATGTTTACTCTTTAATTACTTAATTAATTTTGAGAGATTGCTTCGTTCCTCGCAATGACGTTGGATAATAAACGTAACGTCACATCGAGTGGTTTGTGAGGCACGAGCAAATTATATCGAGATGCCTTCTTAAATGGTTCTCGATACTAAATGCTGAAAAAGCATTTCACTCGAACTGACGTGTGGTGAGTACTTTTGATTGTTTATTCTTTAATTACTTAATTAATTTTGAGAGATTGCTTCGTTCCTAGCAATGACGTTGGATAAAAAACCAATTCGCTATAACTAACATGATTAATTAAAGAGATTGCTTCGTTCCTCGCAATGACGTTGGATAACAAACGTAACGTCACATCGAGTGGTTTGTGAGGCACGAGCAAATTGTATCGAGATGCCTTCTTAAATGATTCTCGATACTAAATGCTGAAAAAGCATTTCACTCGAACTGACGTGTTGTGAATACTTTTGATTGTTTACTCTTTAATTACTTAATTAATTTTGAGAGATTGCTTCGTTCCTCGCAATGACGTTTGCATTTTTATTATCCAACAATATTTACAATTTTACCAGGTACAATAATCACTTTTTTAGGTGTACGTCCATCTAATTGAGCAATAGTTTTTTCATGAGCCATAACGGTCTTTTCTATGTCGTCTTTAGACATATCCATTGGTAACTCTAAAGTAAAACGCATTTTTCCGTTAAACGAAATTGGATAATTTTTACTACTCTCAACCAAATGGCTAGCTTCAAACTTAGGAAAAGCTGCAGTACTAATAGACTTTGTATTTCCTAATTGGCTATAAAGCTCTTCAGTAATGTGTGGTGCATAAGGTGATAATAATACTAACAATGGTTCTAAAATAGCTTTACTAGTACATTTTTGTTGTGTCAACTCGTTAACAGCAATCATAAACGTTGAAACCGAAGTATTAAAAGAGAAGTTCTCTATATCTTCTTCAACCTTTTTAATGGTTTTATGTAACGTTTTTAGATTGTCTTTTGTTGGCTCAGCATCATTTACAGTAACTCCATTTTCGCCAACATATAATTTCCATAGTTTTTTCAAGAAACCATATACACCTGTAATACCAGCAGTATTCCAAGGTTTAGCTTGCTCTAAAGGTCCTAAAAACATTTCGTATAAACGTAAACTATCTGCTCCATACTGCTCGCAAATATTATCTGGATTTACGACGTTGTATTTGGATTTAGACATTTTTTCGACTTCGCGACCTACTTTATAAACACCATCTTCTAAAATGAATTCTGCGTCCTTAAAGTCTTCTCCAAATTCTCCATCATTTTTTAATCCTTCGATATCTAATTCATCAGAAGCATTAACGTATTGCACTTTAACATGAATAGGTGCAACTTTTTTATCATTAATTAATCCTTTAGACAGATACGTATTTGTACCATCTTCACGATAAACAAAAGCACTAGTCCCAAGAATCATCCCTTGGTTAATTAGCTTTTTAAAAGGCTCTTCTACTCCAACAAACTCTCTATCCTTTAAAAACTTCACCCAAAAACGTGAGTATAATAAATGTCCAGTTGCATGCTCGCTTCCTCCAATATAAAGGTCTACGTTTTCCCAGTAGTTAAGTGCATCTTTGCTAGCAAAGTCTTCTCCTCTATTGGCTTTTTCTTCCATATAACGGAAAAAGTACCATGAACTTCCTGCCCAACCTGGCATTGTGTTTAACTCTAGTGGGTAGATTCCGTTATCTTTAGACGTCTCGACTGCGCTCGACGAGACAAGCGTGTTAGAAACCACTGTATTAGTATTAGTGTCCCAAGCCCAAACGTCTGCACGACCTAAAGGTGGCTCTCCAGTTTCGGTTGGTAAGTATTTTTCTACTTCAGGTAAAGTGATTGGTAAATGCGCTTTATCAATCATTTGTGGCATTCCGTTAACGTAATATACTGGAAACGGTTCTCCCCAATATCGTTGACGCGAAAATACTGCATCACGCAATCTGTAGTTAGTTTTTCCTTCACCCTGACCCATTTGCTCCAAATCGTAAATGGCACGTTTGGTTGCTTTTTTATAGTTCATTCCGTTAAGGAAATCGCTATTTGCAATTTTTACGTTGTCTTTAGATGTAAAAGCTTCTTGGCTAATATCTGCACCTTCAAAAATATTAGGAATTGCAATATTAAAATGTTTTGCAAAGTCGTAATCACGTTGGTCTCCACAAGGCACAGACATTACTGCTCCTGTACCATAACCAGCTAACACGTAATCTCCAATCCAAATTGGAATTGGCTCTTTGCTAAAAGGATGCTCTGCGTATGCACCTGTAAACGCACCAGAAATGGTTTTTACATCTGCCATACGATCACGCTCGCTACGTTTTGAGGTTGCTAAAATGTATGCTTCAACTTCTGCTTTTTGTTCTGGAGTCGTTATTTTAGACACTAACTCATGTTCTGGAGCTAAGGTCATAAAACTAACACCAAAAATAGTATCAGGTCTAGTTGTGAAGACTTCTATTTGATGAGACGTCTCGACTGCGCTCGACGAGACAGAAGGAATAACATTAAAAGTCACACTTGCTCCAACAGATTTACCGATCCAGTTACGTTGACTTTCTTTAAGCGAGTCTGTCCAATCTATAGTATCTAACCCTTGCAGTAAACGTTCTGCGTAAGCAGAAATTCGCATACTCCATTGCGTCATTTTTTTACGCATAACAGGATGTCCACCACGTTCTGACACTCCGTTTACAATCTCGTCGTTAGCTAAAACGGTTCCTAAAGCAGGACACCAGTTGACTTCAGTTTCGGCTAAATACGTTAATCTATATTGTAGTAGTATTTCTTGTTGTTTTTCGGATGAAAATCCATTCCAATCGTCAGCAGAAAATATTTCGATATTATCATCGCAAGCGACATTTAAACCAGATTCTTTTGGACAATTCCCGTTTAATTTAAAAACGTAAATTAACTCTTTTATATGTTTTGCTTTATTATCGTTAAAACAATAATAAGATTCAAATAATTGAATAAAAATCCATTGCGTCCATTTGTAATATTCTGGACTTGATGTGCGTACTTCGCGACTCCAATCAAAACTGAAACCAATTTGGTCTAATTGACGTCTGTAGGTTTTTATGTTAGTCTCTGTTGTAATTGCAGGATGTTGACCAGTTTGAATAGCATACTGTTCGGCAGGCAATCCAAAGCTATCATACCCTTGAGGATGCAATACATTAAATCCTTTATGGCGTTTGTAACGTGCATAAATATCTGACGCGATATAACCTAATGGGTGACCAACGTGTAATCCTGCTCCTGATGGATAAGGAAACATGTCCAAAACATAATATTTTGGTTTGTCACTACTGTTTGAGGCTTTAAAAGTCTGATTTTCGGCCCAATATTTTTGCCATTTGGCTTCGATGTCGTTAAAATGGTATTGCATTTTTGTGTTTTTCCGCTTAATTAAGCAACAAATTTAAACTTATTATAAGACTATTAAAAGTTTGACGTTCTAAATCAAAGGGATTTCATTTTCTTTTATATTTTTACACTATAAACTAACATCAATTTATGAGCTCTTCTTTTGAAAGATATCAAAAACGTAGATTAATTTCTTCTTACTTTTCTGTAGTACTAAGTATTGCATTAGTATTATTTTTATTGGGTATTTTAGGACTTTTGGTTCTTAACGCTAAAAAGGTAGCAGACTTGTTTAAAGAACAAGTAACGGTTACTATTTATTTAAAAGACAACGCCAAGGACGTCGAAGTTAAGCAACTTGAAAAAAGTTTAGCGTTGGCAGATTATGTAAAATCTACCGAATACATCTCTAAAGAGCAAGCTGCTGAGTCTATGAAAGCTGAAAATGGTGAAGATTTTATGGAGTTTTTAGGATTTAATCCTTTACAAAATAATATTGATGTTAACCTTAAAGCAGATTTTGTGACTTCTGATAAGTTAGAAGAATTAGCTGCAACTGCACTAGAAAAAGGTTTTGTTGAAGAAGTTAGGTATGACAAAGATTTAGTAACCTTAATGAATAGTCGCGTTAAAAAAATTAGCTTTTGGGTCTTATTACTAAGTGCTATTTTTACTTTAATTGCGGTATTGCTAATCAATAGTAGCATTAGATTATCTGTTTACGCTAAGCGTTTTACTATAAAAACGATGCAAATGGTAGGTGCTACCAAACGCTTTATACGTAGACCATTTGTTTGGAAAAGCATTAAACTAGGTATACTTGGCGCTATCCTTGCTTTAGTAGGCTTAGGGTTTATAGTGTATTATGTGGACCAAGCTTTTCCAGAATTAGTTTTACGTCAAAGCCCTATTTTAATAGGTGGTTTATTTTTAATAATCTTTTTACTAGGTATCCTTATTACTTGGATAAGTACTCATTTTGCAACACAACGTTTTTTAAATTTAAAGACCGATCAACTGTATTAATTTAACAGCTTTTAACTAAAGCGTTAACAATACTTTGCACTTTAGCGCGTTATATTTACTTAACCAAAAAATAACGCACTATTGACCAACTAATACTTTAAAATGATTAATAACTCTAAAACTAATGTTTATGAAACGAATCACATTTGTATTAATAGGTCTAGTTGCAATTATTGCTTATTTAGCGACAACAACTAATAAGTTTGAAACTAAAGTTGCACACACAGATAAAGTGACTATTAAAAAACATCAAACAAAATTTATTTACGATTAATTTAAAAAGTTTAAATTTGTCAAAAATCAACACAAATAATACTTTGGGAGAAAGCAACAAAAACAATAAAAACAGTTTAAAAACCGAATTAGTTTTTGGTAAACACAACTATAAATTTATGTTTATTGGCTTAGCTTGCATTGCCTTAGGCTTCATTTTGATGTCTGGTGGTGGTAGTGACGACCCAAATGTATTTAGTGATGCTATTTTTAGCTGGAGACGTATCCGTTTGGCTCCTGCTTTAGTAATTATTGGCTTTGGTATACAGGTTTACGCAATACTATCTAAGCCTAAAGCCGAATAACACTTCTAGTAGTTTATTTTTATTGAAATTAGACTATTAAATTTCAACTTCATTGTATCATTTGGTCATAGTATTTTAATACTTTTGCCAACATGGATATTTTCGATTCAATTTTATTAGGTATAGTACAAGGATTAACTGAGTTTCTTCCTGTGTCTTCAAGTGGTCATTTAGAAATAGGTAAAGCCATTTTAGGCGATAAAAGTATTCCTGAAGAAAGCTTATTATTTACTGTAGTTCTTCACTTTGCTACTGCATTAAGTACCATTGTTATTTTTAGAAAAGATATTTTAGACATTATTAAAGGCTTTTTGGCTTTTAAATGGAATGAGGACACCAAGTTTGTAACAAAAATTGCAATCTCTATGCTTCCTGCTGCTTTTGTAGGATTATTTTTTGAAGAACAATTAGAACAACTTTTTGGTGGTAATATTCTTTTAGTAGGTTGTATGTTATTAGTTACAGCAATATTATTATTTTTTGCTGATAAAGCTAAAAACACAAATAAAAACGTATCCTTTAAAGATGCACTAATTATAGGTGTGTCTCAAGCAATAGCCATGCTTCCTGGTATTTCCAGAAGTGGAGCAACCATATCTACTTCTGTATTATTAGGTAATGACAAAACTAAAGCTGCACGCTTTTCTTTTTTAATGGTTGTACCGTTAATATTCGGAAAAATAGCCAAAGACATTTTAGGAGGTGATTTAAATTTTGATAGTCAAAATATCACTGCATTATCCGCTGGTTTTATAGCTGCTTTTGTTGCTGGTTTATTTGCTTGCACTTGGATGATTAGCTTGGTTAAAAAAAGTAAGCTATCCTATTTTGCTATTTACTGTGCTATTGTTGGTATAATTGCAATAACATTTGCACTATTAAATTAAGTCAATGACTAAAGAAGATTATTTAGCAGGACAAGTTTTACTTATAGACAAGCCATTAGATTGGACGTCTTTTCAGGTGGTAAACAAACTACGTTGGGAAATCCGCCAAGCTTTTAATATTAAAAAAATAAAAGTGGGTCATGCTGGAACTTTAGATCCATTAGCTACTGGATTACTAGTTATTTGTACTGGTAAAATGACCAAACAAATAGACACCTTTCAAGGTCAAATTAAAGAGTATACAGGAACAATTGTTTTAGGAAGCACAACACCATCATACGATTTAGAAACCGAAATTAATGAGACTTTTAATACTAGCCATATTACCCAAGATTTAATTCACCAAACGACTAAACAGTTTATAGGTGAAATTGACCAATATCCTCCAATATTTTCTGCTTTAAAAAAAGAAGGAAAGCGCCTTTACGAATATGCTAGAGCTGGTGAAACCGTTGAAATTAAATCTAGAAAAATATCAATTCAAGAATTTGAGATTACTAACATTGATGGTCTAAATATTGATTTTAGAGTGGTATGCAGTAAAGGGACTTACATACGATCTTTGGCTAACGATTTTGGAAAAGCATTAAATTCCGGTGGACACTTATCTATTTTACGTCGCACAAAAATTGGTGATTTTGATGTAAAAAATGGGCTTTCGATAGATGATTTTATTAAAAATCTCCCAAAAAAGGACTAAAACACATCTTTTTATACTTTGCAAACGTATATAAATATACTAACAATTAGTTAAAAATCGTTTGTAATACATGCTTTTTAAAAACTCTCATAAAGCGCTAGCTATAACTTTATTAATAACAGGCACATTACTGTTGTCTGTATTAAATGTGACTGTTTTTAAAACAAATACAGCTGTCGCTGAAACAGTGTACGACATAGAGCAAGTTGAAGATATTATTGAAAATATAGCCGAGCAAACACCAATCCAAAGCGCTAATAAAGCAACTAATAAAGCCTTTAACACTTCTGAAAACTATAAACACTATGCACAAGCATACAAACCTATAGCTCCTCCTGAGGATTATACTAATCCAAAATTAGAGACCTATAAAAACGATATCAAAACTGAAGAAACTACGGAAGCAAGTCATGGTAATTCTGCAATCTCTGAAAAGACATTAACTAGTTTTAATAGCGTAAACGAAATACTTAACAAACGGTCTAAAAACAGTAGTGCGAAACAAAGTAATGTTGCCAACACTAACAGCTCTATATACTATTCATTAAAAGGGCGGACAGATCAATACTTACCAATTCCTGTTTATTTATGTGATGCAGAAGGTAAAATTGTAGTTAATATAACCGTAAATAGTAATGGTGCTGTTATAGATGCTTATATCAACAATGCATCAACTTCTAATAATGCATGCTTACAAGAACATGCTTTACAATATGCTAAGGATGCTAAGTTTAATACCTCAACAACATCAAAGCAATTAGGGTCTATTACATTTCAGTTTACCGGAAAATAGATATATTCTCCTTTAAATGTAAAAGAGAATATATATTATTTAACCAATTAAAGCGACTAAATCCGCTATAACTGTATGACCTTTATCTTTATTATACCATTGTTGCAAGTCTTCTTTAAACTCTGGCGTTAATTTACCATACTTAGCTTTATAGTCATTTACCAATAATGTTGCTGTGCTTGGTCTTGGACCATAGGTAGCAATAACATCTTTAGTAATTGTATCTAAAATAATTAACTTAGCTATAGACCTAGAACCATTAGTTAAAAATTGGTCCATTAACGCTTCGTTATCATCTCTTAATACAACTCTAAAATTGATACCATCGTTTAATTCTGCAATTTTATTAATAACAGGCATGACATGTGCAGCATCTCCACACCAACTTTCTGTAATTATAATCCAAGTTTGATTAAATGTTTTATGTTTAATAGCATCTGCAACGCCTTCTCCAATCTTAATCGTTTTATCCCAACGCTTCATGCGCTTACTATTAAGCATTGTATAATTAGCTAAAGCTTCGTTAACCTCATGACCTGTGTTTGAATTGTTTTCGACTTTAGTCAAAACCAAATCTCTATATTCAGCATAGCTCATGCTATTATCCAACCCATCTTGTAAAATTTGTTTGATAATTGTATCTTTAAGTGTATCCATAGTACAAAAATACAGCAACTATTATGATTTATAAGTTACTGTTGTTACATTAGTAGAAATTATTAAAACTTCCTTACAATGTTAACTTTAAGAACCTTTAAACCTATTTTATTTGTTGGTTTTTTCAGCTTATTAGCTTGTAAAAGTCTTAATTTGATTCCTAATTATCATATTTTTAAAAATCTATATTTGTTTGATTTAAGACATGTAATAGTGCTTATTTACATGTTAATTACCATAAAAGAATATCGAAAAACGAAACAAAATGACAAAACATAAATGCGGTTGGTGCGTTGGAGATGATTTATATGAAGCTTATCATGATAAAGAATGGGGAACTCCTGTTTATGATGATGCTACACTATTTGAGTTTTTAATCTTAGAAACCTTCCAAGCTGGTCTTAGTTGGATAACTATTTTACGAAAACGCAATAATTTTTTTGATGCATTTGACCAATTTGATTATCAAAAAATAGCTAATTACAATGAAGAAAAAAAATCTGAATTATTACAAAATGCTGGCATTATTAGAAATAAATTAAAAGTTAATGCCACGATTACTAATGCCCAATTATTTATGGACATCCAAAAAGAGTTTGGTAGTTTTAGCACTTATTTATGGGCTTTTGTAAATAATACACCTATAAAAAATAAAGTAGCACATTATAAAAGTGCACCTGCAAATACTACAACTAGTGATGCCTTAAGTAAAGATTTAAAAAAACGAGGTTTTAAATTTGTTGGATCAACTGTTGTTTACGCATTTATGCAAGCTGTAGGTATGGTTAATGACCATGAGGTCGCTTGTTTTAGATACCATGAGGTTTAAGTTAAATACTTTAAAAACTGCGCTCTAGAAATATCCATTGCACCTAAACTTTCCAAGTGATTTGTATAAACTTGACAGTCAATAAGCTTATAGTTTGTATTTTGAATAAAACTTATAAACCCTACTTTACTGGCGTTACTAACTTTAGCAAACATGCTTTCTCCACAAAACACACCATTACCTAAGTCTACACCATATAAGCCTCCAACAAGTGTATTATTTAGCCAAACCTCTATAGACTTTGCATAACCTAATTGATGTAATTTGGTATAGGCGTCAATCATACCTTTTGTAATCCAAGTATCATCTTGTCCTGATCGTTTTGCTGCAGCACAAGCTGTAATAACAGCGTTAAAATCTTTATTAACTGTGACCACAAAATCTGTGTTACGCAGGATTTGCTTCATGCTTTTAGACACTTTTAAATCTTTTGGAAACAATACAAATCTGGGATCTGGAGACCACCACATTATAGTGTTATCATCTTCAAACCAAGGAAAAATGCCTTTTTGATAAGCAGTTAACAATCGGTTTGGACTTAAATCTCCACCAACAGCTAAAAGACCATCTTCTGTAGCTTTATCAACTTCAGGAAACACATGATTATTATTTAAAAATTCCATTTGCAATCAATTAGTTTAAAATATTAAAGTAAGAAATTGAATTAGAAAACCTTATTACAAACTGTATTTACTTACAAAAAACACTAATATTTAATTTTACAACATTAATTACCAACGTTTTATCTTCTAATTAATTTATTTTTCAGATATTTATGTAGTCTTTATATTGATAATTAGTTTTCCACTGTTTTTAAAGTTTATAACTAAAGGCTAATAAAATCCACTATTTTAAAAAGTCTTGTTTAATTACAAGACTTTTTTTTTATAAAAAAACCTCAAAACAAAAGTCTTGAGGTTTTTTATATCTAGTACAACAACTAATTTTAATAAAGTTATTGTTTAAAGATTGACTATTACTTAAAATGGTAAATCGTCGTGATCTTCATCTTTTACATTATTTGCTGGTTCAAAAGCTTGTGCTGGTGGCACTTCTGGCATCCCTTGAGGTGCTGCTCCAGCTTGTACGCCTTCAATTCTCCAACCCTGAATAGAGTTAAAATATTTAGTTTCTCCTTGAGGATTAACCCACTCTCTACCACGTAAATTGATGTTTACTTTAACATCTTGCCCTACTTGATAGTTGTTTAATAAATCACATTTATCTTGAACAAACTCTACTAAAATATGTTGAGGATATTGCTCTTCTGTAGTTACTACTAATTCTCTTTTTCTAAATCCGTTGCTACCAAAACTTTGAGTTTCTCCTACTAGCTTAACTTTACCTTGTACTTCCATTTTCTATATAATTATTAAATATTCGTCTAATTAAATATCGTAAACTTACGATAACAACACTTTCCAAGCGCTTTCCACATCACTAAAACTTAAAAAGTCTTTTGCTTTTTTATGTTTTTGTTCAGTCGACAAAGAACTTAAATTATGTTGGTTTTTAAAAGCCTGAATGCTATTTTCCTCAGGTAAGTTTTCAACATTTCCCAAAAGACCCAAATCATTTCCTGTTAAAACAGCACTTTCTCTAACTGCTTTTGGTAAAGCGTCAACACCTATACCAAGGGTTGACAACGGTTTTGGAATTTCAAAAAATCCAGATTTTGCTCTGCTATAATAGCTACCTCCTGCTCTAGATACTAAATCTAATTTATTTTGGTCAATTGCACCATTTTCATCCAAGACATCTTCAGATACATGCATTTTAACCACTTCACAAATAATTAAATTACCTGCTCCTGCGTTTTCACCAAGATGCACGATCTGGTTAACTTTACATTCCATTTGCACTGGACTTTCGGCTACCCTAAATGGTTTTACCACATCTGATTTTAACATAGTCAGACCTGCTTTTTCAAATTCGTTTATACCTTCAGGATACTCTGTACTACTTAAAGACATTTGCTGTACAATATCGTAGTTGACCACATTAATTACAACCTCTTTAGTCGCTTCTGCATTAACCAATGTATGCTTAATAGTATTATCTCTAACACGTCTTGCTGGCGAAAAAATTAATATTGGTGGATTAGCACTAAACACATTAAAAAAACTAAAAGGCGATAAATTAGGTTTTCCGTCTGCATCTATTGTACTAGCAAAAGCTATTGGTCTAGGTGCAACAGCACTAAGTAAATAGCCATGTAATTTAGCTGTAGAGAATTCTTCTGGTGTAAATGATAACATAAAGGAGTATTGTTTACTACAAAAATACACAATCTGACGGTCAACTAAAAGGCAATTAGTAACCAACCTCCACAATAATATTAACAGAATTGCATTATATTAACACCAAAAACTAACAATCATGTTTTTTACAAAACATCGTCAGCTTATACGCTGGATAATTATTATTGCTTCATTTGCTATTATCTCTTTAATACTATGGAATACTTATGTGTTTTTTCAAAAATTTAAAGCAGAAGAACGCAGAAAAATGCAAACATGGTCCTATGCACAAAGTGATTTTTTAAATAGCTTTAGAAACGGGTTGGATGGCGAAGTAAACAATGTTACAACATTTATTATAACAGATTCCACCTCTACAACTCCAATGATTTTAGTATCTCCTAAAGGAGAAATAAGTAGCTTTAATAATTTAGATACTTTAGGAATAAAAAATGTTGATGCTTTTTTAAGAAAAAGTCAATTACAGTTTGAAGAAGAAAACCATCCTATTGCATTATCCTATTATAATAACAAAACTAATAGCGATGAGTCCCTTGGTATGCTATACTACGGAAACTCGCCACTTTTAAATAAACTAAAATATTATCCATTAGCGCTATTATTAATTATTGTCTTATTTGGAGCAGTGGTTTACTTTTTTTATCGCAGCTCTAAAATTGCAACTCAAAATAAATTATGGTCAGGAATGGCTAAAGAAACCGCACATCAAATCGGGACGCCTTTATCATCATTAATTGGTTGGACCGAAATTTTAAAAGGTGAAAACACTAATCCTGAATACATAAAAGAAATAGAAAAAGACATTAGTCGCTTGCAAACAATCACAGAGCGTTTTAGTAAAATAGGATCGCTTCCAACACTGAATAAGGTTGATATTGTTGCTGAAACCAAAGACGCTTATGACTATTTAAAAACAAGATCTTCAAGACTAATAAATTTTGATATCACTTTACCAGAACACCCTATATACGTTAATTTAAATACCCAATTATATGGTTGGACTATAGAAAATTTAGTTAAAAATGCTATAGATGCCATGAAGGGAAAAGGTGATTTGCATGTCAGTATCACACAGTTAGAACAACGTGTAAAAATAACTGTAACAGATACAGGAAAAGGAATAAGTAAAAACGAATTTAGTACTATCTTTGAGCCTGGTTATACAACTAAAAAACGTGGTTGGGGACTTGGCTTATCATTGGCAAAACGAATTGTAGAAGACTTTCATAATGGTCGTATAAAAGTTTTGCACTCTGAAAAAGGAAAAGGAACAACTATGCAGATTAGCCTAAAAACAATATAAATGTCTGATAGATTACTAACAATAAATACTGTTGATTTAAATAATAATTGCCCTGAATGCTTTAGCACTAAAGGACTGCAATTAACGTTTAAACAACGTTTTATTGAAACTTCTTTTTATAAAAGCATTACACAAGAGGTAAGTACGGAAATGAATTGCATTGTTTGTAATACTAAAATCTATCCAGCACGTTGGACGGATGACATTGAGCGCGTTTATGACTACCAGATGAAAGCTTTCCAGCCTAAAAAATCATCTAAAAAGTACAAAAGTCTATTTTGGATTTTGATTGGTGCAGCTACCCTTTTAATAGCTGCAATACTAAGCGTTTTAGTTTACCAATTATAAATTAGCAGCAATTGCTTTTGCTAAAGCTTCAAAATCTTCCTTTTGTAAAGACACTTTATTAATAAACCTTGCGTCTTCCATTGTATTTAATGGTATTAAATGTACATGTACATGTGGTACTTCTAAACCAATTACACTTACACCAACACGTTTACAAGGCACAGCTTTTTCTAAAGCTATTGCTACTTTTCTGGAAAATAGCATTAAGGCAGTGTATGTTGCTTCATCTAAATCAAAAAGTTTATTTACTTCTTTTTTAGGAATACATAAGGTATGTCCTTTAGCATTAGGATTAACATCTAAGAAGGCTAAAAAATCTTCAGTCTCGGCTACTTTATAACACGGAATTTCTCCGTTTACTATTTTTGTAAAAATGGATGACATATAGGTTTCGGTTTAGAAACTAAAGATAAAAAAAGATTCCTGCTAACCTGAAATTTGTTTCAGAATAAACAGGAATCTTCAAAAAATTTACATTTTTATATATTTCCGCTTTAGCGTTATTATTTAAATGAAATATTATCTACTAATTTCGACAATATCAAATTTAATAATACCACTTGGCACTTGTATTTCAGCAACATCACCAACTGATTTACCTAATAAACCTTTACCTATTGGGCTGTTTACAGATATTTTACCTGAGGCTAAATCTGCTTCGCCATCTGCTACTAAAGTATAATTCATTTCCATACCATTGGTTTGGTTTTTGATTTTTACTTTAGATAGGACTAATATTTTAGAGGTGTCCATTTGTGACTCGTCAATAACACGTGCTCCAGCCATTTGATCTTCTAGTTTAGCAATACGCATTTCTAGCATACCTTGCGCTTCCTTGGCTGCATCATACTCGGCATTTTCGCTTAAATCACCTTTATCTCTTGCTTCTGCTATTGCTCTAGAGGCCTTAACGCGCTCCACATCCTTAAGTTGCTTAAGCTCGTCACGCAATTTTTTTAACCCTTCTGCTGTATAATAAGATACTTTACTCATATTTTTTTCGTTTAAATAAAAAGACGCTAAAACAATTTAGCGTTAAACACAAAAATCTCGTCGACACGAGATTTTGTCTTACAAATATACAAAATATTTAACTCAACATTGTAATTGTTGTAAATTGCAATCCTAAAAAATTATTAAATTTATATGTTAAGGTCTTTAACTACAATAATATTATGCTTTGCGCTAATAACGTCATGTCAAAAAAACGATGATGCTGATAACAGCAATAATTTTATACCAAATATTAATTTTGACACTTTTAATTCCATAAACACAACTTTACCACAATATAATGACTTGCAGTTTCCTGGTGGTAGTATTGTTATCAATGGTTTTGGGTATAATGGCATTGTCATTTATTACACAGGTAACACTTATTATGCTTTTGAAATTACAGATCCTAATCACGTCCCTTCAGACTGCTCTTTACTAACTGTTGAAAGTGGTATTGCAACTTGTAATTGCGATGATGGTAATAGTTATAGCGTTGCTGGTGGAGGTGTTCCTTTTGATGGCACTAATGGACAATATAGTTTAAAACCTTACTTTGTAGAGGTTAATGGAGATGTTATTAGAGTTTACAATAACTAAAAAAGCACCTCTAATTTAGAGATGCCTTTAAAGGGTTGTTGTAAAAATTATTGGTTAAAATTTTAAGGTTACACCTGCTAAAAAGTTAGTGGTTGCTTGTGGGTAGTAAAAATTTTCTGTGATTGGTGCATCATTAGAGTTTTCTGGTCTATAAAAATAGCTATACGTATAACCATTAGATACATATTTATTATTAAACACATTGTTAACCAATACATTAAAAGCGATTTCTTTAATCCAAGTTGGTTTGATACGATAAGACACATTTAAGTTGTTTACAAAATAGCCATCCATACTTTTACTATCACTTGACGTGTTGTCTAAATATTGTTGCCCAACATACTTAGATAATAAAGCGATGTTAGCATTTTTAATTGGCGAGTAGGTTAATGTGCTACCAAATATTACGTTTGGCGAAAATGAGATATCTGTATCATTATAAGTTGTCACAACAGCATCATAAGATACTGTATCAAATGTACTAGGATCATACTGCGTGTCATAAACGACATAATCAAACGCTTTAATTTTATTTTGACTAAAAGTTGCATTAGCATCAATCCTAAATTGATCCGATAATTTATATCCTGTTTGTATCTCGATACCAGCTCTGTAACTATCTGCTACATTTTGTCTGATTGGATCACCAACATCATCTAAATCTCCTGTTAACACTAATTGATCTTTATAATCCATATAGTATAAATTAGCGTTTAAGTAAAACTTAGAATTTTGTAATTTATAACCAAACTCAAAATCATGTAACTGTTCCGATACTGGCTTGATTGGATTTTTTGTTAAATCGTCACGATTTGGCTCTCTGTTACCTACAGCGTAAGATCCATACACATTACTATTATTATTAATCCTGTAGGTTAATCCCATTTTTGGATTGAAAAAATTATACGTTTCTTTTACATTAATATCTAGTAAATCTGAGCTTGTTCCAACAGACTCATAATCAACCGTTCTATATTGTAAATCTAGTAATGCAAATAAATTTGAATTGATATTATACTCGGCTTTTAAGTACGTATTAAAATCTTGTTTATCTCCATAACTAAAATAATAATTGCTTCTTACAGGTATTGGTGTTTCAAATGAATCCCAGATAACTTCACCAAAATGATCCCCTTTATAAGAATTATATCCACCACCTAAATATAAATTTAACTTATCCTTTTTATAGTTAAGTGAATATACAATTGCTGTAAAGTTATTATCTAACCAACGTCTTCTAATGACATCACCTTCGTCTGAAGCATTTGCATTATTTGGGAAATAGTCACCTAATTCCTCACCATCTTTATATTGTTCATAATAACCTTTACCTGTTGTAAAATTACCAGAAATATTAGCAGAAAATATAGAGTTAAATTGGTGAGAAGCATGTAATTGATAATGTGTTTGTTGATAGCTATCAATTTCATTATCATAAGTGTAGTAATTATATGTTCTTCCTGAATTTAATAAATTTTCAGCTTCTGCATCACTTGGATAATTTCTATCAATAAAAGCCTGAATTCCTTCTAAATCGTTATTAACAACTGCTTCTGGTGTTCCGTACCAAGACTGGTAAGTCTCTTCTTTTCCTCCAAAAACAATAGCTTTTATGGATGTTTTTTCGTTAACAAAACCAGCTTCTGTATAATAACTATTTAAGTCTGCTCTAGCTCTATCAATATATCCATCACTTTGTATATTGGATAATCTAGCTTCAGCATAAAAATTATTTTTAATTCCAGAACCAATACTAATATTATGTTTTCTAGTTCCAAAACTACCTACTGCGTTAGTTGTTGTAGCATAACCATCAGTCGATGGATTAAGTGTTTTTAAGTTTAAGCTAGCTCCAAAAGCACCAGATCCATTGGTAGATGTTCCAACACCACGTTGTAATTGAATATCCTCAACAGAACTTACAAAATCAGGCATATTAACCCAGAATGTCCCTTGACTTTCTTGGTCATTGTAAGGTATTCCGTTGATAGTCACATTGACACGTGTCGCATCACTACCTCTAACTCTAATCCCTGTATAACCAACACCTGCTCCTGCATCACTTGTTGTTACTACAGATGGTAATTGATCTAATAATACTGGTAAATCCTGACCAAGATTTATAGATTCTAACTCTTCTTTTGTGATGTTTGAAAAAGCTACTGGTGTCTTATCCTTTGCTCTAGTAGCAGATAGTAACACTTCATCAAGTTTTGTGATTTTTGTAGAGTCCGACTCAACTGTTTTTTTGTCTTGTGCGTTAACACTGACCGATAACACTAATAGTGTTAAAAAAAGAAATAAATTTTTCATTACGATTAAATTACTAATCGAATAAAAAGAGGTAATTATTCTTAATTGTTATTAATTAAAATTTGTAAAATACAGACTATCTATACATTACATAGTAACACAAAAAATGTGTTTCAAATTTCCTAAACAGCATTACCTGTTCTAGGTTCAATGGGTATGATCTCAGCCGATATAGGCACCCCTTTTTTGAGAACGCTGCAAAGGTAGATTAGAATTTTGATTTATGAAATATGATTCTTGATTTTTTTTCAAAGAATAATCTACGCAATAATTAATATTGTTAAAATACAATTAAGACTTATATAATAAGCTACTCTATTTTTGGTTTTTTTCGATTAGCTTTTATATCTGAGTTGTGTTTTTTGTTTTTTAAGCGTTTACGAATAACTGCTCTTGGGATTTTGGTTGGTTTACGCTCTGGATCTACTTGTAAAGCTTGTTGCAAAATAGCAATTGCACGTTTTATAATAATCCCTTTATTTTTTAATTGACTTCTAGTGTCTCCACATTGCAATAATAATACCTGATCTTTAGTTAGCCTAGTTGCTAATTTTGATATAATCCGTTCTTTTTGGTCGTTTGCAAGAACTACAGAGTCATTAATAGAAAAACTTAACTCTATTTTAGTAGCAACCTTATTGACATGCTGTCCACCACTACCAGAACTTCTGATAGCTTTAAGGTTAAATTCTTTCTCTAAAGCTTGTTTGTCTAACACGTTATAAGACTTGATGTGTTGGTTTTAGTAAGTCATTAACCGTTTTTACTGGATTGAAGGTAACTAAAGGTACTTCCACAAAAATAGTATTCCAATTGGACATACTTCCGTTCCAAAGTCCTGGCAACTCTAACGCTTTAATATCTTTTCCAACTTTTGTTTTCATAGTAATAAAAGTTGTTTGGTGGTCAACAAATTTTTGAAGATCATACGTTTCGCCTTTATAGTTTTTTATACTACAAACAATGTCTACAGGATTAAAATGCGTCGCTTTTTTTAAGATGTTTTTTTGTTCTTTATCCTTTTTGTTAATTTGAGCAGATTCTACTATTTGCAAAGACAGATTTGCACCTTCATCTTTAACCCAAAATGGACCTCCTCCTGGCTCTCCTTCGTTTTCAACCATACCACAAATACGGATTGGTCTGTCTAGTTTATTTTTTAAATAATCTATTTGATATGCTGTAGAATATTTTTCAAATTCAGGAGAAATTACAACATTCATTTTACAAATCAAAAACTCTGCGATTCCAACTATATCCTCATGCGACAATTGCTTTGTATCTAAATCTTTGGCATACTTAAACGCTTGCTTTTTTATATTAATCAATAAACCTGCTAGCATTTTTTTAGACTTAGCGACTTCTTCTTCATATTTATAAACTACAACATTATCAATATTTTTAATAAAAATAATATCAGCATCAAAGTCGTTTAGGTTTTCAAGTAAAGCACCATGACCAGATGGTCTAAAATATAGCTCGTGATTGTCCTCTCTAACAATTTCATTTTTTGCTGAAACTGCTATTGTATCTGTAGATTCTTTTTGATAAGAAAAAGAAATATCAAATTTAGTATTGGTTTTGCTTTCAACTATTTGTTGAATTCTAGCAAACTCAGCATCAAACTTTTCTTTATGTTTTTCTGAAATAGTAAAATGAAGAGAAGCTTTACCATTTGAGGTCGCGTACAATGCAGCCTCAAATAAATGCTCCTCAAAAGCGCTTGCTAAATGATTTTTATATTTATGAAACGGTAATAATCCTTTTGGAAAAGCACTAAAAGCTAATTGATCATCGTTTAAAATAGCTTTGATAAACGCAACCAATTTTTCATCGTTTGATAATTTATTATAGTTTTTGTTTTGTGACTTTAAATAGGTTATTACTAGATTATAAAAAGGTAGTTTTTCTAACCCAATAAAAAATAAAGATAACTCTGAAGCCTTAAATTTATTTACATAAGCATTTATACTTTGCTTTTTAGGCTTAAAATCCTTGATAAAATCAAATAAAAATTTAAACATCCTGGTCGCTGCTCCAGAAGCAGGAACAAATTTGACAATTTTGATTGCTTCTTTTTGAGCATCATAAACCTTTATTAAACCCGATTTCTCTTGCTCAGAAAACTTAAGTATTCCGTCTTCAATAGTTGCTGCTCTTTCTAAATTAATGAAGGGTAATCCTGTTTTAAGCAACTGTAATTGTTGCTCTACCTTTTTAAGTGTTAATCCTTTTTTTTCTATGAAAATTTTATCTGAACTATTAAACTGCATCATTATGTTTTGCTAATAATAAATCTATATGTTTTATGGCTAATTGTAATCTTGTTTTCTTATCTCCTTTTAATAATACATAAGGTCGATTATATTTTATTAATGTAGATTTAAACGTTTCAAACATTGCTTCTCTTTCTTCAGGCTTGTCCCTTAAATCATCCGCTTCCCAAGGTGTATCAATATACGTTAAAAAGTATAAATCATAAGTATTTTTTATAGCATATTTTTCTAAAACTGGATTGCAAGTCCCAGAGTAATAGGTTTCAGAGTATACTTTAGTCTCTAATAAATCAGTATCACAAATTAGTACAGATTCTGTTTTTTTTGCCAAACGGTTTTCCATACTCATTTGACCCATAGCTATTGGAAGTAAATCGTGAGTTTCGCAGGTTTTACGTTCGTTATTCCATTTATTTTGTAAATAATCTCTAGCATATTCGGGTACCCAAACGGAATGATAATGCCTAGCTAATTGTTGAGATAACGTCGTTTTTCCAGTAGATTCTGGTCCAAACAAAACTATTTTTACACAGTTTGCAGGTTGCTGTTCAAGTGTTTTTTCCATTGTAAATAACCAAATATTGCAATTACTGTAAATCCTAAATACTGAAAAGAAGTAAACGTAAATCCTTTATAAAAATATAAAGGAACAGAGATAATATCTCCAATAATCCAGTAAATCCAGTTTTCAATTTTACGTTTAGCCATCAACCACATACCAACAAAAAATATTGCAGTAGTAATGGTATCAACATATGCCACCCAACTAGTCCACTTATCAAATGTTTTATAAACTACAAACACAAATAACATAGTTGCTAAAAAAATAATTACACTTAATTTTTTTTCCTTTTTTGAGGTAACAGAAATAGGTGTAACGTGTTGATCGTCCACTTTTCTTGTCCATATATACCAACCATAAACACTCATTACAAAATAATAAGCGTTAATCATCATATCTCCTAACAGACCCCATTTTAATAATAAATACACAAAAATTAAGGTACTTATCATACCTGTAGGAAACACCCAAATTTTATTTTGTTTAGAAAACAATACAGATAAAAAACCAAAAATTACAGCAATAATCTCTAAAACCACATCTGTTGTTTCGTATTCAAAATATTGCCCAAAAAGGAAATCAAAAATGTGGCTCATAATCGCTTCTGTCTGTTTTTACAACTTTAATAGTTAGTACACATATGTCTTGATTTTCAAACGAAGCTTTAATCTTTTCGTTTAAAAAAGGCATCAACTGGTCAAATTCGCCAAAAACCTGAGTACTTAATGGGTTTTCTAAAACCGTAAAATTAGAGTCACGTAAAGCTTTAATAAAATCAATAACGTGCTGCTCATAATTATTACTTAATGGTGACAAAGTTAAATCTACCGATATTTTCATGGTTTATAGTTTTAATTCTTCAAAAAAGTCATGGTTTTCTTCAAAAGCAGTACCAATTACTACTAAATCTGCTCCTGCACTATAAGCGTTATCCAATTGTTGTTTGCTTCTAATACCACCTCCAACTATTAAAGGGATTGTTAAATCTTGTTTCACAAACTTAATCATTTGTAATGGTACAGGGTGTAATGCTCCACTTCCAGCTTCTAAATAAATAATTTTTTTACCCATTAATTCACCTGCTTTTGCTGTATCAGCAACTAAAGTATGCAAAGCAGTTGGGATCGGTTTACTTTTTGTTACTTTTTGGACCGCAGTTTCTTTTCCATTTTCAATCAAAATATAACCAGTTGGAATAACCTCCAAGTCGGTATTTTTTAAAATAGAAACCGCTTCAATTTGTTTTTCGATTAAATATTTAGGGTTTCGACCAGAAATTAAGGACAAAAACAAGATAGCGTCAGCATCCTTTGATATTTGCGTTACATCACCAGGAAATAGCACAATGGGTAATTTAGTTAGTGGTTTTAAAGCAGCAACTAATTTTTGCGTCACTTCCAACTCAACTGTACTACCACCAACAAAAACATGTGTTATTACGGAGTGATTAATTTTATTGGCAAATTGCGATAATAATTTAATATCAAATTTATCAGGATCAATTAGTATAGCTAATAATTTTTCTTGTTTCGCTTTCGCGGAAAGTATGTCGTTGTAAACACTCATTATTCTATAACATAAGCACAAGTAAAACCTTCAAACTCTAAGTAATTGGCAGTATAACGTTTTTTTAAACCCTTATAATCTATCCAACAAACCGTTTGGGCATCAATTATAGAAAACGGAATTACCAAAAAATGTTCCTTAAACAACATTCCTGGAGTTGCAAACAATTTGTATAAAGATTCCTTTATTCCCCAAATAACAGTTAGTTTATTAATATAATCAGAAGCTTCTTTATCCAAATATTCAAACTCGTACGCCACAAACTTTTTAGCAATAACTGCTATTTTTTGGCGCTGTCTTTCTATATCTATACCAACTTCTGTATCGCTAATAATAACGCCAGAAAATGTAAAGCTATGGGTTATAGATATATACTTTCCATCCTTTAAATGTGGTTTGCCATTCGCGTCATAAAATAAATCATGATCGGTATAACCAAAAGCATTAAGCAAGTGTCTAACACTTAAAAAACCACGTTGATGCAGCTCACTTTTCATACCTAAGACACGATCTAAACTCTCTGGTTTTAAATCTAATCCATTGATTAATTGGTCATAAGACTCTTCAATCTTCCAGATTTTAACAGTAGTTTGTGAATTTGGAGTAAGGGTTTTATATAGAGGCATTTAATATTCTAAATTCTATTAGTTATCTTTGCAAAGCCTAAGGCGAAATATGCATTTTTGTTAAGCGAATTTAACCATTTTAAGTGCTAATTCCCAAAGGTGTTTCATTTATAAAATAAAGAGAGAAATAATATGAGTACAAAAAACGTTGCTTACGTGCCTAATAAGGTAAAAGACATGTCGCTTGCGGCTTGGGGAAGAAAAGAAATTAATTTAGCCGAAGCAGAAATGCCAGGTTTAATGAGTTTACGTGAAGAATACAAAAACGAACAACCTTTAAAAGGAGCACGTATTGCTGGATGTTTACACATGACTATCCAAACTGCTGTTTTAATTGAAACTTTACAAGCTTTAGGAGCAGAAGTTACTTGGAGCTCTTGTAACATTTTCTCTACACAAGATCAAGCTGCTGCTGCAATTGCAGATGCAGGTACAGCTGTGTACGCTTGGAAAGACATGACTGAAGAAGAATTTGATTGGTGTATCGAGCAAACCTTATTTTTTGGAGAAGACCGTAAGCCATTAAACATGATTTTAGATGATGGTGGAGATTTAACTAACATGGTTTTAGATAAATACCCAGAATTATCTGCAGGAATTAAAGGATTATCTGAAGAAACTACAACAGGAGTACACAGATTATACGAGCGTGTTAAAAACGGTACATTAACAATGCCAGCAATTAACGTAAACGATTCTGTAACTAAATCTAAATTTGACAACAAATACGGATGTAAAGAGTCTGCAGTAGACGCAATACGTCGTGCAACAGACATTATGTTAGCAGGTAAACGTGTAACTGTTTGTGGTTATGGAGACGTTGGTAAAGGTACTGCTGCGTCTTTTAAAGGTGCTGGAAGTATTGTAACAGTAACAGAAATTGACCCAATTTGTGCATTACAAGCAGCAATGGACGGTTTTGAAGTTAAAAAACTAGAAACAGTTGTTGGTAATTCTGATATAATCATTACAACTACAGGTAACAAAGACATTGTACGTGCAAAGCATTTTGAAGCAATGAAAGACAAAGTAATCGTAGCAAACATCGGTCACTTTGATAACGAAATCCAAGTAGGATGGTTAAACAAAAACCATGGTCATACTAAAGACACAATCAAACCTCAGGTTGACAAATACAACATTGATGGTAAAGATATTATCTTACTTGCCGAAGGACGTTTAGTTAACTTAGGTTGCGCAACAGGACACCCTAGTTTTGTAATGTCTAACTCATTTACAAACCAAACGTTAGCACAAATCGAACTTTGGAAAAATAGCGATAAATACGAAAACGACGTATATATGTTACCAAAGCATTTAGACGAAAAAGTAGCTAAATTACATTTAGAAAAAATTGGTGTAGAGCTAACAGAATTAGCAGATTACCAAGCTGATTATATTGGTGTTAAAGTTGAAGGACCATACAAGCCAGAACATTACAGATACTAATCAAAGCGTCATTGTAAGTCACTTTTTAGTGATCTAACAATCACATACTTTATAATTACATATTAAATCCCAAGCAGCAATGTTTGGGATTTTTTTTTGTTTTATGGCAATTTGTTTTTGGAAAAAAACCAAAAACAAACACGCTTTCCGTTATATCTTTTTCTCGTGCCTCAAAAAAGGATGCCACTACAATCCTTATTGCAAACTAATCCGCAAAAACACAGTTCTTCTAGTAAAATGGTTTAACTTTTGTAAAGTCATGTTCGTTTTAAGTATCTTCACAAGACAAAAACAAGACCATGTCCATACAAAAACTTACTACAGCCATAAATAATTTAGAGCATCACATAATAAATTACGACCAATCAAACCCTAAAGTATCTAAAAGCAATATAGCTTGGCATATAGACCACAGTCTTAAAGTAATAAACAACGTAAGTATTGCTACCAATACATCAGACCCAAAACAATTTAAAAATAACTTTACACTTTTAGGAAAAGTCTTTTTTATATTAGGCTTTTTCCCCAGAGGAAAAGCAAAAGCGCCAAAACATGTACTACCACCAGAAAATATTACTAAAGCAGATTTACTACAACAAATTACATTAGCAAAATCTAATATTGCTACACTAACAAACTTAGACAAAAACGCCTATTTTAAACACCCTTTATTTGGACACATAAACACCAAACGTGTACCCAGATTTTTACTGATGCACACCAACCATCATTTAAAAATTATAAACGACATACTAAAACAACAAAAAACCCTTTCTAAATAAATAGAAAGGGTTTTATTTTTTTAGGAAATAAAATTATTAAGCTTGGAAAGGCTCAATAGAAACGTAAGACTTGTTGTCTCTTTTCTTTGTAAATTTTACTAAACCATCAACTTTAGCATGTAAAGTGTGATCTTTTCCTTGGTATACATTTTCACCTGGGTGATGTGTATTACCACGTTGTCTTATGATAATGTTTCCAGCAATAGCAGCTTGTCCACCAAAAATCTTAACGCCTAAACGTTTTGATTCTGATTCTCTACCATTCTTCGAACTACCAACCCCTTTTTTGTGAGCCATGATCTTAAGTGTTTAAATTGTTATACTTAAAGTGATTTAGCAATTACGCTTTACCACCATCTAATTCGTCTTGCCATTTCTTTAACTCATCCCACTTACCATCAGCAGCTAATTGAGCTTGTGCTGGCCATGTGTCAGTTACGTGATTACCACGTACACCTGCGATAATTTCAGAAATTTTAGCTGCATCAGTTTTAGCTAATTCAGCAAAAGTAGCGATTCCTGCTTCAACTAAGGTTTCAGCAATTTTTGGTCCAATACCTTCAACTTTTTTCAAGTCGTCAGCTTTTCCTGATGCTTTAGCAGCCTTTTTAGGTGCAGCTTTAGCTTCTACTTTTTTAGTTTCTTTTTTTGGAGCAGCTTTTTCAGCTTTCGCTGCTGGCTTAGCTCCTGAAGCTACTATACTTTCAATTACGATTTCAGTTAAGGCTTGTCTGTGTCCGTTTTTCTTACGGTAACCTTTTCTTCTTTTCTTCTTGAAAACAATAACTTTATCACCTTGAAGGTGCTTTAAGACTTTTGCACTTACTTGTGCTCCGCCTATAGCTGGGGCGCCTACAGTTATGTTAGAACCATCTGCAATTAAAAGGACATTGTCAAAAGACACTGCTTCTCCTTCTTCTGTTGCTAAACGGTTAACAAAAACTTTTTGGTCTTTTTCAACTTTAAATTGATGCCCTGCTATCTCTACAATTGCGTACATAGCGTAACGTTTTTATTAATTAGTTTATATAAAATAATCTCATTTTCCTTAGAAAACGGATGCAAATATACTTCTAATTAATTAATCTACAAACCTTTTATTGTTTTTGAGGCATATTTCTGCTATTTTTAAATAGTTGCATACAAGTAAGTGTAATAACTACTGTTGTGGCAAATCCCATAATCGCAACAACAAAAGCAACCAAGCCAATTTGTACATTATAATCGCTTTTAAAAACGGTTAATAATTTCTTCAAAAATTCAGTATCAACTTCTGTAGCATAAAAGGTGAAAAATACTGTAAACAAAATCGCTGCTATAAAACCTGCAATGATACCTACGGTAAAACCGCCTGTGTAACTAAACTTATCAGCTTGTTGTAATTTATAATACTTTATAGTTTCATAAATACCAAAACCTGTTATCACACCATTAAATAAACTAAAAAAAGGATTAGTATGTAAATTAAACAAAGACAGGATTAAAAAAAAGGCAATTAAACATGCGCTTATAACTAACCCAAATCTTATAGGAAGGGAAATATTTTTCATATTAATTTATGGTTTTTGGTTAATAATCCCTTTAAATTTCGTGAAAATGGAACCAAATTTTTATAATTTGATGTTAATTTTCAATAAATTAAGCAGTAATACATGGTTGTATTGTTATTTTTGTTAAAACTGTTGTAACAAAAACATACAACAGTATACTAATACTTAAACTGATAAATTAAATAATCAAACACATGAAAAAAAGTTTATTCTCATTAGCTGCTTTGCTTTTAGCTGGTTTTTCTGCTACAGCACAAGAAGTTAACTACGAAGAGTATGATTTAGACAATGGTTTACACGTTATCTTACATCAAGACAACTCTGCTCCTGTAGTAACTACCTCTGTAATGTACCATGTTGGTGCAAAAGACGAACAGCCAGATCGTACAGGTATGGCTCACTTTTTTGAACACCTTTTATTTGAAGGTACTGAAAACATCGATCGTGGTGAATGGTTTAAAATTGTAACTTCTCAAGGAGGAAGTAATAACGCAAACACAACTGACGACAGAACGTATTATTACGAAGTTTTCCCTTCTAATAGCCTAGAATTAGGATTATGGATGGAATCTGAGCGTTTAATGCACCCAATTATTAACCAGATTGGTGTGGACACTCAAAATGAAGTTGTAAAAGAAGAAAAACGTTTACGTGTAGATAATTCTCCTTATGGTAAATTTATCGAAAATGTTAAACTTAACATCTTCAAAAAACACCCTTATAAAGGAACAACTATTGGAAAAATGGAGCATTTAGATGCTGCTTCTTTAGAAGAGTTTCAAGCGTTTAACAAAAAATTCTACGTACCAAATAACGCTGTATTAGTTGTTGCTGGTGATATAGATATTGCCTCTACAAAAAAGATGATTAAAGACTATTTTGGACCAATCCCAAGAGGAGAAGATATAGTTAGAAATTTCCCTAAAGAGGACCCAATTACTGAGACTATTAAAGCAACAGCTTACGATGACAACATACAAATCCCTGCAATTATTGCTGCTTACAGAACACCAGCAATGACAGATAGAGATGCTTATGTGTTAGATATGTTATCTAGTTATTTAAGTTCTGGTAAAACATCTAAATTGTATAAAAAAATTGTTGATGACAAAAAAATGGCTGTACAAGTTGGTGCTTTTAACCAAAGTCAAGAAGATTACGGGACATACATTATCTACGGTTTACCTTTAGGTGAAAATACTTTAGATGGTTTATTAGCCGAAATTGATGAAGAATTAGTTAAGGTACAAACTGAATTAATGTCTGAAAGAGATTACCAAAAACTTCAAAACCAATTTGAAAACAATTTTGTAAGTTCAAATTCAAGCATTTCTGGTGTAGCAAACTCATTAGCTCGCTACTATATGCTTTATAAGGATATTAGTTTAATTAACAACGAAATTAAAATCTACAGATCTATTACTAGAGAAGAGATTCAAAATGTTGCTAAAAAATATTTAAATCCTAACCAACGTGTTGTTTTAGAATATTTACCAAGTAAAGACGAAAAATAAAAAAGAAATTTCAATAGATATGAAAACAAAAATAACAGCCTTATTAGCGGTATTGTTTATATCAATTTCGGCAACAGCCCAAATAGACAGATCTAAACAACCAGAACCAGGTCCTGCACCAACCATTACTTTAGAAGTCCCTGGAGAGTTTGAACTAAAAAATGGACTAAAAGTTTTAATTGTTGAAAACCATAAACTTCCAAGAGTATCATACGCTTTAACTATAGATAACCAACCAATTACAGAAGGTGATAAAGCAGGTGTATCTGCAATGTTAGGTGCCATGTTAGGAAACGGTACAACTAACATCCCGAAAGATGTTTTTAATGAAGAGATTGACTTTTTAGGAGCAAGCCTTGGGTTTAGTTCTGATGGAGCATATGCTAGTGGTTTATCTAAATATTCTGAACGTATTATGGAATTAATGGCAGATGCAGCTATGAATCCATTATTTTCTCAAGAAGAATTTGATAAAGAAAAAGCACTTATTCTAGAAGGTTTAAAAAACAACGAGAAAAGTGTAGATGCTGTAGCAGGTCGTGTAGGAAGCGCATTATCTTATGGTAATAACCACCCTTACGGAGAATATATTACTGAAGAAACTGTAAATAATATTACAATTGATAATGTTAGAGCATTTTACCAAAAATACTTCAACCCAAACAATGCATACTTAGTAATTATTGGTGATGTAGATTTTAAGACAGTTGAAAAGCAAGTTAAAAAATACTTCAAAAAATGGGATAAAGGAATCGATTTTACAACAAATCTAGTTACTCCTAATCCAAACCTAGCAAGTACGCAAATCAATTTTGTAGACATGCCAAATGCTGTACAATCAAACATATCATTAACTAATAACGTAACGTTAGAAATGAATGATCCTGATTACCATGCAGTATTAATTGCTAATAAAATTTTAGGTGGTGGTTTTAACAGCTACTTAAACATGAATTTACGAGAAGCAAACGGTTGGACTTATGGAGCACGTTCTAGTATTGGTGCATCTCGTTTTGGCGCGTCAAGATTTACAGCTGGAGCTGAAGTAAGAAACACTGTTACTGATAGTGCAGTTGTAGAGACTTTAAAAGAAATTAAAAGAATAAAATCAGAACCTGTTACTGCTGAAGCATTAGCTAATGCAAAAGCGAAGTATGTTGGAGATTTTGTTTTAGCTTTAGAAAGCCCTCAGACAATTGCTAGATACGCATTAAGCATTAAACTTAATAAATTACCATCTGACTTTTATAAAACGTATTTATCTAAAATAAATGCAGTAACTGTAGAGGATGTACAACGTGTGGCTAACAAATACTTTAAGCCAGAAAATGCACGTATAATTATAGTTGGAAAAGGTAGTGATGTCATCCCTGGATTAGAAAAAACAGGAGTACCAATTAAGTACTTTGACAAGTTTGCAAATCCAGTTGAGAAACCAGAATTTTCTAAACCAATTCCTGATGGCGTAACTGCTAAAACGGTAATAGACAACTATATTACAGCTATTGGAGGAACCAGCAATATTAACATGGTAAACTCTGTAAAAATGGATGGTGATTTTGTTATCCAAGGAGCTCCACCATTGACAGTAGAAATAAAGAAAACTAAAGACAATAAAGAGTCTATGGAAGTTGCTATGCAAGGTATGGTAATGATGAAGTCTAAATGGAACGGTACAGCTGGTTACAGAGAGCAACAAGGTCAGAAAATGCCTTTATCAGACACTGAAGTATCAGACAAAAAAGCTGAAGCTGGAATGTTTCCAGAAACAGCATATGATATGGCTAATGTATCATTAGTAAGTATTGTTGATATTGATGGAGCAGATAGCTACAAAGTAAAAGTAATGAAAGGTGACGATGCGTCTTACCGTTATTATGATGTTGCATCAAACTTGTTAGTTCAAGAAGAAAGCACAACTAAAGCGCAAGGACAAGAAGTTACTACAACAGTAAAGTATGATAACTACTCTGAAGTAAACGGAGTAAAATTTCCTTACGCACAGACTATCATAGCTGGACCACAAACAATGTCTATGAATATTAAAAATGTAAAAGTAAACGAAGAAGTTACTGATGCAGATTTTAACTAGTATACATTACAATTAAACTAAAAATCCGAAGCTTAAACGTTTCGGATTTTTTTTGCTTTTCTATTAGCTAAATACACACCAATTAAAATAATTAAAGTCCCAATAATTTGTGTCACACTAAAACTTTCTCCATCCATCAAGCCCCAAACTAAAGCAACAATTGGCATAATATAAGTCACAGAAGACGCAAATACAGGAGTAGACATTTGCACCAAAGTGTTAAACAATACTTTAGCCAAAGCAGTCCCAAAAAAGGACAAAATAACAACGTAACCAATTGCATTTGTAAAATCTGAATTACTAAAGTTTGCTACATTAAAAAAGTCTGCAAAAATTAAAACAACTAAAGCAGGTATAAAAATAACAACATAATTACCTACAGCTATTGCCAAAGGTTTTACCTCTTGTAAATAGCGCTTGATAATGTTAACATTTATGGCATACATAACCGTAGACCCTATTACAAATCCTGCATACCAATAATTTTGATTTGGGTTTAAATCTGCACCTTCTAAGATCAAGATAGACGTACCTACAAACCCTATTATTACTCCAACCACCTGCTTAGTAGAGCTCGCAATTTTAAACACAGCAGCACCAATTAAAACAGTATTTAAAGGCACCAAACTATTTAAAACAGACACAACTGCACTATCTATTTGGGTTTCGGCAATTGCAAAGAAAAACGCAGGAATAAAAGACCCTAAAAAGCCCGAAATCGCAATCCATTTCCAATCCGTTTTTTTAATTAAACGTATCTTTTTATAACCTGCCATAAACAAAAACAACCCTGTTATTAAAGTACGCAAAGCACCTAATTGATAAGCATTTAAACCCAACAAAGCCTTCTTAATTAAAATAAAAGACGTTCCCCAGATAAGAGACAAAACAAGTAAATACACCCATTTTTTACTATTATTATTATTTTGCATAGCTAAAATTTACGATACAAAAATCCAATATAAAAAGCAATAAAGCATATTATTTAGTAATTTTGTAACTATTAAACAATAATTAAATTTTATTAAAATGAAATCATTTAAACATATACTAGTACTAGTTGCAATAACAGTATTAACATTTAGTTGTAAAAACGAAGCTGAGCCAGAAGTTATGACATCACCTTCTGCTTCAGAAACTACAGAAGTAACAAAAAAAGCAGAAATTAATCCCAATGCTAAGTTAGCTAAAGCTGAATTTAAAATCGAAGGTATGACTTGCGCAATGGGTTGTGCAAAAACTATTGAGAAAAAAATGGCTAAAATGGAAGGTGTAAAATCTGCAATTGTAGATTTTGATCGCGAATTAGCAATGGTAGAATATGATGAAGCATTAGTAACTCCTGCATCATTAGAAACTACTGTTACAAGTGTTGCTGACACCTATAAAGTAAAAGACATGCATACAGTAGATGCTTTTTCTACCGCAAAAAAAGAATGCACAATGAAGTGTAAAGAAGATTGCACTAAAAAAGACTGTAAAGATTGTGCTGCAAAAACTGCAGAATGCAAGAAAAAATGTGCTAACAAAACTGAAGCCGAAAAATTAGCTTGTGCTAAAGACTGCAAAAAAGCATGTTGTACAGACGCTAAAAAAGCTTAACAATTATTACCTTATTTAAATATGAAAGCCTTGAAAATTCAAGGCTTTTTTTTATTCTTATTTTTTTTTGTGATTTAAGGATGTGTTTAAATAATCAAAATTACTTCCATTGGACACTTTCCATTATACGCTTAATATCTTTTTGAAGATAATTAGCAGCAGGTAATATCGAGTCATAATTAGGCTTAGCATAAAAATATAATGACCCAGTTAAAAAATGATTTATACTATCCGTTATATAAAACTGAGATTGTGATGCTGCATTACCACCAACTTCATAAAACATTCCATACACTTTATTCACAGGGTTTTCCCAAACAACCTCTTCAATAGCATCTGCTTTTTTGGTATGTTCTTGAGTAAAATTTTGAGCATTTTTAAGATACTTAACTAAGCGCTCTTTACCATCTATTGCTTTATAAGTTAGATATATGGTTCCTTTTAATTTTTTATACTCAATATTAAGTCCAAAACTTTTTACATCATCTTGTAAAGGCTTATATATTATGGTATCACTTTGCATGTTTCGATCAAAAGCAAAAGGCAAATCTTGATTATACATTTTATAATCTGCTTGAGGATACTCTAACCTTAGATACCCTTTTGGCTTTGGTATTGGGTCGTTTCCACAACTTGTTAGTGTTACAAAGGTTAAAAGGAAGATTATTAAATGTCTCATGATATATGTACTTAGGCAATAATAATTAGCCTTTATATTTTATTATTTAGGGCAAGGTAACCTTGACACGTTTTATACGTTTTTTATCTAATGCTTCAATTGTAAAAACATAGTTTTCAAACTGTATTTTGCTGTTTCGTTTAGGAAAACCTCCAGAATTTTCTAAAATAAAACCAGCAATAGTCTCAGCTTCACCTTTATTGTCTTCAAAAACTGTATCGTTTTCTAACTTAATAATTTTATAAAAATCTTTTAACGCTGTTTTACCTTCAAAAGCATAATTTTTATCATCAAGCTTTGAAAACACTAAGTCTTCGTCATCAAACTCGTCACTAATATCCCCTACAATCTCTTCAATAATATCTTCTAATGACACTAATCCAGATGTTCCTCCATACTCATCAACAACTACAGCAAGATGTACTTTTTTCTCTTGGAATTCTGCCATTAAATCGTCTAATTTTTTGTTTTCTGGAACAAAAAATGGCGCTCTTAATAAGGTAGTCCAATCGAATGTTTGTTTATCAATGTAGGGTAATAAATCTTTAACATACAATACGCCAACGATATTATCCATACTATCTTTATATACTGGTATTCTGGAGTAACCGTTATCTATAATTTCCGGAATAATCTCGCTATATGGTTGTTCCACATTTAATGCAAAGACATCAATACGTGGTTGCATAACTTGCTTAGTATCTGTGTTACCAAAACTTACAATCCCTTGTAATATTTTTTGTTCTTCTTTAGTGGTGTCATGCTCACTTGTTAGCTCTAATGCTTGTGACAATTGATCCACACTGATATTAGATTTTTGCTTTCCTAATCTATTATGAATTATCAGCGTAATACTGCGCATTGGCAAACTTAAAGGCGAAAAAAACACATCTAAAACACCTAATGGATACGCCATAAATGTCGCAAATTTTAGATTGTTACGACTAGCATATATTTTAGGTAAAATTTCTCCAAAAAGCAATATTAAAAAAGTAATGACTACTACTTCCACTATAAATTTAACTAACGCAGAATTTATACCTGCAAACAAATAGTTACCTAAAAAGGCAAACAGTATTACAATACCAATATTTATAAAATTATTGGCTACTAAAATGGTTGCTAATAGTTTTTTAGGTCTAACTAGTAGTTTAGAAATTATCTGTATTTGTTTTTTACCTTGTAATGCTTCGTCTTCAAGATCAGATTTTGTTAATGAAAACAATGCCACTTCTGCTCCTGAAATCATAGCAGAACAGATTAACAATACAACTAAAAGTACAAAACCAAGTACAATATTGATATTATCAGAAATTACTAATGCTAAAAAACTCGAGGGTTCAGGATCCATAATCACTTATTAAAACGGTAGATCGTCTTCGCTAGAGGCTGAAGACGTTTGTTTTGGAATATCGGCTTTTGGTGCTTGTTGCTGTTGTACAGCTGGTGTTGCTGGAGCTGCCTCAGGATCACGCTTTGTACTTAAAAATGTAAAGTCAGACACTTGTATCTCTGTACTATAACGATCATTCCCAGATTCGTCTTGCCATTTTCTAGTTTTTATGCGTCCTTCAACATAAACCTTATCACCTTTTGTTAGATATTTTTCACAAATTTCAGCAGCTTTATTGCGCACTACTATATTATGCCAATCCGTATTAGTAACACGCTCGTTAGTTTGCTTGCTAACATAAGTCTCGTTGGTTGCTAAAGGAAAACGTCCAACACAACCACCTCCTTCAAAGTAGTGCATTTTAACTTCATCTCCTAAATGCCCAATTAGCATAACTTTATTTAATGTTCCTGACATAAGTAGTTTTTTTTCTAATACAAAATTACAGCTTTAAGCTTCAATGTAAATAAATTTAATAAAAAATATTGAGGCGTTAACAGTAATGATTTAAAAATTAAATTTTTCGATAAAATTACCTATCAATATTGGCACTGGAAAATCCTTTATTTTATCAAAAGCAATACCTTCTGGAAGTTTACTATCTAACGATACAATCCAAAATTTAGTGTATAAATGCTGATGGGATAATTTATGTACTATTGCTTTTTCGTTATACAAAGACAATTCTAAAAATTGTTCTTTTAATGGTGCAATCAATTTAATTTGCTCCTCAATACTATCAAAAGACGCCTCTTTATCAGTTTCTATTAAAGGAAATTGATATAAATTTTGCCAAATCCCACTACCTAATCGCTGTTGTAAAACCGTTTTACCATCCTTAGAAAGCATCACAATAAAGTTAAAATACTTCTTGGTAACCTTAGCACTTTTAATTTTTACAGGTAAATCAGTAATTACAGCTTTTTCTAAAGCAACACATGTGTTGTTAAAAGGACAATTATTACAATCTGGATTTTTAGGCTTACACAGTCTTGCACCAAACTCCATTATGGCTTGATTAAAAGTAGCAGGTTGCTTAACATCAATTAATTGTTGTGCTAACATCTTAAACTCTTTAAAACCTTTACCTGTATTAATAGGAGTGTAAATACCATAAATCCTAGACAATGCTCTATAAACATTACCATCAACAACTGCAGTAACTTCATTAAAACTAATAGAAGCAATTGCACTTGCTGTATAATCACCTACTCCTTTTAGTTTAATAATGTCATCAAAAGTGTCCGGAAACTGTCCATCAAGCTCATCTACTATGTATTTAGCTGAAGCGTGCAAATTTCGTGCTCTAGAGTAATAACCTAATCCTTGCCATAACTTTAACACCTCTTGTTCCTCAGCCTTAGCTAAGTCAAAAACAGTAGGGAAATTGGTAGTAAAAGCGGTGTAATATGGCAAGCCTTGAACGACTTGTGTTTGTTGTAAAATAATTTCGGAAAGCCAAATATAATAAGGGTTTGTAGTGTTACGCCAAGGCAAATCTCGTTTATTATCTGTGTACCAATTAATTAATTGTTTTGCAAAGTTCATTTATTAGAAAAAAGTAAGAAAAGCAAAAGTAAAGTTTATCGCATTAAATTTTAATGAATTAGGTTTGAAATATTGAATATTAAATGCCTATATTTGCCAACCCTTAGAAAAATTAATAACGCAAACAAGAAAAGAAAATGACTAAAGCTGATTTAGTAACAAAGATTTCTGAAAAATTAGGAATAGAAAAAGGAGATGTTCAGGCAACTGTAGAGACTTTTATGGAAGAAGTTAAGACATCTTTAGAAGGAGGTGATAATGTTTACCTTAGAGGATTTGGTAGCTTTATCATTAAAACAAGAGCAGAAAAAACAGGAAGAAATATTTCAAAAAATACGACTATCAAGATTCCTGCTCACAACATACCAGCGTTTAAACCTGCAAAAGTATTTGTAGAGGGTGTAAAAACTAACGTAGACGTAAAGTAAAAAATATTATAAACGAATTATTAATTTAAAAACATTAACCCTATGCCAAGTGGTAAGAAACGTAAAAGACACAAGGTTGCAACGCATAAGCGTAAAAAACGTAGACGCGCTAATCGTCACAAGAAGAAGAAATAGTACCAAAAAGTAGTTTATATAACTACTTTTTTGGTTTATTAAAATTATCGTTCTTTGAAAATAGAGTTTATTATAAATATGTAAAACCTTGCGTGTTTTTAAACTCAAACGGATTTAAAAAATCCTGTGATTATCATACCTTTTTTTATTTAAAAAAAAGGTATGATATATTGTATAATCCATCTATACTTAGTTGTATGGATAAAAATTAACCTTAAATGGATAAAGAATTAATTATTAGATCTAGTCCAGAAGCTGTTGATTTTGCCTTATTAAAAGATGGAAAATTAGTTGAATTACATAAAGAGGAAGATGGGAACAACTTTGCGGTTGGTGATGTGTTTATCGCCAAAATAAGAAAAGCTGTTCCAGGACTAAATGCAGCATTTGTCAATGTTGGTTATGAAAAAGATGCATTTTTGCATTATCATGATTTAGGACCAAAAATGTCATCTCTTTTAAAATTCACAAAAAGTGTAAGCACAGGTAAACTAAAAGATTTTTCTTTAAAGGATTACCCATTTGAAAAAGATATTGATAAAGACGGAAAGATTACTGACGTCTTAAAATCAAATCAGTCTATTTTAGTACAAATAGTTAAAGAACCAATATCTACTAAAGGCCCAAGGATCAGCTCAGAGCTGTCCATAGCTGGTAGATATATTGTTTTAGTGCCATTTTCTGATCGAATTTCTATTTCGCAAAAGATAGAGAGTAAAGAAGAAAAAGAACGCTTAAAACGCTTGGTAAGGAGTATAACTCCTCCTGGTTTTGGAGTTATTGTACGAACAGTAGCAGAAGGCAAAAAAGTAGCCGAACTAGATAAAGATTTACAAAATTTGCTTAGTCGTTGGACAGCAATGTGTAAAAAATTGCATAAAGCAAATCATCCTACCAAAGTATTAGGTGAGTTAAATAAAGCCTCTTCTATTTTAAGAGATATATTTAACGACACTTTTACAGGGATTCATGTAGATGATGAAGCATTACATGCACAAGTCAAAGATTACGTGCAACAATACGCACCAAAAAAAGAATCAATAGTCAAATTACATCAGTCTAATATTCCTATTTTTGAAAAATTTGGAATAGAAAGACAAATAAAAACTGCTTTTGGTAAGACGGTCTCTATGGCTAAAGGTGCATACCTTGTCATCGAGCATACTGAAGCGCTTCACGTCATTGATGTAAATAGTGGTAATAGATCAAATAAATCAAACTCTCAAGAAGACACAGCACTTGAAGTAAACTTAATATCTGCTTCAGAAGTAGCACGACAATTAAGATTACGTGATATGGGTGGAATTATTGTGATAGATTTTATTGACCTAAATACTGCTGAACATAGAAAAAAACTTTACAATCATCTTCGTGACGAAATGAAAGATGATCGTGCCAAACACAAAATATTACCTCCTAGTAAGTTTGGATTGATTCAAATTACACGTCAAAGAGTAAGACCAGAAATGAATATTAAAACAAGAGAGGAAAATCCTAACAGTTTTAATGGAGAAGAAGTCGAAGCACCAATTAACATTGTGCCTAAAATAACTCACGACATAGAACAAATATTTAAAAAAGACTATAAGAAGGTGACTTTAAACACACATCCTTTTATAGCAGCCTTTTTAACAAAAGGTTTTCCATCAATTCGTTCAAAATGGTTTTTTGAACACAAAAAATGGGTTAAAATACAACCAAGAGATGCTTACACATACCTTGAATATCATTTTGTTGACAAAGATGGTAATCAAATTAAATAATAAAAAAGCCTACTATTTTATAGTTAGGCTTTTTTTTTGCAACAAAGTGTATAATAAAATTAGTATGTCAATCTTCTCATACTTAAGAATACTATCATAATACTATTTATAATAACAAAACTTAATAGTTTACAAAGCTACAAAGACTTTAAAACAGCTATAAATTAAAATAGCCTTACTAATCTTAGTAAGGCTATTTTTTGGTTTTTAATTGGTTGTTAAACTAGTGTTTATTGTTGTTGTGGT
>NZ_DCQO01000008.1:0-12128 GCF_002323495.1 Olleya sp. UBA1516
GTAGCCATATTTCAGGACTAGACAAACAATTGCTGTTGGACTTTACTTGTTGCCTTTTACTGGAAAACCTGATAATCCATTTATAGCTCAATATTTATTAAGAAATCCTTTTTTTTATACTCGACATTAACAATCATAATTGGAATACTACTATCTTTCTTAATAATAAAAAGGAATAAAAAACGAAACGAATTAAATAATAATGGTATGGAAAACTGATAAAACACTATGATTAATACTGTATATAATTTATTGATAGTTCCAACTTGATTACTAAAATCATAGAACTAAAGATACAGAAGCACATTGACAATAATTTTAAAAAAAAAATCATGCATGGTTTTAAAAACAAAACAGAATGCTATTTATACTGCTTACTAAAAAATCGTCAGTTTTGGATAAAAAACATTAGACGTTACATGTTTGCTTATTGTGCTTTGTATTTAGTAATGCCCAATCTACAAACTATACATAAAAAGGATAGTAATAATTACTAAAAACCATATGGCAATTCCAGAAGTTAATGCATTACGTCATAATTTTAAATTAACGTTCTTGTTTAAAAACTGATGGACTGACACCTATATGTTTTTTAAAAAATCTTGAAAAACTGCTAATTGAATCAAAACCTAATTTATAAGCTAGCTCTTTAGTTGTAATCTCACTTCTAACTAATCTTCGTTTGGCTTCTGTAATTTGCCTTTGCTGTATAATCTGCTTTGCTGTTAGATCTAACTTACCTTTTAAAATTTGATTTAATCGCTTTAAACTAATCCCTATTTTTTCTGCATAAAAATTAGCATTTGTATTTTCTAAAAAATGAGTCTCCATTAATTCCAAAAACTGAAACACTCTTTTTTGGTTTAAATCTTGTTCTAAAATTTTATTATTTTGATACCTAATTAAGTGCAGTAACAAAACCTTCAATAGTGTTTTAAGCATTACGTATGACATTTCACTACTATAAAATTCATTTTCGAGTAATAGAAATAATTTTCTTATCTGTTTTATTTTTGATTCTTCAGTTATTTCAAATTCTGGATATTTATTAAAAAGTGAAAACACATCCAATGCATACTCAATATCATCTTCATCTATAAGGTCGCGTTCAAAATTTAATAAAATGCCCTGATTATTTGTAAATCCTTCCTTATTAAAAACTTCGTTTAATGGTTTAAAGTAAATTTTCAAATTTATTTCTAAATTAAATTCAAAATAAATACCCATAGAATTTTCTGAAAGTAATACTGAGTTACTTCCATAGTTTTCAATGATTTGAATCTTTTTATTTAAGGATGCTTTGTTCACTTAGTTTTAAAGTCTACCTCAAAAGTAAGAAGAATTTATTTGATTAGTTTTTATTTAATTCTCTTTGAAATATAAAATAAATAAAACCTGCTATTATTAAAGCTAGACCTGATGCTATTGCATAAATTACAGTATAATTATTTGAAAGATATTCAATAAAAGTTGAAAGAAATTGTCCACCAAAAACACCCATTGAAAACAGACCTAAATTTTTACCTTGATTTTGTATTGTACTTGCTTCAAGCATCATATGATTTAATAATGGTATTGTAAACCCAAATCCGACACCTATAAAAATGGTGGCTAGCACTAAAAATGGTAAACTTCCGGCTATTGTTAGTACAAAATAACCCAACATAAAAAACAAAAAACCGATAGCTACAGTCTTTCCATCTCCAAAAAAATGAACCATTTTAGGCATTTGGCTAGCGGTTATAATTGCAATTACAGAGATAAAAGCCATTAGATAACCCGTTTGAGATTCGCTAAAACCAAAATTTTCTGGTAAGTATAGTGGTAATGTAACAAAACCAACAAAAAATAACATCATTGCTAGAAGCGAAGCTATGAAAATTAGTCTTACTTTAATGTTTTTAATAGGTGTTGTTGTTTGCGCATCATTTTTAACTATCAACCATTTTTCTGGTTTTGGCAAGGCTACACTTACTAAAATTAAACACAGTATACCTAAAAGATAAATGTAAAATGGCAATTGCCAATTTATTTCGCCCAAAAGGCCACCAACAGCTAAAAACACAACGCCTCCTAATTCTATAGACATGCCTTGCCATGCAATCATTTTCATTCTTGCTTCACCTGTAAATAAATCTGCTATATAAGCTGTTACCGATACTTGAATTGCTACGGTTGCAGCACCTAGTAAAATCCTATCAAAAATTAATATAAGATCATTAGTAATAAATGCACCAACAAAACCTAAAATAGCATAAGGTATTAGTCCTAAACATAGTAGATTAATAGTGCCTAAAGTATTTAGTAACCTTCCTATTAAAGGCGCAAAAAGAACAACACCTAAAGAAGGTAAGGTAATAAGCCAACTAGGTGAAAAACCTAAATTTTTATGTTCCACAATTCCTGTTAATGAAGGAGCAATAACGGTTCCAACCATTATGGTTAAACTACTAACAAATAGTAGCGTAAAAATTCCGAAGTTTGATATTTTATTCATGTTGCAAAATTCAAACTAATTTTATCTAATGTGTTTACCTCTTTTCTAACATACTATACAAAAATGGAAATTGATTAAAACTATTATTATAAAATATAATGCATGTTTTTTAATGATTAAGTTAATTGATTAGCCACTAAACTAAATAGAGAAAAAGACCTTCTGCTGAAATAAATAGTCAAATGTGACAAAAGTCACATTACAACTCAAAAACCTATCGTATATTTGCGATAAGAACTATGAAAAGAAGCTTAGAACATATAGAATATAAGGAAGATACTGAAGCTCTGGCTAAATTTGCCAAAGCATTGGGACACCCTACTCGTATTGCTATTTTAAAACATCTTGAAAATCAATCTTGTTGTTTTACTGGAGATTTGGTTGATATATTACCAATTTCTCAATCAACAGTTTCACAACATTTAAAAGAATTAAAAAACGCAGGTTTAATTCAAGGAGAATTAAAACCTCCAAAAATAAAGTACTGTATCAATAAAGAAAACTGGAAGATTGCAAAATCTTTATTCCAACAATTTTTTGATTGATATTTTTTAATAAACCTATCGTTTATTTACGATAAACAAATACAAATATTATGACTAAAGTAATTAAAATTTTAGGGACAGGATGTCCAAAATGCCAAACAATGACTGGTGTAGTAAAAGATGTAGTGTCTGCAAACAACATTGATGCAACCATTGAAAAAGTTGAGGATATTATGGAAATTATGAAGTTTAATATAATGACAACACCAGCTTTAGTGGTAGATGATGTTATTACCATAAAAGGAAGAGTACCATCAAAAGACGAAGTATTGGCTCTTTTACAATAGTTTTAATTGTGTAAATGAAAACTAATAATTTAATATATGTTTGATTGGATACAAAATATCGCAGATTGGTTTGTTTACAGCGTTCTAAATTTAGAAAAAGGACAGCATTTAGCTGAAGCCTTAAATTTCTTTATTTATGATACTACAAAAATATTAATCCTGCTTTTTGTGGTTATCTTTTTTATGGGAATTGTAAACAGTTACTTTCCTATAGACAAGGTCAAAAACTATCTATCAAGAAATAAATTATACGGTTTAGAATACTTAATGGCAAGTCTTTTTGGTGTGGTAACGCCTTTTTGCTCTTGTTCATCAGTACCATTATTTATTGGTTTTGTAAGAGGTGGAATTCCATTAGGTGTCACCTTTTCATTTTTAATTACTTCTCCATTGGTAAATGAAGTCGCTATTGGACTTTTTGTTGGCTTATTTGGTGTTAAAACAACCATAATTTATGTAGTTAGTGGTGTTTTATTAGGTACTATTTCTGGTGTAATTCTTCAAAAATTAAAGTTAGAAACTTATTTAACACCTTGGGTAAAAGAGGTTTTAGAAAACGCTCAAAGAGATCAAGATATATTTCAGGAAGAAAAACAAACATTTAAACAACGCTTACCAATTATTTGGACAGAAGTTTTAAAAATTCTGAAAGGCATTATTCCGTATGTAATTATTGGAATTGCAATTGGTGGATTAATGCACGGTTATATTCCAGAAGGTTTTTTTGAACAATATATGGACAAGGACAATCTTTTTGCTGTTCCAATTGCTACAATTTTAGCTGTGCCAATGTACTCTAACGCATCAGGAATACTTCCCGTAGTTCAAGTATTGGTTGCTAAAGGAATTCCGTTAGGAACAGCAATTGCCTTTATGATGGGAGTTGTTGGACTTTCGTTACCAGAAGCTATGCTCTTAAAAAAAGTAATGACCCTAAAACTAATTGCTATCTTTTTTGGTGTTGTTACGCTCTGCATTATCATTTCAGGCTATTTATTCAACATATTATTATAATCCTTAAAACAATAAAAATGAAAAAAACGATCCAATTTTTAACAGTTTTAGCAATAGGTCTACTGCTTACATCTTGCAACAGTCAAAATAAAAACGAAACAACTTCTGTGGATACATCCATTTCAAAAATTGAAGTTATAGACTTTCACTCTACACACAGATGTATGACCTGTAATGCAATTGAAGCCAATACAAAATACACGTTGAACACTTATTTTGCAAAGGAATTGAAAACAGATAAAATTACATTTCAGGTTATTAATGTAGATGAAAAGGAAAAGGAAAAGATTGCCGAAAAATTTGAAGCATCAGGAACTTCTTTAATCTTAAACGTTATTAAAAACGGAAAAGAAACCCAAATAAATCTAACGGATTTTGCTTTTATGAATGGAAATGACCAAGATGTTTTTTCTAAAGAATTGAAAGCTAAAATAGATACGGAATTAAAAACGCTCTAAATGGATTTTTTACAATCGCTTTTAGAGAATTATAACATCCCCATGTTATCGGCATTGATACTTGGATTAATGACAGCCATTAGTCCGTGTCCTTTAGCTACCAATATAACTGCAACTGCATTTATTTCTAAAAATATTTCCAGTAAACGGAAAGTGTTTTTAAGCGGTTTGCTTTACTCTTTAGGTAGAGGGTTTAGTTATACTGCAATTGGTTTGATATTATATCTTGGCGCAAGTAAATTCCATATAGCTAGATTTTTTAATCAGAATGGAGAAAAATATTTAGGTCCTTTATTAATCATCATTGGGTTGATTATGCTAAATATTATCAAACTCAATTTTTTAGGGAAATTAAATTTTCAAGAAAAACTATCTGAAAAATTTAAGGACAAGGGACTTTTAGGCTCTTTTTTAATAGGTGTTGTTTTTGCATTGGCATTTTGCCCTTATAGTGGCGCGTTATTTTTTGGAATGTTAATACCTATGACAATTGCATCGGCAGACGGACTTTATTTGCCAATTGTATTCGCTTTTGGAACAGGATTACCAGTCATTCTTTTCACCTATCTTTTGGCATTTACAGCTGGAAAAGTAGGTATGTTTTATAACAGAATTACGAAAATTGAAAAGGTAATGCGCACAGTTGCAGGTATTGTATTTATAATTACAGGTCTATATTATGTTGCCATTTTTTTAGGATTGCTATACTAGAGTTATCCTGCAATGAGCTTACTTAATTTTAAAAATTATACTCATAAATGATAAAATTGTTCAACACCTTATCATTAACGTTATATATTATAGCAGAATTTGAACAGAGTAATTATTTTTTTTATTACTTGTTTTAGTAATATATATGGTCTTAAAACGGATGGATACAAAATTGTATGACACTTGCACTAAAGCCTTCCTAAAAACGCTTAAAAGGCATTGTATAAAGGTAACAGAGAATAATATAACATCGTAATTAAATAAATTAAAGTACAAACGTAAGTGCATAAAAAAAGCTTCATATTTCTATGAAGCTTTGCTTAGTAGCGGGAACTGGACTCGAACCAGTGACCTTCGGGTTATGAGCCTTACGCTATATGGTTTTATATGGTTTCAAATGTATTTATTTACCTAATTATCAGCAAACTAACTATTTTGCTAAATCACTTAAAACCATGTAAAACCACTAAATGTTTTACAAATGTTTTACAACAACTCAAAACCTTTGCGTATATTTATAGTCCTGAAAACCCTATATACAATGGCTACAGTAAAGATACTCCTTTGGAACCACTACAAAAAGAAAGATGACAAATATCCTATTGCGCTCCGTATTACTAAAGACCGTAAACCTCGATATATATTTACAGGTAAATATATCTTAGAGAAGGATTGGGACCCAATTTTATGTAAGGTGAAAAAATCACATCCTAACTCTGCAAGGCTCAATAACTATCTTTTAAAGAAACTCGCTGAAGCCGACGACACACTGCTTGAAGCCACTTCAAATAATGAGATGGTTTCAACAAAACAAATACAGAAGAAAGTAAAACGAAAAGGTAAGAATGTATCGTTTTTCCAGCATGGTGCACAGCGAGTAAAAGGTAAATATGATAAAGGCACATTTTCAGTTGCTCGGTCTGAACTTTCAATCCTCTATAACATTAAAGAGTTTATGAACCTCACCGAAACGGGTTCAAAACAAAGTATCATTGATGGTATAAAGGAGCGCAGAAAGTCTCGTCACAAAAAGGGCATGAACCCGAAGACCTCAATTATGTTAGGAATAAAGAGCTTTGAAAAAGATGAGACGCTCTATTTTTCAGATGTAGATATGGCATTTATTAATAAGTTTAAATCATTTTGTAGCACCTACCTTAATCATAAAGAGCGAACACTTACAAATCAATTAATTTTTATTAGAACACTCTATAACAATGCAATTAAAGAAGGAATAGCTAGTGAGAAGTTTTATCCCTTTGCAGGAGACAAAGAAAAAATCAGAATTAAAAGCAGTCTCAAAATTGGATTAACCAAAGAAGAAGTAACTAAAATAGAAAACCTTGAAGCTGAATTTGATAGTCCTATTTGGCATACTAAAAACGTTTGGCTCTTCTCCTACTATTTCGCAGGGATACGAATTTCAGATGTTCTTATGATGCGGTGGTCAGACCTTGTTGATGACCGACTTATGTACGTCATGAATAAAAATGACAAAACAGTTAGTCTTAAAATTACAGACAAGGCTCAAACTATCATAGACTATTATAAGAATGATAAGCAATCGAAAAAAGATTTTGTCTTTCCGTTTCTCAAGAAAGCAAATCAAAAAGACCCAGAGGACGTTTTTGTAAAAGCACGAAACGCAACAAGTCTTTTTAATAAATATTTGAAACGTATTGCATCACAATGCGAAATTGACAAGAACCTATCAAACCACATTGCTAGACATACCTTTGGTAATATTGCTGGCGATAAGATTAATCCTTTAATGTTACAAAAACTCTACCGCCACACCGATTTAAAAACAACGATTGGTTATCAAGCCAACTTCATAAATAAGGACGCAGATGATGCTCTTGATGCAGTTATCAATTAACAGAATTTTTTATCTTTAACACATGGAAGTAATTTGTTTACAAGATGAAGCCTTTTATAAGCTCATAGAAGATGTTGTAGAGCGCTTAAAAGAAAAGCAAAATATCACACACGACAAGTGGATATCACCTGAACGTGCTATGGAAGTTCTTAATATTAAAAGTAAAACGACACTTCAAAAACTAAGAGACGAGGGACAGATTACTTTTTCTCAGCCACAAAAGAAAATCATTCTGTATGATTACGACTCTATCTTGGACTATTTAAAATCACATACTAAATCATCATTCTAATGAATATGGAAAAATATATTAAGGGTTTCAACGATGGTTATCTTTTAAAGGAGCATAAGCCCGAACTTTTAGAAAAAATTTTAAGCACCACTTCTTCCATTGATTATATTCAGGGACTCAAAGATGGAGAGCGCGAGCATAAGCAATTAATAGTAAAATCAAGAACACAAGAGCTTGAGGATCTAAAAAGTTCAAAATCTAAGAATATTGATTTAGAAAGATAAATTTTAGGCATGTTATTTTAAAGCTCCTCCATTTTTTGTAGGAGCTTTTTTATTTTCTATTTTTAACAAATAAATTTCCCGAAAAATTTATAAATGAAAATTACAATGGTATGATATTTATATCAAGCTGTTAGAAAGCCTATGCGTTGTTTTAACAATCACAGATTAAGTTAATAATATGAGTAACATATACACTAAAAAATCATTAGGAGAGACATTAATTCAGAATATTAAAGAGAATGACAAAGTATCAATAATTGCTGCTTATTTCACCATTTTTGGTTTTCATGAATTAAAAAATGAATTGTCAAAAATTGATAATTTGAAACTCATCATGAGCTCTGGACTTTTTAGCTTTAATGACCGTCAACTTTTTTCAGATAAAAACACCGACATAAATGGTGATAGATATGAATTCCGCTTTAAAAATCAGTTAAATCTACAAAACATAGCTCGAGAATGTGCTGAATGGATTCAAGAAAAGGTTGAAATTAAATCTACAAAAATGCCTGGTGTTATAGGCACCAACTTAATACATTTAGAAGGTCAACAAGCCACGGGAATTAATATATCTACATCAAACCTTTCGGCATCAGATTTAGGCTTTGCCCCCAACGATAAAATCACAATGAATACTGTAACTAATGATACTGAAGTTACAGCTCAAATGCTGAATTTTTTTAATCAGAATTGGAATAATGATGCTTTAATGGCTGATGTTAAAAAGGAAGTATTAGCTCAATTAGAACTTGCTTATAAAGACAACACACCATCTTACATTTATTACTTTACACTCTACAATATATTTAAAGACTATTTAGTTGACCTTGACGAAGAAAAAATCATAAAAACTAAGACCGGCTTTAAAGATACACTCGTTTGGAATAAACTATATAAATTTCAAAAAGACGGAGTGTTAGGAACAATAGATAAGGTTGAAAAATACGGAGGTTCTATTCTTGCCGACAGTGTTGGTTTAGGTAAAACATTCCAAGCCTTAGCTGTCATAAAATATTATGAGCTAAGAAATGATAGGGTACTGGTTTTATGTCCAAAGAAACTGCGTGATAATTGGACGGTTTACACACTAAATGATAAAAGAAATATTTTAGCGGATGATAGATTTAATTACGATGTCTTAAATCACACTGACTTAAATAGAGAAAGAGGGTTATCGGGAGCGATTAATTTAGAAACAATTAATTGGGGTAATTATGACTTGATAGTTATCGACGAATCTCATAATTTCAGAAATAATAATCCACGGAGAGATAGAGAAACTCGTTATGGAAGATTGATGAATCAAATTATTAAGGCTGGCGTTAAAACTAAAGTTTTGATGCTTTCTGCTACACCTGTTAATAACAGGATGAACGATTTAAAAAACCAAGTAGCTTTTATTACTGAAGGACAGGAAACAGCATTTTCAGAATACGGTATTGATAACATCAATACGGTAATGAAAATTGCCCAAACTCAATTTAACAAATGGCTCAAAAATCCAAATGAAGATAAAAAATCTTCTGAACTTTTAGAATCTCTCGATGCTCGCTATTTTAAATTACTTGATTTAATTACAATTGCTCGTTCAAGAAAACACATTGAACGATACTATGATTTGAAGAATATCGGGAAATTTCCAGAAAGACTACTTCCTAAAAACGTAAAATCAAATATCGATGTATTAGAAGAGTTTTCTTCTTTGCAAGACATTAACAGAGAAATTCGCAAATTAAACCTTAGCGCATATTCTCCTCTTAAATATGTAAGACCAGATAAACAAGATGAATATAATAGAAGTTATGACCTCACATTAGAGTCAGGTAGTGTATTTAAACAAGTGGATAGAGAGCAAAGTTTAATTCATTTAATGCGGGTTAATCTACTCAAGAGAATGGAGAGCTCTATTAATTCTTTTGGGCTTACACTAGATAATTTATTAGGTAAAATCAACATCTTATTAAATAAAATTGAAAATAATGAGGATTATTCTGATGAGGAATTATCAATTGAAGATATAGATACTGACGACCCAACACTTGATGATTTCTTAATCGGGAATAAGGTAAAAGTACTTATTCAAGATTTAGATTTAGTTAGATGGAAACAAGATTTAGAAGAAGATAAAATGCGCTTGAGTAAATTATCAAGCGAGACAAAAACGATAAATGCAGAAAGAGATGCAAAGCTTATAAAGTTAAAGGAGCTAATACACCAAAAAGTTAATCAGCCGCTAAATAAGGGAAATAAAAAAGTCATCATTTTCACTGCCTTTGCAGATACTGCTCGATATCTCTATGAGGAAATAAGTGTGTGGGCAAAAGACAGACATAAATTAAATGCTGCTCTTATTACTGGTTCTGGAACTAATAAAACTACCATGAAAGGCATTAGGACTGACCTAAATGAATTACTGACCAATTTCTCTCCTCGCTCAAAAGAACGTAATAAAGTGTATCCAGATTTGACCGAAGAAATAGATGTACTAATCGCAACAGACTGTATTTCGGAAGGTCAAAACCTGCAAGATTGTGATTATTTAGTTAATTATGATATCCATTGGAACCCAGTTCGAATTATTCAACGCTTTGGACGTATAGATCGTTTAGGTTCAGTCAACAATCAAATACAACTTGTTAATTTCTGGCCAAATATGGAGCTGGATGAATATATTAATCTTGAAGCAAGAGTTAGTGGTCGTATGGTTCTATTAGACATCTCAGCTACAGGAGAAGAAAATGTAATTGAAGACAATGGCGAAATGAACGATTTAGATTATCGAAGAAAACAATTACAACAAATGCAAACTGAAGTTGTCGACTTAGAAGACGTTCACGGAGGTATTTCAATTACAGATTTTACTTTTAATGATTTCAAAATGGACTTGATGGAATATTTAAAAGATAACCATTCAATCCTCGAGCAAACTCCAAATGGAATCCACGCTGTTACTAAATCAAATATTGAAGGCTTAGAAGAAGGCGTAATCTTTTGTCTTAAACAGAGAAAGAAAAATAAGAAAGAAGAACACCATAATCCCATAGATCCTTATTTCCTAACCTACGTGAGCCACGAAGGAAAAATAGTATTTAGCTTTACACAAAGTAAAAAGATTCTAGATATATATCAAAAATTAGCATCCAGCGAATCTGAAGTATTTGTTGACTTGATAAATCAATTTAAAAATAAAACCAAACAAGGAAAAAAAATGGATGACTACATTAAGCTGCTTGAAAATGCTGTGCAGGAAATTGTAGGGAAAAACGAAGAAAAAGGAATTGCTAGTTTATTTACCTCTGGCGGTACAGCAAGTTTAAGTGATGAAATACGCTCTTTAGATGACTTTGAGCTTATCTCATATTTAGTAATTAAAAATTAGAATTATGGAAAATCTAATTAAGTTACTAAATATTGACAAGCGATGCGTAGTAGATAAAAGGATTACAAAAGTTGCAATTAGTAATAACAATTCGCTTAACACAAGTGAGAAAAAAATTCTAAAAGAAGTTATAACTGAAATGAGGTGGCTGGCAAGTTACAAACCTTTTAATAGCGCAATCCCAGAGTACATTTCAGAAACAGAAAGTTATGATGAAATTCAAATTATATCTGTTGCTTTTATAGATACCAAATTTACAAAGCAGGTGATTAACCTATTACAAAAAAATATGCCTTATCATCTGGTTTTGTTATTGGAATCAAAAGATAATTTTGCAGTGTCCGTGGCAAAAAAAAGCATCAATCAAACTGACAGTCTAAAGAGAACTATTGATGAAGTCCTCACCTCTACTTGGATTGATAATCTTTCAAATAATGAAATAAACGAAAGCTTTTTGAAACATCTAAACACAAAAAGTTATAACACCTTACATCTTAAAACTTTTTATGAAGGTTTTATAAAATCTATATATCTCTATGAAACCAGTCTTATAACGGGAAGTTTTAATGTGAAAGAGAATAAAGAGGTTATTAAAGATGCTAATGCTCTCAGAGAAATTGAAATTCTTGATAAGGAAATAATTAGCATTAAGAGTCAAATTAAAAAGGGAACGGTATTTAGCGATAAAGTGAGGTTAAATATGAAGTTAAAGGAGGTTGAAAAAAATAAACAGCTTTTAACTCAAAAACTATATTAAAAAACTAGACCCTAAAGTGGTATAGTTTTTTAATTTTAACAAATTATCATATAATCAAAGAATGAGTAAAATTGACAACAACGAC
>NZ_DCQO01000003.1:0-45379 GCF_002323495.1 Olleya sp. UBA1516
ACAGCAGTTTGTGCTTATGGTGTATTCTTCCCAATGCACTTTATTGGAATGGCTGGTTTACCAAGACGTTATTACACCAATTCTAATTTCCCATTATTTGACGATACAGCAGATACACAAGTTGTAATTACTGTGTTTGCATTAATTGCTGGTTTAGCTCAATTAATATTCTTGTATAATTTCTTTAGTAGTATTTTCTACGGTAAGAAAGCAACTCAAAACCCTTGGAGATCTAATACATTAGAGTGGACAACACCTGTAGAGCATATCCATGGTAACTGGCCTGGGGAAATTCCTCATGTACACCGTTGGCCTTACGATTACAGTAAGCCTGGACACGATGAAGATTTTGTGCCACAGACTGTACCGATGAAAGAAGGTGAAGAAGAATTACATCACTAAAATTCCCATGAAAGAGGGAATCTCAGAATAAATAAGAAAAGACCTTTGGAGTGATTAAATCTTCAAAGGTCTTTTTCATTATATTTGTTTTGACTTCTTTGTCATTCTGAACTTGCTTCAGAATCTTTAATATGTAACTTATAAAGATTTCCGTTTTCACGGGAAATACTATGAACGAAAACCTAAATCCATCTAACGACAATTATAGTCCAGAAGAGCTTGACCTAGAAAAAAAGTTAAGACCCTTGTCCTTTAACGATTTCACAGGACAAGATCAGGTATTGGAAAACTTATTGGTTTTTGTTCAAGCGGCAAATTTAAGAGGAGAAGCATTAGACCATACGCTTTTTCATGGCCCTCCAGGATTAGGTAAAACCACATTAGCTCACATATTAGCAAACGAACTAGATGTAAATATTAAAGTGACGTCTGGGCCGGTTTTAGATAAACCTGGTGACCTAGCAGGTTTACTAACAAACCTCGATGATAGAGACGTATTGTTTATTGATGAAATACACCGTTTAAGCCCAATTGTAGAAGAGTATTTATATTCTGCAATGGAAGATTACAAGATAGATATCATGATAGAATCTGGACCAAATGCAAGAACGGTTCAGATAAATTTAAATCCATTTACATTAGTTGGTGCAACAACGCGTTCAGGACTGTTAACAGCACCTATGAGAGCTCGTTTTGGTATAAGCAGTCGTTTACAGTATTACAAAACCGATTTGCTTACCACTATTGTGCAACGAAGTTCTTCAATACTCAATGTACCAATCTCTATGGAAGCTGCAATAGAAATAGCAGGACGTAGTCGTGGTACGCCACGTATTGCTAATGCTTTATTACGACGTGTTAGAGATTTTGCACAGATAAAAGGGAATGGCAAAATAGATATAGAAATTGCCAAGTTTGCATTAGAAGCATTAAATGTAGATGCTCATGGTTTGGATGAAATGGATAACAAAATCTTAACCACAATCATAGATAAGTTCAAAGGTGGACCTGTAGGTATTACAACTTTAGCAACCGCTGTGAGTGAAAGTGCAGAAACCATCGAAGAAGTCTATGAACCTTTTTTAATACAACAAGGCTTTATAATGCGCACACCACGTGGTCGTGAAGTAACTGAGCAAGCCTATAAACATTTAGGTAAGATTAAAGGTCCAATTCAAGGAGGTTTATTTTGATATATGCAAAATAAAAAAGATATACCCAACGTACCTTTATCTAAGTTTTTAAGACATTCGCTAAATATTCTAAAAAACCCATTACCGTTTCATCAAAATAATTTCATTGAAAGAGGAAATACATTTAGCCTTACTATTGGCTTAAATAAAAAAATATACTTTTCCCGAGATGCTCAATTTGCTGAATATGTGCTTCAAAAAAATCAAAGGAATTACACAAAAAGTAAAATTCAAACAGAAGACCTTTCAAAATATATTGGTAAAGGATTATTAACTTCGGAAGGGGAGCATTGGCGCAAACAGCGAAAACTCATTCAACCTGCTTTTCATAAAAAGCAACTCAATTTGTTATTGGATAATATTAATGATACTATAAAAACCGAATATCAAAAAGTTCAGCCAAATACAAAGGTAGATATCTTTCCAATCTTAAACGATTTAGCATTCCAAACCGTAGTTAAATCATTGTTTAGTAATGCAGTAAATCAAAAAGATATACATAGACTGCAACACATAACGGAGGCTACTCAAAAAATGCTAGTTAAAGAACTAAGACAACCATATTTAGTTTGGTGGTTTACAGCTAGCGGAAGTTTAAAAAAGCATCTAGATCTTACTGAAGAGGCAAGGCAGATTTTAAAACGTATTGTTAATGAACGGAGAGTTTCTGGCTTAAGACAAAACGATTTATTGGATATGTTGCTTGATGCTAAATATGATGATGGTGAACCAATGAGTGAAGAACAATTAATTGATGAAATATTAATATTATTCGTTGCTGGCCACGAAACCACATCTAATGCTTTAACCTTTACATTTCAATTATTGGCACAACATCCTAAGTGGCAGGATAAAATTGTTGAAGAAATTTCAAGTATCGAAAAAGAAACTAAAGATACCATGGCATTAGTAACATCTGCAAAAGTGTGTCAGCAAGTTATAGAAGAGTCTATGCGATTGTATCCACCAGTATATTTTATAGACCGTGTTAATATTGCAGAAGACAGTTTTAACGGCATGCATTTTAAAGCAGGTTCTAGTTTGTTGTTTTCCATTTTCGAAATTCATCGTCATCTAGAATTGTGGGAACAGCCAGATGCATTTTTGCCAGAGCGTTTTTCTGAAGGTGGTCGAAAGTTTTCATCTCAATATTTTCCTTTTGGTGCTGGGCCAAGAAAATGCATTGGTAATAATTTTGCTATGTTTGAAATGATAATAGCAGTAAGTCAATTAGTTTCAAAATATAAAATTATACCAGAATTTGAAACCATAGACATTACACCACTTATAACCTTAAAGCCAAAAAATGCATTTTTAAGATTTGAACCACGATCTTAATGACAAACAATTCTAAATACACACAACTTATCAAAGCAGAGGCTAAGAGACTTGGCTTTCTGTCTTGCGGTATAAGTAAGGCTGGGTTTTTAGAAGAAGAAGCTCCAAGGTTAGAATCTTGGTTAAATAAAAATATGCATGGCGAAATGCGTTATATGGAAAACCATTTCGATAAACGCTTAGACCCAACATTACTTGTTGAAGGATCAAAAAGTGTGGTGTCTTTATTGTTGAATTATTACCCTTCAGAAGTTCAAACTAACGAGTCTTACAAGCTGTCTAAGTATGCTTATGGTACAGATTATCATTTTGTAATAAAGGATAAACTTAAGTTGTTGCTGGCTTTTATTCAAGAGGAAATAGGTGAATTAAATGGACGCGCATTTGTAGATTCTGCACCAGTTTTGGATAAAGCTTGGGCTGCAAAATCTGGTTTAGGATGGATTGGAAAGCACTCTAATCTACTATCTCAAAAAGTTGGTTCGTTCTACTTTATTGCTGAACTCATAATAGATCTAGAGTTAGATTACGACACACCAGTTACAGATCATTGTGGTACCTGTACGGCTTGTATAGATGCTTGCCCAACGGATGCCATTACAGAACCCTATGTTGTAGATGGTAGTAAGTGTATTTCTTATTTTACGATAGAATTAAAAGACAATTTACCAACTAGCATGAAAGGTAAATTTGACGATTGGATGTTTGGCTGCGATGTATGCCAAGATGTTTGCCCTTGGAATAGGTTCAGTAAATCTCATAACGAACCCTTATTTAATCCACATCCTGAATTGTTATCAATGACAAAAAAAGATTGGGAAGAAATAACTGAAGACACATTTAAAAAAGTATTTAAAAAGTCAGCCGTAAAACGGACTAAACTTTCAGGATTAAAGCGAAATATTCAATTTTTAAAGGATTAAACTTTTATAAAAGCATAGATTTTTTCAGACGATTATGCATTTACGTATCTTTGTGGCTTAATTAAAATTGATTATGAGCAAACAAAGCAAGCGAATTGAAGCCTTGGTGTATCATGCCAAGCCAACTCCAGGAAAAATAAAAGTTGTGCCTACCAAAAAATACGCTTCACAACGCGATTTATCCTTAGCATATTCTCCAGGTGTTGCTGAACCTTGCTTAGAAATAGAAAAGGATGTCAATAACGTCTATAAATACACAGCAAAGGGAAACCTTGTAGCTGTAATATCTAACGGAACAGCAGTTTTAGGATTAGGTAATATTGGTCCCGAAGCTTCAAAACCTGTGATGGAAGGAAAAGGCTTGCTGTTTAAAATCTTCGCTGATATCGATGTGTTTGATATTGAAGTTAATACCGAAAATGTTGATGAGTTTATAGAAACGGTAAAAAATATTGCTCCAACTTTTGGTGGAATTAACCTTGAAGATATAAAAGCACCAGAAGCCTTTGAAATTGAGCGTCGATTAAAAGAGGAATTGGACATTCCTGTAATGCACGATGATCAGCATGGTACTGCAATTATTTCTGCAGCGGCATTGTTGAATGCTTTAGAACTTGCCGAAAAAAATATTGATGATGTAAAGATTGTAGTCAGTGGTGCAGGTGCAGCAGCTGTTTCTTGTACAAGACTCTACAAAGCTTTTGGAGCTAAGAGTCAGAATATTGTAATGCTTGATAGTAAAGGTGTCATAAGAAAAGACAGAGATAACCTTACTGCTCAGAAGGCAGAATTTGCAACAGATAGAAAGATAGATACTTTAGATGAAGCCATGAAAGATGCCGATGTTTTCATCGGTTTATCAATGGCAGATGTTGTATCTCCAGAGATGCTAAAATCTATGGCTGCAAACCCAATTGTGTTTGCAATGGCAAATCCAAATCCCGAAATAAATTACGATTTGGCGATTGCAACAAGGGACGATATAATTATGGCTACTGGGCGCAGTGACCATCCTAATCAGGTAAATAATGTGCTTGGTTTTCCATTTATTTTCAGAGGAGCTTTAGATGTTAGAGCTACCAAGATTAATGAAGAAATGAAAATGGCAGCCGTTAAGGCACTGTCTACATTAGCTAAAGAACCAGTACCAGAGCAAGTAAACCTGGCTTATAACGAAACCAGATTAACGTTTGGAAGAGACTACATTATTCCAAAACCTTTCGATCCTCGATTAATTGCAGAAGTACCACCTGCTGTGGCAAAAGCAGCTATGGAAAGTGGTGTTGCTCAAGAGCCTATTGAAGACTGGGATCGTTATAAAAATGCGTTGTTAGAGCGATTAGGTTCAGACAATAAATTGGTACGTCAGTTATTGGGCAGAGCGCGCACTAATCCTAAGCGTGTTGTATTTGCTGAGGCAGATCAGTTAGATGTTTTAAAAGCTGCTCAGATTGTGTATGAAGAAGGCGTGGCAGAGCCAGTGCTTTTAGGTAGAAAAGATGCAATCATAGAATTAATGTCTGAAATAGATTTTGATGCTGATATCGAGATTATAGACCCAAAATCTGATGATGAAACCGAACGTAAAAATCAATATGCAAAAGTCTATTGGGAAAAACGACATCGACAAGGTGTAACCTTATATTCGGCTCAAAAGAAAATGCGTGAGCGTAATTTCTATGCCGCCATGATGGTAAATGTTGGAGATGCAGATGCCCTTGTTACAGGTTATTCTCGTAATTATCCTTCAGTCGTAAAACCAATGTTAGAGTTAGTTGGTATGGCAGAAGGCGTAAATAGAATTGCTACAACTAATGTTATGATGACGCAACGTGGGCCAATGTTTTTAAGTGATACGGCTATTAATATAGATCCAGATGCAAAATGTTTAGCCAGAATTGCAAGAATGACATCAAGAGTTGCAAGGATGTTTGGGATAGAGCCAGTAACAGCTATGATTTCGTATTCTAATTTTGGCTCATCTGAAAATCCTAGAGCAAAAAAGGTACAGGATGCCGTAGCAATTTTACATAAAACCTATCCTGATATGTTGGTTGATGGTGAACTGCAAACAGACTTTGCCTTAAATGCTAAATTGCTTCAAGATATTTTTCCGTTTTCTAAATTAGCAGGAAGAAAGGTAAATACGCTTGTTTTTCCAAATCTTGATGCCGCAAACATTACTTATAAATTACTTAAAGAGCTTAATAAATCAGAATCTATAGGACCAATTATGATGGGTATGGCAAAGCCTGTACACATTCTTCAATTAGGCGCAAGTGTAGACGAAATTGTTAACATGGCAGCTATTGCTGTTATAGATGCTCAAGAGCGAGAAAAACGCCAACAAAAGTCAAAGTAGTCTTACATAGGTTACAACCCTTTTATTGTAAATAATTTTATTACATTTGGGACTTTAACCTTTGGTAATAAATGATTACACACTTAGAGGGAAAACTAGTGGAAAAAAATCCTACAGACGTTGTGATAGATTGCAACGGAGTAGGATATTTTGTTAATATATCGCTTCATACCTTTTCTCAAATACCAGATAGAGAAAATCTTAAGTTGTATACCTATTTGCAGGTTAGGGAAGATGCTCATAGTCTTTATGGTTTTTCTTCTAAAGCTGAGCGCGAAATCTTTAAGCTTTTGATTTCGGTTAGTGGTATAGGTACAAATACAGCGCGTACTATGCTGTCGTCACTAACTCCAGAACAAGTTAAAGAAGGTATAGCAGGTGGAGATGTAGCTTTGATTCAGAGTGTAAAAGGTATTGGAGCCAAAACAGCACAACGTGTCATCATAGATTTAAAGGATAAAGTGTTAAAAGTGTATGGTATAGACGAACTTTCTCTAATACCAAACAATACGAACAAAGATGAAGCGTTATCTGCTTTAGATGTTTTAGGATTTAACAAAAAACAATCCGAAAAAGTAGTTGATAAAATATTACAAGCCCAACCAGATGCCCTTGTAGAGCAAATAATAAAAGAAGCTCTTAAAAACTTATAATACAATTGAATAGAACTAACTACAATCAATTAAAATCAATCAGTTTTTATGTGTCATTAGTATTTATGATACTAATGAGTGCACCTGCTTTTGCACAAGAGCCTGAAACAGAAGAGCAAGATTCTACAAAAACAACATTTGCGTTAGGTAAGCTTAAAATGCCAAATCCTAATAGCATCGTTTCTAAATATACTTACGATCCTATTTTAGATAGATATGTATATACCGAGAAAATAGGTGATTTTAATATTAATTATCCTTTAATCCTCACACCTGAAGAATTTCAGCGTTTAGTGTTAGAAGAAAAGCTAAAGGAGTATTATAAGCGTATGGCAGATGCTGCTGCTGGGCAAAAGGAAGGTAGCGAAGAAGATCAGAAAAATTTACTGCCTGAGTTTTATGTCAATTCAGGATTGTTTGAAACCATTTTTGGTGGAAATACAATCAATGTAATACCAAGCGGTTATGCAGAAGTAGATTTAGGAGTATTATTCTCAAAGCAAGATAACCCCTCATTTTCACCTAGAAACCGAACGAATTTCACCTTCGATTTCGATCAAAGAATAGGATTGAGCTTGTTGGGTAAAGTTGGTACTAGACTTCAGGTAACTGCCAATTACGATACCGAGGCAACTTTCGATTTTCAACAACTTGTAAAATTAGAATACACGCCAACGGAGGATGACATCATCAGAAAAATTGAAGTCGGTAATGTAAACATGCCTTTAAACAGCTCTTTAATTAGAGGAGCACAGAGTCTGTTTGGTGTAAAAACAGAATTACAATTTGGTAAAACAAGAGTTACAGCGGTTTTCTCAGAGCAACAATCGCAGTCTAAATCTGTTGTAGCACAAGGAGGCGGTACTTTAGAAGAGTTTGAATTCTTTGCAAGAGACTATGACGAAAACCGACACTACTTTTTATCACATTATTTTAGAGATAACTACGATAAGGCTTTACTACAATATCCATTTATAGATAATCAAGGTTTACAAATTACAAGAGTTGAAGTTTGGGTAACTAATAGAAACAACCAAACCAATAACGTTAGAAACATCGTAGCTTTTCAGGATTTAGGTGAATCAGATCCTGATAATATAGGTTTAGATCCTTTACCAGCAAGCTTTATAAATAGTATGAGTGGACTTCCAGATAACGGAAACAACGACTTCGACCCAACAAATATTGGTGGAGCGGGTTCACTTTTAACGGAAGCAGTAAGAGACATTACCAATGTCGAGGCAGGTGTTTTAGTGGGTGTTAACGAAGGCTTTGATTATGGAAAACTTGAGGCTGCACGTAAGCTTCAAGAAGGACAAGATTATGTCTTAAACACGGAGTTAGGATATATCTCTTTAAACCAACGCTTATTAAACGATGAGGTTTTAGCCGTAGCGTTTCAATATACAAGAGGTGGAGAAGTATATCAAGTAGGTGAATTTGCCAATGATGGAGTAGATGCCACACAGGTTAGTGAAGGTACAACAGGTAATCAGGTTGTAAATAACCAAAGCTTAGTCTTAAAAATGTTAAAGAGTGCTGTGACATCAGTAGATCAGCCAATTTGGGACTTAATGATGAAAAACATTTACGATACAGGTGCTTTTCAATTGAGTCAAGAAGATTTTAGATTAAACATTTTTTATACCGAAGCATCGCCTGTTAACTACATAAGACCAGTTGAAGGCACAACATTTCCGTTATATAATAACAACACTCCATTAGACCCTAATGACGATACCGAAATACAAGAAACACCATTAATTAGGCTGTTTCATCTAGATCGATTAAATAGTAATAATGACCCTCAAGAAGGTGGTGACGGTTTCTTTGATTATGTGACAAATCCACAAATAACCATAATTCCTCAAAACGGTAAAATTATTTTTACCAAGGTTGAACCTTTCGGTCGCTATTTATTTGATGTTTTAGATAATGATGGTAACCCAAATAATAACGCTACGGATTACGAACAAGACATATATACCAACGAAAACCAAGAAAAATATGTTTATGACTTGCTGTATAAATCTACTAAAACTCAGGCGTTAGATGAAGCAGAGAAAAACAAGTTTCAGATTAAAGGACGTTTTAAGAGTAGCGGAGGAGATGGTGGTATTCCTATAGGTGCATTTAATGTGCCTCGTGGTTCTGTAAGAGTAACTGCAGGAGGTAGAGTATTGGTAGAAGGTATAGACTATACAGTAAACTATCAGTTAGGACGTGTTGAAATTTTAGATGAAGCCCTAAAAGCTTCTAATACACCAATTAATGTTTCGGTAGAAAATAATGCTGTGTTTGGTCAGCAAACAAGACGTTTTACAGGTGTAAATGTTGAGCACCAGTTTAATGAAAATTTCGTTCTTGGTGCAACGCTTTTAAATCTTAACGAAAGACCAATTACCCAAAAAGCCAATTTTAATTCAGAGCCAATCAATAATACCATATTTGGTTTTAACGGAAATTATTCCACAGAAGTTCCGTTTTTAACTAGGTTGGTAAACAAACTTCCTAACGTAGATACAGATGTACCGTCTAACCTTTCGGTAAGAGGTGAGTTTGCATACTTGTTGCCAGGAGCTCCAAAAGGAACCGATTTTGATGGTGAAGCTACAGCCTATATCGATGATTTTGAAGGTACTCAAGGTTCTATAGATTTATTAAGTCCGTTGTCATGGCACTTGTCTAGTAGACCAAAAGAGCTGCCAAATACCATTAGAGGAAATGATAACAATGGACTTGAAAATGGATACGGTAGAGGATTCTTAAACTGGTATACTGTAGATCCTATTTTTTATAGTAGTCAAAGACCAGGAGGCATTACAGATGATGATGTTTCAAATTTATACACAAGGCGTGTTTTTATTGAAGAAATATTTCCAGAAGTTGATGTAGTTCAAGGTCAAACGTCTGTAATTAATACATTAGATTTAGCATATTACCCAGAGGAAAGAGGACCTTATAATTTTGATCCATTTGAAGCACAAGGAACAGTGATGCCAAATCAGCGTTGGGCAGGTATTTCTAGACAAATAACATCTACAGATTTTGAACAGGCTAATGTTGAGTATATTGAATTTTGGGTCCAAGACCCGTTTTTAGATAATCCATCAGGTCAAGGAGGTAAACTTTTTATAAACCTTGGAAATATTTCGGAGGATGTTTTAAAAGATGGTAAAAAACAGTATGAAAACGGACTTCCTGAAAATGGTGATATTTCAATCTTAGAGCCAACCGATTATAATTCTGTAGTGCCTCAAAATCAATCTTTAATCTATACGTTTGCTACGACTGGCCAAGAACGAGCAAACCAAGATGTTGGTTTAGATGGTTATGATGATGCTGAAGAAATTTCAGTTTATGGTACTCAATTTGGTGAAGATCCAGCAAATGATAACTACACTTACTATCTTAATACAGATGGTAACATCTTTGAACGTTATAAGCAATACAATGGTTTACAAGGTAACACTCCAGATGTGTTTACAGATACCAACAGAGGCTCTACAACCCAACCAGATGTAGAGGATATAAACCGTGATAACACAATGAACACCATTGATAGTTATTACGAATATGAAGTAGATATCAATCCATCAATACTTAATGCTAATAACCCTCAAATTAACGATATAAAAGTAAGACAGGTAACATTACCTAATGGAGAACAACGTGAGGTAACATGGTACCAGTTTAGACTTCCAATCAATGAGCCAACTAATGCTATAGGAGGTATATCAGATATTAGATCTGTTCGTTTTGCGCGTCTATATTTAAGAGATTTTGTTGAAAGTACAGTATTACGTTTTGCAACTTTAGATTTAGTAAGAAGTGATTGGAGACGTTATACTTTAGATTTAGATAATGATCCTACAAACAACAGTGCAAACGCTGAGTTTAATGTGGGTATTATTGGTGTGCAAGAGAATGATGGAAATTATGTTATTCCACCAGGAGTTAGACGTGAGGAATTAAATAACAACAATAATATTATTAGACAAAATGAGCAATCTTTAGTGCTTCAAACATGTGAGTTAGAACCAGAAGATTCTAGAGGAGTGTTTAAGAATATTAATGTTGATATGCGCCAGTATAAAAAGCTACGTATGTTTTTACATGCCGAAGCTCAAGATGGGCAAATGCTTCAAGAAGGAGAACTTACCGCTTTTATAAGAATGGGTAATGACTTTACGCAGAACTTTTATCAAATAGAAGTGCCATTATTACCAACAGATTTGGTCGAAGGAAACTTGTCAGTAGAAGAGCGTATTTGGCCAGCAGTTAATGAAATCAATATTTCATTAGATATTCTTCAGGATATTAAATCTCAGGGAATTTTCGATCAGACGTTATCTAATGAAGACCCTACTTTTTATGATGTTATTGATGGTGTATTAAATGAAACGCCAGTGGCTGAATTTTCACCATTAACAACAGGTCAGCAGCGTGTTGCCATTAAGGGTAATCCAAATTTTGGAGATATTAGAGTTTTAATGGTAGGTGTTAAAAACTCAGGCCTTACTGGTACTAATGCATGTGGAGAGGTTTGGTTTAACGAGTTGCGTATGTCCGATTTAGAAAACGAAGGTGGTTGGGCTGCAGTAGTAAGCATGGATTCTAATATTGCAGACTTTGCAGATATCAGTGCTACAGGAAGACGCAGTACAATAGGCTTTGGTGGCATAGAGCAATCTCCAAACGAGCGAAGTAGAGAAGATGTAAAGCAATACGATGTAGTTACAAATGTTCAGCTTGGGCAATTATTACCTAAGGAATGGGGAATTCAAATTCCGTTTAACTATTCTCAAAGCGAGGAAATTATTACACCACAGTTTGACGAGTATTACAGAGATATTGAGTTACAGACGCAACTAGATAATACCACTAATCAAGATTCTATACTCAAAGTAAATGAAAATTATACCAAGCGAAAGAGTATTAACTTTATTGGTGTTAGAAAGCAACGAACAGGCGAAAAGAAGCAAAGGTTTTATGATGTAGAGAATTTCACATTCAATTATTCATACAATAAGGTTGAGCATCGCGATTTTGAAATTGAAAATTCTTTAGACCAAAATGTAAGAGCAGGTGTTAATTACAACTATGCTTTTAATCCTGTAAAGGTTGAGCCTTTTAAAAAGAATGATTCGTTGTTTACAGGAAAATACTGGAAGATTCTCAAGGATTTTAATCTTAATTTATTACCATCTAATATTTCGGTAAATACAGATATAAACAGGCAATTTAGTAGACAAAAGTTTAGAGAAGTAGAGCTTGGCGGTGATAATATTGGTATCGAAGAATTATTCAGAAGAAACTATACATTCGATTTTCAGTATGCTATAAATTATAATTTAACCGATGCCTTAAGTTTTAATTTTACAGCAGCCAATACAAATATTGTTAGAAATTATTTTGTTGATGACCAGCTTAATGGCAGACAAGACCCAACGCTTGATGTTTGGGATGGTTTCTTTGATTTTGGAGATCCAAACTTCCAAACACAACAGCTTCAGGTTAACTATGAGTTGCCTTTGTATAAGATTCCTGCTTTAAGCTTCTTAAGAGCAACTTATACATATAATGGTGCGTTTCAATGGCAGAAAGGTTCGGATTTAAATGAAGGTTTAGAAATAGACGGACAAACATATAACCTAGGGCATTCTATACAAAACTCTAATACTCATAATATCAATTCTACCCTAAATATGGAGACTTTTTACAAGTCTATAGGTTTAGTGAGAAAAAATAATAGGAGAGGTAGAAATAGAAACTCACAGGTAAAATCGAGAACTGCGACACCAACTGCAACAGCAAACAAATTAGATGATGGGAATCAACAACGAGATCCTAATAAGTTAAGCGCAGGTAAGAAAGCTTATAATACTCTTATAGATATTGTTACGATGGTAAAGCGTATTCAATTTGGATATAGTGAAAACAATGGTACATACTTGCCAGGCTATTTACCAACACCAGGATTTATAGGAACATTAAGGCCAACTTGGGGTTACACCTTTGGTAGCCAAAATGATATTAGAAGTTTGGTAGCAAACAATGGTTGGTTAACCACTTACGATAACTTTAACGAACAGTTTACATCTTTAAAAAATACCACTCTAGATTACTCGGTTAACGTAGAGCCAATGCGCGATTTAAAAATTGATTTAATAGGTAACAGAACTTACGCAGAGAACTTTACAGAAAACTTTAGAGTAGAAGATTATTTAGATGCTAACGGAAACGAAGTTCCTGTAGGTACAGGTGATGGTATTTTAGATTATAGATCTTTAACACCTAATACCTTTGGAAATTTTAATATATCTACAGCCTTAATAAAAACGGCGTTTAGTAATAGCGACGAGAACCAGTCTGATGCTTTTGATGATTTTAGAACCAATAGATTAATTATTGCTAATCGACTTGCAAGAGAGTTTTATGGTACCACTAACTTTGCTACAGACGCTGAAGGTTACCCATTAGGTTTTGGTAAAAATAGTCAGCGTGTATTGTTGCCAGCTTTTCTTTCAGCATACCAAGGCAGTGATCCAGAAAAAGTAAGTACGAGAGCATTTAGAGATGTGCCGATACCAAATTGGACATTGAAGTATACGGGCTTAATGAAAATTCCATGGTTCAAAAAGAACTTTAGACGTTTTTCTATACAACATGGATATAGGTCTAGATACACCATCAATCAATTTAGAACTAACTTAGATTATGTTGCTGCTGAACGAGGTGTAGAATATGGTGACCAATCCGCTGATGCTTTAAATCAATCTGGTGATTATAAAAATGGAACGCTCTACAGTAATATCAACTTAGAAGAGCAATTTAGTCCTCTAATTCGTTTAGAGTTTGAAATGAAAAACTCTATTAAAGTACTGGCAGAAATTCAAAAAGATAGATTGCTGTCATTGAGTTTTGATAATAATCTACTGACAGAAGTTCAAGGGCAAGAATATACGTTAGGCTTGGGTTATCGTATAAAAGATTTAAGAATTAGATCGGCTTTAGCAGGTGCAAAACAAATTGTTAAGAGCGATTTAAACATGCGAGCAGATATTTCGGTAAGAGATAATAAAACCATTATTAGATATTTAGATTTAGAGAATAACCAAATAACAGCAGGTCAGACTATATGGAGCGGTAAGTTTTCTGCAGACTATGCCTTTAGTAAAAATCTTACAGCTATCTTTTATTTCGATTATACATTCTCAGATTTTGCTATATCGACATCGTTCCCACAAACCTCGTTAAGGTCTGGTATTACACTGCGTTATAACTTCGGAAATTAATTTTGAGATTTTGGTTTGAAAACAAGCAATTAAAAAATTACTTTTGCTTCACTAATATATTATACAAATTAAGATGAATATACCATCAGAATTAAAATACACAAAAGACCACGAGTGGATAAAAATAGAAGGTGATGTTGCAACTGTAGGCATTACAGATTTTGCTCAGGGAGAATTAGGTGATATTGTTTATGTAGAGGTTGAAACTGTAGACGAAACTCTAGATGCAGAAGAGGTGTTTGGTACAGTTGAGGCTGTAAAAACCGTTTCAGACTTATTTTTACCATTATCTGGTGAAATCATTGAGTTCAACGAAAACTTAGAAGATGAGCCAGAAAAGGTTAATACAGATCCTTATGGTGAAGGTTGGATGATTAAATTAAAATTTTCTGATGCGTCTCAAGTGGACGACTTGCTATCTGCTGAAGATTATAAAGCCCTTATAAGTGCTTAGAAAATTGCTATTGCCAGCTACTGTTATCTATACTTTGGCACTGGTTGTAGTAACTTTTATAAATTTGAATGGTGTACCTAGTTTAGGATCATCATTTGATGATAAAATTTATCATTTTATAGCTTACGCTGGTTTAGCAGGTTTATGGATAACGTATTCTAAATCAATTCAAAAAGAACATAAACTGTGGGTTGTATTTGTCATTATTATTTTGTTTGGAGTTTTGTTAGAAGTTTTGCAACATCAACTTAATGAAAACAGAACTTATGACACATACGATTTGCTAGCAAATTGTTTTGGGGTTATAATTGGCACGTTAATTGCTGCTAGAGTAGATATAATAAAGTTAAAATAAAAAGAAGTTTTGCTTTTTTTCTTATTATTTAATTAAATTAGCAACTCTATAAAAGAAATTTCAATATGGAACCTAAAAAGAATCCAAAATCAGATGTAAGTAGAAACAGCTCATTGTATTTTGCTGTTGGATTAGCGTTAATGCTTGGTGTTACTTACATGGCAATAAATTACAAAACTTACGACAAGGAAGATATAGTTGCTGATACACTTAATCTTGATGATGAGTTTGAAGAAGAAGCAATTGTAACGGAGCAAGTTGTCACACCACCACCTCCACCACCTCCACCACCAGCTGCGCCTGAAGTTATTGAGGTTGTAGAAGATGAAGTTGAAGTAGAAGAAACAGTAATTGAATCTACTGAAACCGAAATGGAAACTGAGGTTGCTGAGGTAGAAGAAGTTGTAGTAGAAGAAGTAGAGGAAGATATTGAGGTGCCTTTCCACGTTATTGAAAATGTTGCGGTTTTTCCAGGATGTGAAAACGAAAAAGGAAATGCAGCTAAGAAAGAATGTATGAATGATAAAGTAAATAAATTCATTCAGAGAAAATTTAATACAGATTTAGCCCAAGACTTAGGTTTATCTCCAGGTAAGAAAAGAATCTTCTGTAGATTTAAGGTTGATAAGAATGGAAATATTACGGCTATTCAAACACGTGGACCTCACCCTTCTTTAGAAAAAGAAGCGCAAAAGGTGCTTTCACAATTACCTAAAATGAAACCAGGGAAACAAAGAGGTAAAGCGGTTGTAATGCCATTCTCAATTCCAATTGTATTCCAAGTAAATGATTAAGTAGATAAACACTTAACTGTTAATATAAAAATCCCGTTCAAAATTAATTGGACGGGATTTTCTTTTTGGTATGCTTATTGTGACTTTATCATAATATTAACATTTTAAATAATACGTATTATGAAAAATTCTAAAAAGAATCTCAATACTGCTGGTCAGAGCACTACTGAGGCAAAGAAATCACACAAGCATGATGCAAATTTACAAAAAAACTCAACCCTATATTTCCAAATAGGGTTGATTCTTTGTTTGTTGGCAACGTATGGACTGTTTGAAATGCAGTTTCAAGAAAAAAAGGTAACGATTGACTCTGTAGAAATAAACGATGTTGCGACTATAGATGTAGCACCAGATTATCGGTTAGAGCAACCTGTAGAGAAAAATGAGCCTAAGGTAGAGCGAAGCAGTGAGCTGAGAGATACTTACAAAGAGGTAGAGAACCACACACCAGATTTAGAACAGGAAATTTTTACACCAGATGATCCTAAACCAACAACAGAGCCTGTTAAGCCGAGTGATATTAACGTTGTTGAAGAGCCAATAGATCTTCCACCTGTTGATTTTGTAAAAGTTGAAGTAGTGCCTGTTTATCCTGGCTGCGAAAAAAAGAAAACCAACGAGGATAGAAAAAAATGTATGTCTGATAAAATAACCAAGTTAGTTAGTAAAAGGTTTAATACCGATGTTGCTAGTGATTATGGCATATCTGGTTTACAAAGAATACAAACCCAATTTACTGTAGACAAAAACGGTAACATTACAGATGTAAAAATTAGAACACCTCACCCAGTTTTAGAAAAAGAAGCAAAGCGAGTTATTGATAAGATACCGAGTATGACACCAGGTTATCAGCAAAATAAGCCAGTTGGTGTAATTTATAATTTACCAATTAAGTTTATGGTAAAAAATTAATATTAAGTAATTATAAATTAAACATAACCGTTACTATTTGGTAGCGGTTTTTGTTTTATGGTTACTAAAAAAAATAAGTATCTTTCGAGCACTAAATAATTAGGTTTGTTTTTATGAAGCATATTTGGCTTGTTACTGTTTTGTTAGTTTCTTTTTTTGGTAATGCTCAAACGCTTTCTACCTACGAAAAACCACCTGTGTTTAGTGAGTGTGATTCGCTTGCTGTAAATCAATTAAAATCGTGTTTCAATTTTACATTAAATAGCTTTATCTACGATAATTTTAAAACGCCAGAAATTGTTTCTGAAGAAGATTACAATGGCGATATTCAGGTGTTGTTTGAAGTTGATAAAGAAGGAGGATTCAAGGTTATTTATGTAGATGCCATCTATGATGAGCTAAAGGAAGAAAGTAGACGTGTTTTTGATGCTTTACCACAAATAAAGCCAGCAACATATAACGGCAAGGCGACTTTTGTTCAATATAGCTTAAATATTGCTATTCCATTAGTAAAGCCTGTAGAAGAAATAATAAAAGATGAAGACGAACTTTCAAACACTGTCAATCTAAAAAATAGAGATAGCTTAAACGCAACCTTGTCAGATGAGTTTGATAACATAAATAAAAGCCTAAAACCTTACGAAGGATTAGAATATAGTAGCCAGTTAAACATACCATTCACACATTCTTATTACTCACGTTTTGATGATGAGATGAATGCCATAGGTACTAATAGTCATACCGCAGCAAAGCCCTTTATTCAAGCTGATGTTGCAAAATATTATGATATTAAAGCTGAAAAGGAAAGTTTAGCAAAAGAAACAGATAGCTGGTTTGGTAGAAAGCTATACAATGAGCATTTGGTGCAAGTTCAAGGTAAAGATTACTGGTTTACGGTAGACCCAATTGTAGATTTACAGCTAGGAGGTGAAACCGAAGGAGATGATGGCACTTGGAATAATACCAGAGGTGTCTATATTCAAGCAGGATTAGGTAAGCGTTTAAATTTATCAACTTCGGTATACGAAAGTCAGGGAAGATTTGCAGACTATTTTAACACCTATGCAGAAAGTTTAAAAGCCTTTGGTCCAGACCCAGCAGTAATTCCTGGTCGTGGTATCGCTAAACGTTTTAAAGAGAATTCGTATGATTATCCTGTGGCAGAAGCATATTTATCCTACACTCCTGCCGATTTTTTAAACATTCAATTCGGTCATGGTAAAAATTTTATAGGTGATGGTTACCGTTCGTTATTTCAAAGTGATGTGGCAAGCCCTTATCCTTTTTTAAAATTGAATACCAGCTTTTGGAAGATAAAATACACAAGTACATGGATGTGGCTTAAGGATGTAAGACCAGAAGTAGTAGTTGATGATGCTTTTTTAACCAAGTATATGGCAAATCATTATTTGAGTTGGAATGTGTCAAAGAGACTTAATATAGGTTTGTTTGAGTCTGTAATGTGGGCAGATACAAATGGCAGAGGTTTTGATGTGAATTATCTAAATCCTATAATTTTCTTTAGAGCTATTGAATTTCAAACAGGACAAGGTGCAGGAAATGCCATTTTGGGACTTAGTGCAAAATACAAATGGAATAATAAGGTGAATCTCTATGGGCAATTCATTCTAGATGAATTTTCTTTAAGTGATGTCACAGGTGGAAATAAAAGCTGGAAAAATAAGTTCGGCTTTCAGTTAGGTGCTAAATATTTTAATGCGTTTAAGGTCGATAATTTACTATTGCAAGCAGAATATAATCAGGTGCGCCCTTATACCTATTCTCACAATACTCAGATTTTAAATTACGGACATTTTAATCAACCCATGGCACATCTTTGGGGAGCTAATTTTAGAGAGTTGGTGCTAATAGGTCGTTATAATTATAAGCGTTGGTTTGCAGACACTAAGTTAATCATTGGGCAAAGAGGTTTTGATTTTAATATTGAAGAAGATAGCTTTTCATATGGTGGCGATATTTATAGAGATTACAACGATCGTAATTCGGATACTGGTATAACTATTGGACAAGGGAATAAAACCAATAGTTTTATGTGGGAACATCAAATGGGTTACCTGCTTAATCCTGAAACCAACTTAAAAGTATTTGCAAATATTATTTATCGAGATTTTAATCCTGAAGCGATTACTTCATCAACCGCAGATTCAAATACACTTTGGTTTAGCTTAGGGATACGAACAGATCTTTTTAATTGGTATAACGATTTTTAAAAAAAACCTAGCTTTTATTAAAGTTTTCTATTGCGTTGGTGGAAACCTTTTTTCAAAGTATCTTTGCGCTCACTAAGAATAGGACAATCATCAAGAATTGAGTAGTAGTACAAAATCTTCGGTATCAAAAACTTCTGCTATCACAGATTTTAAGGAAATCACAAAAATGGGATTATCCATAAGTGTGGTGTTTTCTGCGCTTGCGGGTTACTTATTGGGCGCTGAGACTATAAATTATACATCGCTTATTCTTTTGGCATTAGGAGGATACTTTATGGTAGGTGCATCAAATGCATATAACCAAATTATTGAGCGCGATCTAGATGCTTTAATGGATAGGACAAAAAACAGACCTATTCCTGCTGGGCGTATGTCTGTTAATACAGCATTTATAATAGCGACTACTTTTACCATTCTAGGTATAATAACGCTATATAATATCAATCCAAAAACAGCAATGTGGGGAGCAATCTCCATTTTTTTATATACAAGTGTCTATACTCCTTTAAAAACCAAAACACCGTTGTCTGTTTTTGTAGGTGCGTTGCCTGGAGCCATCCCTTTTATGTTGGGTTGGGTAGCGGCTCGTGGTGAGTTTGGTATTGAGCCAGGAACGTTATTCGCTATTCAGTTCTTTTGGCAATTTCCTCATTTTTGGTCTATCGGTTGGTTTTTGTATGATGATTACGAAAAAGGTGGCTTCTTTATGTTGCCAACAGGAAAAAGAGATAAAGGTACAGCAGTGCAGATTATTATGTATAGTGTTTGGACAGTTTTGGTGTCTATAATCCCTGTGTTTGGATTTACAGGAGATTTAAAATTATCAATCGTTGGTGCTGTATTGGTATTTTTATTAGGAATGGTAATGCTGGTTTTTGCACTAAGACTTTTTAAACAACGAACCGTGAAGGCTGCTAAACAGTTAATGCTGTCTAGCGTTTTTTATATCACTATGTTGCAAATTATATATGTAGCAGATAAATTTTTAAGATAGATGGATTTAACAGAAGGAACACTACAGGAAAAAACAGCCAGATCAAAAAAAATGATGCTTTGGTTTGGTATAGGTTCTTTAATAATGTCATTTTCGGCATTAATAAGTGCTTTTATTGTAAGTTCTAAACAGCGAAGAGATAAAGATTGGTTAAACAGTTATGATTTGCCAAATGCATTTTACATAAGTGTTGCCATTATATTGTTGAGCAGTTTAACCTTTGTTTTAGCAAAAAAGGCTTTAAAACAAAAAAACAGACAGATGACTAGCGTTTGGTTGTTTGTAACATTGGCTTTAGGAATTGCTTTTATTTTTAGTCAGCTAGAAGGATTTAACCAAATTATACAAACAGGATATAACTTTACAGGGCCAACGAGTAATATCACTATGTCATATATCTATTTGATTGCTGTGGTGCATATATTGCACGTTATAGCTGGCTTAATTTGTATAGTTGTTGTTATTTATAATCATTTTAAACAAAAGTACAATGCCAACAATATGTTGGGATTAGAACTGGCGGCTAATTTCTGGCATTTCATAGACCTGCTTTGGCTTGTGCTGTTTTTGTTTTTATATTTTTTTAGAGACATAATTTGATTATTTTTGTCCAATCTTAAAATTTAATTAATTTCTATGGATTCTACAGTAGCAAGTACTGGCACAGAAGGAAAAACTTGGGAAGGAGGAAATAAACCTCTAAAAGCAAGTTATGGTAAGATGATGATGTGGTTTTTTATCGTTTCTGATGCATTAACATTTTCAGGTTTCTTAGCAGCTTATGGCTTTTCTAGATTTAAGTTTATCAAAGAATGGCCAATTGCAGATGAGGTGTTCACACACGTTCCTTTCTTACACGGACAAGAATTACCAATGATTTACGTTGCCTTTATGACGTTCATCCTTATTATGTCTTCTGTAACTATGGTATTAGCCGTAGATGCAGGTCATCATATGAATAAAGCCAAGGTAACATTATACATGTTCCTAACCATAATAGGTGGTTTAATATTCGTTGGGTCTCAAGCTTGGGAATGGGCAACATTCATTCAAGGAGATTATGGTGCAGTACAAACTAATGGTGGTAATATTCTACAATTTGGTGAGTATGTAACTGTAGATGGAAAAGAAAAATTCAAAAGAATTTCTATTGATGAGTTTGCTGCTGTAGAAGCAGGAGCAAGAGCACAACACGAGCGTAAAAATGGCTTGTGGTTTGTTACTGAAGAATCACTACCTCCATACTCGGTAAATGAAATTTATAACGGTCTTGCTGCAAATGAAAATATTTTAGTAAGAACGCAGTTGATAAATGATAAAGGAGAAAAAACAGTGCTTTCTAGAGAAGAGTCTCTTAAGCAAATTAAAGAAAACGGAAAATTAGTAGTAAAAGGTGCAAACCTAAAAGTAAATGAATATGGTACGTCGCTTTTCGCAGACTTTTTCTTCTTCATTACAGGTTTTCACGGATTCCACGTTTTTTCAGGTGTGGTAATCAATATCATTATTTTCTTTAATGTGGTTTTAGGAACTTACGAAAGAAGAGGAAGCTACGAAATGGTAGAAAAAGTAGGTCTTTATTGGCACTTTGTCGATTTAGTTTGGGTATTTGTATTCACATTCTTCTACTTAGTTTAAAACAGAATTAGATAATAAATTATGGCACACGAACATAAATTAGAGATATTTAGAGGACGTTGGAAATTTAAATCTAACACACAAAAAATTTGGGGTGTATTAGCATTCTTAACATTTGTAACTGCTATAGAAGTTATTCTTGGTATATACAAACCAGAATTTTTAATGCATACTTGGATTAGTCCATTAGAAGGTGGTTTTTTTGCTACTATTGGTAATATTATTTTATCACCACTTGTTTTTATTAAGCCTTTAAACTTAATATTTATCCTTCTAACCATTGTAAAAGCTTATTATATTACATGGGACTTCATGCACATGAGAGATGAAGTAAAAGCACTAAGACGTATGGTAGTGTGGACTGCTGTTTTCTTAATCTGCTATTTAATATTCATCTTACTTCAAGAAGGTGGTTATGTGTTTGGTGTATATAATGCAGATGATGCTTTAATTACAAGAGATTTTTAAACTCAAAATATTGAGTTAAATGATATTAAAAGGTGGTTTTTCTAAACCGCCTTTTTTATTTTTGCATTATGAATTTAAGCAGTAGAAAACGCAACATAGTTTTAAGTATTTTATTCTTTTTGCCTGTGGCATTTATACTTGTAATGTTGCTTTCTAAGGATAATTATAATCCTTTAGATATAGTTAAAGAAGGTGTTTTAGAGTTACCTGCTAATAAAGATAACATTCAGCTAAAAGATCATATCACAATTCTTTCGTTTTTAGGTAAGAAGCCTATGGAAAATTCCACAACGGCTTTCAACCTTAAAGAGCTGGTGTATGATAAGAGTAAGGGATTCAAAACGTTTCAAGTAGCAGTGTTGTTACCGCATAGTGCAAAACCTGAGGCAGAAGCACTGCTGAAGGAAATTAGATCTTATGAAGATTTACGATTTTGGCACTTGGTATATATGGATGAGTCCGATATTGAAAGAATATATAATAGTTTAAAACCTGAGGTAAAGTTAGATGATAACCTTGCTACAAGTATGGTTTTTATAATTGATAGAGATTTAAACCAACGAGGTAGACTAGACGACAGAACAGAAAAGGAGATTGAATCGAATAAACCCATTTATAGCCTATACAGCTATGACTGTGTAGAAGTAGCAGAGTTAAAAAACAAAATGGCAGCAGAAGATATGCGTGTGCTGTTTAAAGAATACCGAGATAAACGTAAGGGTAATTTTGACGATTCTAGCCAAAGAAGAAGTAAAGATTTAAAACAAAACAATGAGTAAAAAAGCCAATTATTCATACGTAGGCATTGCATTTATCATTTTAGTTTTTGGTATCATTTTTATACCAAAGATTATAAATAGAATAACCAATGGCGATATTACAAGAGACGAAAGCCGAAGCGAAAATGTTTCTAATAATACAAAAGGAACAAAAAGTGATTTAGCTTATCTAACAATAGGTGACGAGCCAAAAAAGATTCCAGCGTTTAGTTTTACAGACCAAAATGGAAATACCATCACCAACGAAGATTATTTAGGTAAAGTGTATGTTATAGAATTTTTCTTTACAACATGCCCAACAATTTGTCCAATAATGAATCGTAACTTGGTAAATGTACAAGACCACTTTAAAGATTTTAAAGATTTTGGTGTAGCTTCATTTACTATAAATCCAGAAGTTGATACTCCTGAAGTATTAAAAGCTTACTCAGAAACTTACGGAATAACAAATCCCAATTGGCATTTAATGACAGGCAATGAAGAAGCTATTTATAAATTGGCTAACGAAGGCTTTAATTTATATACAGCAAAAGACGAAACTGTTGAAGGAGGTTTTGAGCACTCTGGTAATTTTGCTTTAATAGATAAAGAAGGTTATATACGCTCTAGAAGAGATAATTTCGGAAATCCGTTGATATTTTATAACGGTTTAATTTCTGAATCTGAGGGAGTTGATGATGATGGAATTCCTCAGGAGATAACAATTTTAAAAGAAGATATTGCTAAACTATTGAAAGAATAATATGAGTACTGTTGATTTAGAAAAAGAAAAGAAATATAACAAATGGATTGTTGTATTATCAGTAGTAATTCCTGTTGCTGTAGCAGCACTCTTTGGTATTAATCTTCGAGAGCTAGGTTTTGATGTAGAGCCATTAACAATGCTTCCTCCCATTTATGCAGGTATCAATGGTTTAACAGCATTAGTCCTGATTGTAGCGGTAATTGCAATCAAAAACAAAAACAGAAAATTACACGAAAACCTAATGAAATTTGCCATTGCATTATCTGTTATGTTTTTAGTAATGTATGTAGCATATCATATGACCAGCGATTCAACAGAATTTGGAGGTGAAGGCGCTATAAAATACATCTACTACTTCATTCTCATAACGCACATTTTACTATCTGTTGTTATTATTCCGTTTGTATTGATAACGTATGTAAGAGCAATAACAAATAATATAGAACGTCATAAGAAAATAGCTAAAATTACGTTTCCATTATGGCTTTATGTTGCTGTAACAGGTGTTGTGGTATATTTTATGATTTCTCCTTATTATATTTAAAAATGAAACAAAAAGCCGTCTTTTTAATGTTTTCGTTGTTCTTTTTTATAAAGACAAATGCGCAATGTGCTATGTGTAGGGCAGTATTAGAAAGTGGTGATGATCAATCTGCTGCAGAAGGGATTAATGATGGTATTATGTTTTTAATGGCTGTGCCCTACATTCTAGTGGCTGTTATAGGCTTTTTTGTGTATAAGACGTTTAATAATTCTAAAAAGTCTAAAAAAACAGATTAAGAGTTGTAACAATTCTTTGTTTTTATAGTCTAAACCATAAGGTATATAGTTAAGTCTTAACAATTTGTTGGCACAAAAACCTTCTAGATTTTCTTAAACTTGTACGAGTTAACCAGCAGCTATGATTCAGATTAAAGATTTACATAAGTCTTACCACATGGGAAGCAATTCGCTTCATGTTTTAAAAGGAATTAATTTTAATGTAAAAGAAGGAGAACTTGTCTCAATTATGGGTTCTTCAGGGTCAGGCAAGTCCACTTTACTGAATATTTTGGGCATGTTAGACGAAGCAGATTCTGGCCAATACATTCTAGACGGTGTTCCTATCAAAAATCTCAACGAAAAAATAGCAGCAAAATATAGAAATGAGTTTTTAGGATTTATTTTTCAATCCTTTAATCTTATTAACTATAAGAGTGCTTTAGATAACGTTTCTATGCCACTTTATTACAAAGGTATAAAGCGAAAAGAACGCACAGATAAAGCAATGCACTATCTTGAAAAGGTGGGTTTAGCAGAATGGTCTCACCATTTGCCGAGTGAGTTGTCTGGTGGACAAAAACAGAGAGTTGCAATAGCTAGAGCGTTAGCAAGTGACCCTAAAGTGTTACTAGCAGATGAGCCTACAGGAGCTTTAGATACAAAAACCTCTTATGAGGTTATGGAGCTTATTCAAGGTATTAATGATGAAGGCAAAACAATCCTCATTGTTACTCACGAAGATGATATAGCCCACATGACAAAACGTATCGTTAATCTTAGGGATGGTGTAATTATAGACGATAGTATAGTGGAACAAGTAAGAGCATCAGCAAATGTTTGATTTAGAACGTTGGCAAGAAATATTCGAAACGCTACGAAAAAACAAACTTCGTACATTCTTAACCGGGCTCTCAGTAGCATCAGGAATATTCATTTTGGTCATTCTTTTGGGCTTTAGTAAAGGAATTGAAAATGGAGTAAAATCGCAATTTGAACAAGATGCAACTAATAGGATTTCTGTTTGGACAGGGGTAACGACTAAAGGATACAAAGGGCTTAATCCTGGTAGATATGTACAGCTTAAGAATTCAAGCTTCGAATCTGTAGAAAGAAAATACGACGACTATTTTGAATATAGAAGTAAGGATTACATGATTTGGGGTGGTACGGTTACCTATAAAAATGAATCTGGAAATTATAGAGTTAGAGGTACTTTACCCGATAATCAGTTCATTGAAAATGCAGATATAGGTTATGGACGCTTCGTTAGTCAATTAGACTTAGATGATAAAAAGAAAGTAGCTGTTATCGGAAATAAAATGAAAAAGGATTTATTTAAAGAAGAAGATCCTATTGATAAAAACATTCAAATTTTTGGAGTTAATTTTAAAGTTGTCGGTGTTTTTTATGATCCAGGTGGTGATAGAGAAGAAAGTCAGGTTTATATACCAGTAACAACTGCCCAACAAGTTTTTAATGCTGGTGATAATATCAGAAATATGTCATTTACTGTAAAAATGGCAAATAATTTTGATGAGGCTGTAGCACAGTCAAATGCAATTGCTCAGGGTATTGAAGCTCAAATAAAAGAACTTCACACCGTTGCACCTGATGATCAGAGTGCGGTACGTGTAAATAATACCTTAGAAGAAGCTCAAAAGATATATTCTCTAATAGCAACCATACAAGCTGTATTTTGGTTTGTTGGTATAGGAACTATCATAGCAGGTATAGTTGGTGTAGGAAACATCATGCTTATAATTGTAAAAGAGCGAACAAAAGAGATTGGTATAAGAAAGGCTTTAGGTGCTTTGCCGATGTCTATTGTAAGTATGATTCTACAAGAGGCGGTTTTTGTTACTATTTTCGCTGGCTTATTCGGATTGATTTTTGGGTTGGGCTTATTAGAATTGGTAGGCCCACAAATAGATAGCGATTTTATTAAATATCCGCAGGTAGATTTCAATATAGCATTAACAACCGTGTTTATATTAGTAATTGCAGGAGCTTTTGCTGGTTTTATACCAGCTTATAGAGCTGCAAAAATTAAACCAATTATTGCATTAAGAGACGAATAATATGTTTAACAGAGATCGTTGGAACGAAATATTAGAAGCACTAAATGCAAATAAGTTTAGAACTATTTTAACTGCATTTGGAGTCTTTTGGGGAATTACAATATTGGTATTGCTTTTGGCCTTAACTAATGGGTTAAAAAATGGTGTAACTGCTGATTTTGGTAATTTCGCAACAAACTCTATGTTTATGTGGACTCAAGGGACTTCTAAACCTTACAAAGGACTTCCTAAAGGGCGCTATTTTAATTACAAGTTAGACGACGTTGAAGCTATAAAATCAGAAATCCCTAATCTTAAATATGTCTCACCTAGAAACCAATTGGGAGGATTTAGAGGTGCAAATAATGTCATTAGAGGTACAAAAACAGGTGCTTTTGAAATTTATGGAGACTATCCTGAGTATATAAAACAACAACCTATGGATATTCTTCAAGGTCGTTTTATAAGTTACTCAGATATTCAAACAAAGCGAAAAATTTGTGTCATAGGTACAGGTGTTGTTAAAGGGTTGTATGACAAGGATGAAGATGTTCTTGGTACATACATTAAAATAAACGGTGTTAATTTTAAGGTTGTTGGTACATTTAAAATGAGCAATAGCCAAGGAGATGATGAGCAAGATGCCAGTACTATTTATATTCCATTTACAACATTTGCTCAGGCTTTTAATAGAGGTGAGAATGTTGGTTGGATGGCTATAACTGCGGTAGATGATGTGCCTATAACTTCAATTAAGCAGCAGGTTTTTGATTTAATGAAATTTAGACACAAAGTAGATCCTACAGACGAAAGGGCTATTGGTCATTTTGATTTATCCGAGCAATTCGGAAGAATAAGCGGTCTATTTTCAATATTAACAATAGTAGGATATTTTGTTGGAGCATTAGTTTTAATGTCTGGTATCATTGGTATTAATAATATCATGCTTATTGTTGTTAAAGAGCGAACAAAAGAGATTGGAGTAAGGCGTGCTTTAGGTGCAACACCATGGATGATTAAAGGACAGATTCTTCAAGAAAGTTTAGTACTCACAATTTTATCTGGAATGTTAGGAGTATCCTTTGCAGCCCTGGTCATATGGGTGTTAAATTACATATTAGATCAAGCAGGAGATGTAGAAAATTTTGCAAATCCAAGTGTTGGTATGCAGGTGGTGTTTACGGCACTATTTATATTGGTGGTTTCTGGTCTTTTGGCAGGGTTAATTCCCGCTAATAGAGCAACTAAAATGAAGCCAGTTGATGCCCTTAGAATAGAATAAAATAAAAAGATGTTTATCGATAAATAAATTATATATCAATCAGAGATGAAAAGAACAACAACAGTCATCGTATTAATTTTAATAGTAGTAGTATTTGGAGCTTCACTTTTTTATTTGTGGCAAAAAAATCAAGAAGATCCAATAACGTATACTTCAGAAAGTCCGGTTGAACAAACCATTGTGGTTAAAACTGTAGCTACAGGTAGTATAGTCCCAAAAGAAGAAGTATTAATAAAACCAAATATATCTGGTGTAGTAGATGAGGTTTTTGTTGAAGCTGGAGAATACGTAAAGCAAGGAGATTTAATAGCTCAGATAAGAGTAATACCTAACGTGTCAAATTTAACAAGTGCTAAAAATAGTATTTCGTCTAATCAAACATCTTTACAAACCGCTGAAATAAATTTTAAAACGCAAAAAGCAATTTACGATCGCCAAAAAGCATTATTTGATAAAGGTGTTATTTCTGCTAATGATTTTGATCAGGTAAATAACACATATTTGCAAGCTAAACAACAAGTAGAGCAGGCGAGGATAAATGTAACTCAGGCGCGCCAAAATTACGATATTATAAAAACAGGAACCACATCTGGTTTGGGTAATATAGCACAAACACAAGTTAGAGCAACGGTTTCAGGAATGGTTTTAGATGTTCCTGTAAAAGCTGGAAATCAAGTTATTGAAGCTAATAATTTTAATGAAGGAACATCAATAGCCTCGTTAGCAGATGTTACCAAAATGATTTTTGAAGGTAAAGTAGATGAAAGCGAAGTGGGAAAAATTAAAGAAGGATTACCTTTAGAAATTACTGTTGGTGCTATTGAAGACGATAAATTTGATGCGGTTTTAGATTACATCGCACCTAAAGGTGTAGAAGAAAATGGTGCCATTCAATTTGAAATTAAAGGTAGTCTTAAGACTGTAGATTCTACATTTATAAGAGCAGGTTTAAGTGCTAACGCTTCTATTATTTTAGACAAAGCCGAAAATGTATTAGCTATTAAAGAGGCTTTAGTGCAATATGATGAAAAGACTAAAGCACCTTTTGTAGAGGTTGAAGTAGGAGACCAAAAATTCGAAAGAAAAGAGGTTGAGTTAGGTATAAGTGACGGTATTTTTGTTGAGGTGAAAAGCGGAATAACTAAAAGTGATAAGATAAAAGTTTGGAATCAAGTACAAGGTGTTCCAAAGTATGCACAACAATAATTTTAACATTTTGTGTAACACTTTATAATTTATACAGACATATAGGCATTGTGAAATGAGTCAAGATAAATTTCAATATATTTTAGAAGATTTAATGGCAAATTCCATCTGTCTATCAAAAAATCAATAAACAACAGATGAAAAAATCAATCATAGTAATACTACTTCTTTTTGTAGCTCTAGGTCAGGCACAGGATAAAAAGTGGACACTTAAAGAATGTGTTCAGTATGCCTTAGAAAATAACATTTCCATTAAACAAAGTGAGTTAGATGTAGAACTTTCTGAAGTCGAAAAGCTTACGGCTAAAGGTAATTTTATTCCAAGTTTAAATGCAGGAGTAGGAATTTCGGAAAATACAGGTTTGAGTTTTAACCCAATTACTAATAACGCCCAAACTACGACATTTTTATCAGCTTCAGGAAATATTAATGTAGGCTATACTCTATTTGACGGTTTAAGAAATTTTAGACAGCTTCAGCGAGCTGACATATCTAGACTTGCTAGTCAGTATAGATTGGATAAGATGAAAGATGATATTTCGCTTTTCGTTGCAAACGGATACTTAACTGTTATCTTAAATAAAGCCAATTTAGAAGTTTTAAAATCTCAAAATGAGGTTACTAAAGAACAAATTGAAAGAACACAAGAATTGGTAGATGCAGGATCACTACCTAGAGGAGATTTATTGGAAATTAAGGCAACAGACGCAAGTGAACAACAGCAAATTATCAATGCAGAAAATAATGTGCAAATATCCTTAATAAGTCTAGCTCAATTGCTCTTAATTAAAGATTATGAGACTTTTGATATTGAAGATGAAGGTTATAACATTGTTGATGATGGTGTTGCAGGTAAAGATGTTTCAGAAATAATTGCAGCTGCCAAGGAAAATAGGTCTGAAATTAAAATTGCAGAACAAAACGTTGAATTAGCAGAAATAGATTTGAAAATAGCAAAAGGAGTTAACTGGCCAACCTTATCAGCTTTTTTTGGCTATAACACCAGATATGCAAATACAACATCCTTTACTCAGCAAATAGATCCAAACAATCCTACTGTAACTCAGCAAATTGGTACGGTTGAAGCTACTGGACAATCAGTTGTGGGAACATTTCCAAATACATTCCCTGTAGAAGTAGCTGCAGATCCATTAGTTGACCAGTTATATCAAAATGATGGAATTGGTTATGGGTTGCAATTAAACATTCCCATTTTAAATGGTTTTAATACAAAAGGCAGCGTTCAAAGAAGTAGAGTGAGTTTAGAACGCTCAAAATTTCAATTAGAACAGGCTGAGTTAGATTTAGAGTCGACTGTTTACCAAGCATATGTTGATGCAAAAGGTGCTTTAAAATCTTATGAAGCAGCTCAGTTGGCTTTAGAATCTCAAGAATTAGCTTACAATTATGCGAAAGAAAGATATGATGTAGGTTTAACCAATGCTTTTGATTTTAGTCAATCAAAATTACGATATGATAATTCAAGAATAGAATTAAATAGAGCTAAATACGATTATATTTTCAAATTAAAAGTTCTTGAATTATATTTTGGTATTCCAGCAATAGAGTTAAAATTTTAATTATGAATAAAACTGTAAAAATCATCATTGGTGTAGTTGTTTTGTTACTTGTACTCCTTGTAGCAGGAAAATCAATGGGATGGTTTGGTAAAAAAGGAAACTTCAAGGAAGTTATAGTAAAAGAAGCTACTCTAAAAGATATCGTAGAGACCGTTTCTGCAACTGGTAAAATTCAACCAGAAGTAGAAGTGAAAATTTCATCCGAAGTGTCTGGCGAAATTTTAGAGTTACCTTTTAAGGAAGGTCAAGAAGTTAAAAAAGGAGATTTATTAGTAAGGGTTAATCCAGATTTAATTCAATCTGCTGTAAACCGTTCACAAGCATCCTACCAAAATGTAAGAGCTGGCTTAGAACAAGCTGAGGCAAATCTTAAACAAGCCAAAGCAGATTACGAAAGAAGCAAGGCACTTTTTGATAAAGGTGTAATTTCAAAAGCAGATTGGGACAAATCTATTGCTGCATATGAAACCGCAGTAGCCGGAAAGAATTCTGCATATTATAATGTGCAAAGTGCAGCAGCAACAGTAAATGAAGCAAAAGACAACCTAAACAGAACAACAATCTATGCGCCAATGAGCGGTACAATCTCTATGTTAAATGTAGAAGAAGGTGAGCGTGTTGTTGGGACGCAACAAATGGCAGGTACAGAAATTTTGCGTGTTGCAAACCTTAATAATATGGAAGTTGAGGTAGATGTTAACGAAAATGACATTGTTAAGGTAAGTATTGGAGATTCTACAATTGTTGAGGTAGATGCTTATTTAAAGAAAGAGTTTAAAGGTGTTGTTACCGAAATTGCTAATTCTGCAGAAGGAAACTTAACAGCTGATCAAGTAACTAATTTTAAAGTAAAGGTTAGAATCTTAGAAGAATCGTATAAAGATTTAACAGAAGGTAAACCTGAAACTTATTCGCCGTTTAGACCAGGTATGACAGCTACAGTAGATATTATTACTAAAACAAGAAAAGATGTTGTTGCTGTGCCAATTAGTGCTATTGTTATTAAGACCGATACAACGTCTACCAAAAAACCTTATGAAATAAAAGAAGATTTTGAAGATGAAGAAACACAAAAGGAGGAAGAGAAGTTTGAATGTGTGTTTGTAGATGATAACGGTAAAGCCAAACTAAGAGTTGTAAAAACAGGTATTCAAGATGATTCTAATATCGAAATTACATCAGGATTGTCAAAAGATGATAAGATAATAACAGGTCCTTATAATATGGTTTCAAAAACATTAAAACCAGGAGACCTTATTGAGCAAAAGAACAAAAAAGAAGAAACCTCTGAAGATAAAAAAGAGGAATAAAACTTAAAACGTATTTAATGGCCTTAGTGCTAAATATAGAAACAGCCACAACAAATTGTTCAGTCTCTCTGTCTAAAGATGGAGAGACTTTAGTTTTAAAGGAAGATAATAGTGCTGGGTATTCTCATGCAGAAACCTTGCATGTGTTTATTAAAGATGTCTTTGAAGCTGCAAATATTAACACCTTAGACATTGATGCTGTAGCAGTGAGTAAAGGACCTGGTTCGTATACAGGTTTGCGTATTGGTGTGTCTTCGGCTAAAGGGTTGTGTTATGCCTTAAACAAACCGCTAATTTCGGTTTCTACTTTAGAAAGTCTATCACACCAAGTAAAAGTTGAAGAAGGTATAATTATACCAATGCTAGATGCACGTCGTATGGAAGTGTATTCGGCTATTTTTAATCACAATCATGAGTTGATTAGAGAAATTAAAGCAGAAATATTAACTGAAGATAGTTATGCTGACTTGCTAAAAGAAAACAAAGTCTATTTTGTAGGGAACGGTGTTGCTAAAACGAAGCAGCTAATCAATCATCCAAATGCCATTTTTATTGATGGTAAATTACCCTCTGCAAACGAAATGAGTTTGCTGTCTGAGTTGAAGTATAAAAAAAGCGACATCGAAGATGTCGCCTATTTTGAACCCTATTATTTAAAGGATTTTGTTGCTATAAAAAAGAAAGCTTAGCCTTGTTTTTGTATTTCTACAGAGTGAGGGTATGGTATTTCTATACCTGCTGCGTCTAACGCTTCTTTTGTGTTTTCTGTAACTTCAAAGTAAACATCCCAGTAATGTTCTGCTTTACACCATGGTCTTACAGCAAAATTAACAGAACTGTCTGCCAACTCTAATACGGTAACTGTTGGTGCAGGTTCATTTAATACTTTAGGATTTGATGTTAGCACATTCATCAAAACCTCTTTGGTTTGCTTTATGTCAGCATCATAGCTTACTCCAAAAACTAAATCTACACGTCTTGTTCCTTCTGTAGTGAAATTAATAATATTACCATTAGAAAGTGCACCATTAGGAATGATAATCTCTCTATTAGAAAGTCCTGTTAATTTGGTAGTGAAAATTTCAATCTCTTTTACAACTCCAATTTCACCTTGAGCTTCAATGAGGTCTCCAATTTTAAAAGGTTTAAAAGTCATGATTAAAACACCTCCTGCAAAATTCCCGAGAGATCCTTGTAAAGCCATACCAACAGCCAAACCAGCAGCAGCTAAAATTGCAGCAAATGACGTGGTTTCTACGCCAACAGTGCCAAGAACAACAAGAATTAATACAATTTTAAAAATCCAGCTGAGTAGGTTAAGTAAGAACTTTTTTAAGCTATCATCATAATTTGCTTTGGTCATAGCTTTTTTAATGCCTTTCATCAGCATTTTAATAATCCAGCTACCAATAATCCATATTAAAATAGCGGCTAAAATTTTTGGTGCAAACTCAACAATTAAGTCATAACCTTTATCTATCCATTTTTGTGTCTCCATGTTGATTAATTTTATTGAATAAAAAAACTCGGTAGTAAAACCGAGTAAATTTAAAATATTGTTTTACAATTATTTAACTTCGAATGTCAACTTTAAGTTAACTCTAAATTCTGTAACGTCGTCACCTTTTACAATAGCGCTTTGGTCTTGTACATATACAGAACGAATGTTCTTTACAGTTTTAGATGCTTCTTTTACTGCTTTTTTAGTTGCATCTTCCCAACTTTTATCAGAGTTTGATAATACTTCGATTACTTTTAATACTGCCATAATATTTAAATTTTAATTATTGTTTGTTTCTTAAAATTACAAATTTTAATACAATAATTGATGATTTAAATCTTCTAACAATATAGTAGTCGGGTTAAACAGCGTGTTTTATAGGTTGAAATTAACCATTTAGCGCTACAACAGATTCTACTTTTCCTGCTAACATCTCTTTAAGCATATTTTCAATTCCGTTTTTTAATGTAAATGTTGAAGATGGACAACCACTACATGCACCTTGTAAAATTACTTTTACGGTTTTAGTAGTTTCATCATAGGATTCAAATTGGATGTTCCCTCCATCACTTGCAACAGCAGGCTTAATATATTCTTCTAGAATGTTTACAATTTGCTTAGAGGTGTCATCTAATGTTTCAAAGTGTGCTTCTACTTTTTCTACAGATTTTTCTACAACTTCTGGTGCATTAGGTGATACTATTTCTTTAGCATCCTCTATGTAATTTTTTATAAACTCTCTTAATTCAAAAGAAATGTCATTCCATTCTGCGATATCATATTTTGTGATTGACACATAGTTTTCGTCAAAAAAGACGCTTTTAACAAATGGAAAATGAAATAACGCTGTAGCCATAGGTGATGGCTTAGCTGTTTCGATTGAGGTAAACTCGTAGGAAGAGGTTACTAGTTTTTTGTTAGAAACAAATTTTAGTACCGATGGGTTTGGCGTGCTTTCCGTGTAAACGGTTACAGCAACCTTTTTTGTTACAGCAGTTTCTGATACAGCTATTCCACCATCATTTAGATAGGATTCAATCTGTTCTGCTACTTCAGTCTTAACATCGTTCCATTCTACAATATTATATCTTTCAATAGCTATAAAATTGCTAGATATGTAAACTTTTTTTACAAAAGGAAGATAAAATAATTGTTGTGCTAAAGGAGAGTCTTTAGCCTCGTCAATGTTGTTAAATTCAAAGCTTTGGTGCTTGGTTATAAATTGGTTTAATTCGAATTTAATTATGGTAGGGTTAGAGGTTTCTTGTATTGAAACTTTAAAATCACTCATTGTTACTTTTTTTTTGCAAAAATACTAAAGAAAAGTATAGATATCTATTATATTTGATTTTTATAAAATTTAACGATTTTTGAAGTTTATTTAATAAAACATTTTTATCTTGAACCTTTAACTTTTAGGATTGAAATTATAAAGAGTAAATTTATATATTTGAGACTCACTTTTGATTTTAAGTTAAAAGTTAGTTATAAACCCAATAGCGTAGCTATTTTTATAGACCTGTCTACCTCGAAATAAGAGATTATGAGATTAAAAAACATATTTTTAATAGCAATTGTTGCTTTATTTGGCACTCAATTTTCAAAAGCCCAAGAGGGATTACCAATCTACTCAGATTACTTAACGGATAATTACTACTTGATTCACCCATCTATGGCTGGTGCAGCAAATTGCGCTAAGCTTAGGGTTACAGGAAGACAGCAGTGGTTTGGAGATGATGACGCTCCAAAGTTAATTACTGCTAGTGTTAATGGTAGAATTGGAGACTCGCAATCTGGTATTGGAGCTATTGTATATAGTGATAAAAATGGATACCACTCTCAAACTGGTGCTTATTTTACTTACGCACACCATTTAATGTTTTCTAGAAGTACTACTGACCTAAACCAATTATCTTTTGGTTTAAGTGTTGGAGCTATACAATATAAGTTAGATGAAACTAGCTTTTTAGCTGATGGATTTGATCCTATTATTGCTGGAATCGAGCAGTCTGCTACTAATTTTAATGTAGACTTTGGTTTTTCTTACTTCTTATATGATTTTTATGCACACGCAACCGTAAAAAACTTATTAAAAAATGATGGTATTAATTTTAATGAGCAAGGTATAAGCTATGACAATTTAAGAACCTACTTAGTATCTGTAGGAAATACCTTTGGAAGCTATGGGAGCGAATGGAGTTTTGAGCCTTCTGCTATGTTTATGTATAGAGATGCTACTGAGGAAGCATCTTTTGACCTTAACCTTAAAGCATACAAATCCGTAGACTTTGGTAAGGTTTGGGGAGGATTATCTTACAGACGATCTTTAGATGGTGCAGAATTTAGAGATGGATCTGGAGTTAGCAGCCAAAAATTACAATATATTACACCAATATTAGGTGTGGAAGTAAACAACTTTGTGTTTGCTTACAACTATAGCTACCAAGCAAACTCTGTAGTGTTTAATAATGGTGGATTCCACCAATTAACATTAGGGTTTAACTTTAACTGTGGTAAAGAAAGATACAGTTGTAATTGTCCTGCAATTAACTAATTGTCAATATATAATTTATAAAAAAAGCCTCATTTTAATGAGGCTTTTTTTTATGGTTTTAATTAATGGTTAGTATTTAACTCTTTAACGTCAATGGTTCCGTCAGGTGATATAACAAAGTATTTATGTTTGATTTCTGTTTTAACAATAGGGTCTTGTTTTTGCTCAGCTGGTTTAGGTGTAAAATGTAATTTTATTTCCATGCCAATTTGTACAACAGGCTCTAATATTGAAGGATTAATTACAATATCGTAGTTCTCGTAAGACAAAGGTTGGTAATAATATGAGGTTTGTTTTTTTACTTCAGTAACACCTTTATCCTGTTTTAAAGCTTGGAAAGATATGCTGTTATAAGCCTGATAATTTTGATAAAAATCTTTAGGGAAGTAACAATATTTTTGATCAGCCATGACAGCATTATAGTTTTCTAATTTAAAACCTAGTAGATTGTAATATTCTTTTTTTTCGGTAATTAAATTTAAAAGTTTAGTTTGTAGATTTTTGTACACATCAGCAATGTTTTCAATATAATAATCCACTTTTACCAAGTTATAAATTTCGTTTTTAGCACAAGCAGTAAGAATTTTTTCAAATTGTTGTGTCTTAGTAAATTGGATGTGTATGTTTTGTTGCAGTTCAAATCCTTTAGGGACTTCAGTATACGTTTTGCTAAATAGCTTTTTAGTGACCTCTACCTCATAAACAGGAACAAACGAAATCACGTCAATAGCAATATCCTTTTCTAAAATTCCAATTGACGATAACTCTGTTTTGATATTTGCAATACGATCATTTAAAAGGGTGTTAGTAATTTCAGCAGTTTCGCCAATTTGAGTAACATTAAAAATAGCAGTGTAGGTAGTTGCTTTTACATTTTGCAACGCTCTAACGTCAATTATAATAGTACTGTTAGGATTTAAATTAGGTGTAAGTTGTCTAGGTGAGTTGCCATAAGTAATAGCATTTCCGCTAGTAATATTTTGTCTGGAAATGCCTTGATTAAGGTTTCCCATGTGTTGTGCTTGGATGTTAATAGATAGTAAAGTGAATAGGGCAAATAGTTTAGAATATTTCATGATTGCTTTAAGTTTTACTTTTGGTAAACCTATAAGCAACATATTTAAAACAAAAGCCAGATTGAGTAAACTAACAATATAAATGAGTCAGTTTGGTATATAAATGAGTTAAGACTATAATTTTAGTTGTTTTACTTATCAAATTGAAAAAAGTACATTTTATTTAATGGGCTAAAGTGCGTAAGTTTATATTCTATAATTTAATAAATGAAAAACCTACGCATACTACTAACTATTTTGTTGTGTCTAACAGCACAGCAAATCATGCAAGCGCAACATCAGTTAAATAAATCTGAAGAGGCTACTTTTACTGTAAAAGGGTTAGTTAGAGAGGTGGATACTTATAATCCAATAGTTGATGTTAACATCCAAGTTAATGGAGGGTCTTACACTAGTACTAGTCTAAGTGGCGAATTTAGAATTAATGTAAAAATAGGAGATGAGATTATGATTAGTCACAAGGATTTTGAGACTATTTATTACACCGTAAAATCCGATGACGATATAACCGTAGAAGTCCATGCTTTAATCGAGGATGCCTATGTTAAAAAGATAAAAACCAAATCTAATACATTTAAAAGCACCATTGATTCAGCTGTTTTTTATAAGAAAATTTCAGCAGAAAAAAGTATACAGTTTATAACTGAAAGTATTCCAAAAAGCACATCTGTTAAGCAAAATGCCGAAGCTTTTGAGGTCTTAGCAGACGTCTATATGTATTGGAAACAATACGATTTAGCGGTAACAAACTATCGTATAAGTTTAAATAATGTAAATGCAACAGACGTTAATTTAAAATTAGCTAAAGCCTATTTTAAAAACAAAAACCACCAGGAGAGTTTAGCTGTTTATAATAGTTTAAAAACTAGCGATTTGTCTAATTGGCAAAACGTAATACGTTACGAAGGATTAGGTGATGTGTATGCTCAAATCAATCAAAACAGTAAAGCAACGCAAGCTTATACAGAAGGATTAAAAGTAGCGACTACTAATCAAATTTTGCCTAAAGTTACAGACTTAAATTCTAAACTAGGAGAGGTTTACAATTCAGAAGGTAAAAAGGCTAAAGCCGAAGTTTTACTAGAAAACTCTGTAGCGCTTGCTGCTCAAGAAAATAAAACAAGAGAGGTAGAACAAAAAATTAAGTTTGCAGATTTTCAAAATGTTAATCAATCTTACGATCAAGAAATTAAAACCAGAAAAGAGATTATTAAAGATATAGCTGTTATTGAAAAAGACTCCATAATAGCTAACGAGAGTAACATAACTAAGCAAAAACAAAACTATAAAATTGGTAATGCGTATTTCCTTCAAAAGGAATATAAAGAAGCCATTCCATACTTAGAAAAAAGTATTGAAGAAGCAGATAAAAAAGAAGATTTAATAGTAAAAAAAGATGCGACTAAAAAGCTAACAGATGTGTATGTCGAGTCTGGTAATTTTAGCGAAGCTAAATTAATGTTTGACGAGTATGTAAAAACCGTTGATCAGCTATACATTAAAAAAGAGCAAGAAATATCGCAAGCAGCACGATTTAATAAAAGTATAGCCGAAAAGCAAAACCGAATCACAACTCTAGAAACAGACCGAAAGTTAACGCTAAGTCAAGTTGAATTATCTGAAGAAAAAAATAAAAGTCAACAGCTAATAATATACTCATTAATAGGTGGTTTATTCCTGTTGGCAGTAACAGCTTATTTGATGTTTAAATATATAAAACAGCAAAAATTAGCAAACAATTTATTAGCTTTAAAGTCTTTACGTAGCCAAATGAATCCGCATTTTATTTTCAATGCACTAAACTCGGTCAACAGTTTTATTGCGACTAATGACGAGAGGACTGCAAACAAATACCTATCCGATTTTTCTAAATTAATGCGTGCAGTTTTGGAAAACTCTGAAGAAGATTTTATTCCGCTTCAAAAAGAAATTGAACTTATAGAATTATACACAAAATTAGAGCATTTTAGGTTTAAAGATAAGTTTGAATACACTATTAATATAGACAAAACTATAGATATCGAAGCCTATCAGATTCCGCCTATGTTACTACAGCCTTACATAGAAAATGCAGTATGGCATGGACTACGTTATAAAAATGACATGGGATTGTTAGAAATTTCAATAACCAAAAAACAAAAAGGAGTGATAGCAATAACAATTGCAGATAATGGTATTGGACGCAAAAAATCTAAAAGTTTAAAGACCCAAAATCAACAAAAACATAACTCTAAAGGATTAGGAAATATTAAAAAACGTGTTACTATTTTAAACCAAATGTATAAAGACAAAGTTGATGTGTTTATAGACGATAATGGAACAGAAGGAGATGTAGGGACAAAAGTAGTAGTGACAATAAAAAAAGATTAAAAATGAAACTAAACGCAATATTAGTAGAAGACGAAGCGCAAAGTAGAGCCATATTAAAAAACTACTTAACTAAATACTGTCCAAAAGTTAATATAATTGGCGAGGCAGAAAACATAAACGAAGCCTTAGAGTTAATCCGTACCTTAGATTTAGACTTAGTGTTTTTAGATGTAGAGATGCCATATGGTAACGCATTTGATTTATTAGACAAAGTTGGTGATCGTGATTTCGAAACCATTTTCGTAACCGCATATAATAACTACGCAATGGATGCCCTAAATGCACACGCATCTTATTATTTAATGAAACCAATAGATATTGACGAGCTGATTAAAGCAGTTGACTATGTGTCCGAAATTAAGTTAAAAGAAGACGCATTACAAGACCAAGTATTAATACCTAAAACTAATAATGTAGCAGGTAAAATAACCATACCACAGCAAGACGGTTTTGAGGTGTTAAATACTAAAGATATTTTGTATTGTAAAGCAGATGATAATTATACAGAGATCTATTTAAACAACAATAAAAAGAAAGTAGTCAGTAAGACACTAAAATATTTTGAAGACGCATTAACACCATCAGGATTTGCTCGTGTACACAAAAGCTACCTAATTAATGTAAGCGAAGTCGTTAAATACGTTAAAGGAAAAGGAGGAAGTGTTATACTTAGTAACGGTCAAGAAATTATGGTGTCTGCTTCAAAAAAATCAGATTTATTATCTTACTTTAAATAATCCAATACCTCTGTTCGGATGTTTTAGAGAAACTAACAAAAAATATAAAAAACAATCAACACATGCCAATAATAAAACCAGTAAACGGTAAAGCACCACAAATTACAGCAGACTGTTACATAGCCGAAAACGCTACCATAGTAGGCGATGTCCAAATAGGCAAACAATGCAGCATTTGGTTTAATGCAGTGCTACGTGGTGACGTAAATTATATAAAATTAGGAGACAAAGTCAATGTCCAAGATGGAGCAGTCGTGCATTGTACCTATCAAAAATACCCAACCATAATAGGTAATAATGTATCCATTGGTCACAATGCTATAGTCCATGGATGTACAATCCACGACAACGTGTTAATAGGTATGGGAAGCATCGTAATGGATAATTGCGTAGTAGAAAGTAACAGCATTGTAGCAGCAGGAGCTGTCCTAACCCAAAATACAATTGTCCAATCAGGAAGCATTTACGCAGGTGTGCCAGCAAAAAAAGTGAAAGACATTAGCAAAGAGTTAATACATGGCGAAATAAATCGTATTGCCGATAATTACGTCAAATACTCAGGCTGGTTTAAAGAGTAATTTTTGGGCGTTACCACAAGGGTCGCGTCATCCATTATATCTTTTTTTGCCATATATGGCAGCAAAAAAAGGATGTCATTACTACCGCTAACGCAACCTATCGCAAGACTTGGACTCAATAGTAAGAATTAGTTCTTCCACAGATGTTAAGGACGCAATAGCTTTGCTTGACAAAAAGGGTTGTAACGTGTTGTTGGTTTTGGATAATATAATTGGATAACTAAAATTTTTAGCTTTAAATTTTGCTTCAAACGCATCACTATGTAAAAATTCAATTTCTAAAGGAGTTCTGTTTCTAAAATCTTTCCAAATTGTATTTTCTGTAAAAGTATTAAACGTTAAAGCACATAAATTACAAGCATAAGTTTTAGGGCTAAATAATTTATGTGCAATGTCAAGTGCTAGGTTTTTAAAACCTGATTTGGCATTATAAACAAATACTAGTGTAGTCATATAGACTAAGTCGTAAAACAATTAAAATAATTACTTTCTGTAATTAAAAGGTTTGTCTTCGTAAAAATGTTCAAATGTTTTATCTGTAAAATAATGATCTTTTAATACCTTATAAACCATAATAGCAACAAATACTTGACCAATAACAGTTAGGTAAAAGACCCAACTAAAAGACATATTCATTGCTACCATAATGGTAACAGTAATTAATAACAAGGTGGTAATAGCCACCCAAAACATTGCAGGCGTTTTCATAGTTTTTTATTTACAATTTACTAAAAACTAGAGAGATATGTTTTGTGTGACTCGTTAATTTATTTATAAAATTAAGTAATACTAATGTTTACAACCAAACCTTCATTACTTCTAATGTTACAAACGGTATTATCTTCAAAAATTAAATATTGTCCTTTGATACCTTTTAAAACACCTGTGTAATGTGGTGTCTTTGTAAAATTTAAAGACTTAGGTTTTGTTGGATATTGTAATACCGGAAATTCAATATTAGTTTCCTGATTGTCTTCAATAAAATATTGTTTTGCTTCATCAGGTATATACTGTTTTAGCTTATCACGCCATTCAATTAAATTTTCATCCTTAATATCGTTTTTAAGCATGGTACGCCAATTAGTTTTATCACCAACATAATCCTTTAAAGCAACCTCTGTAATTCCAGCAAGATATCTGTTAGGGACTTCAACAATCTCAATAGCTTCATGTGCACCTTGATCAATCCAACGTGTTGGGACTTGACCTTTTCTGGTAACACCAACTTTTACATTGCTAGAATTGGCCAAATAGACAATGTGTGGTTGTAATTGTACTTGTTTTTCATAGGCTAAATCGCGCTCTTCAATATCCAAATGGGCTTGACTTAACTCGGGTTTCATGATCCAATCTGCTGCTTGCGGAATCTCAAAAAAGCAACTTTTACAAAAACCTTGGCGGTAAATAGGCTTATCTAAATGGCAATTTAGACACTCGTATTTTACAAAACTAAACGTTAAGGTTTTGTCTAATAATTGGTTAATATTAATAAAGTCATTTTTAAAAACCATATAGTAATTTATAGGTTTAGAAAACTCGGTTTGCATTTTTGTCAACACACCTTGGTAGGTCATAAAAAAAAGTATTATTTTTAAAACTTAAAGATACAAATAACTATGCCAATTCCTCTTGTTAATTCTATTGCTTCATGGTTTTTAAAGAAGCGTTTTCATCAAATAGAGTTGTTTTTAAAGTATCCAAACGAGGTGCAGCAAGAGCTGTTGTTTAATTTATTAGACATAGCTAAAGACACTGAGGTTGGTAAAACACACGGATTTGCTTCAATAAAAAACTATGCAACATTTGCAGATCGCGTACCTATATCTACTTACGAGGATTTACAGGATAGTATTGAACGCTCAAGACAAGGTGTAAATAATATTTTTTGGCCAAAGCCAATTAAATGGTTTGCAAAATCTAGCGGTACAACCAGTGCTAAAAGTAAGTTTATTCCTGTTAGTTTTGACAGTCTAGAAGATTGTCATTATGCAGCAAGTAAAGACCTATTATGCATGTACCTTAATAATAATGAAAACTCGCAATTATTTACTGGTAAAAGCTTAAGATTAGGAGGTAGTAAAGAGCTATACAAAGAAAACGGAACTGCATTTGGAGATTTAAGCGCTATTTTAATAGATAATATGCCTTTTTGGGCAGAGTTTAGTAGCACGCCAAGTAGTAAGGTTAGTTTAATGAGTGATTGGGAAACCAAAATGGCTGCTATAGTTAACGAGACTATAAACGAAAACGTGACCAGTCTTGCTGGTGTACCAAGTTGGATGTTAGTTTTACTTAATAACGTTTTAGATAAAACCGATAAAACAAGCTTATTTGACGTTTGGCCTAACCTAGAAGTGTATTTTCATGGAGGTGTAAGCTTTAATCCGTATATCGAACAGTACCGAAATATATTACCTAAAAAAGATTTTAAATATTACGAAATTTATAATGCATCGGAAGGGTTTTTTGCAATCCAAGATCAAAATTACTCTGGCGATTTATTGTTAATGTTAGACTATGGTATTTTTTACGAGTTTATCCCAATGGATACATTTGGGACTAAAGACCAAAAAGTAATACCATTAAGTGAGGTGCAACTTAATAAAAACTATGCAGTTGTAATTACTACTAATGCTGGGCTTTGGCGTTATATGATAGGTGATACCGTAAGGTTTGTGTCTATCAGTCCATATCGTATAAAAGTGTCAGGACGCACAAAACACCATATTAATGTTTTTGGCGAAGAGTTGATTATTGAAAACGCTGAAGATGCTTTAAAAAAAGTATGTAAAAAGACGAAGTCAGAAATTGTAGATTACACAGCAGCTCCAATATTTATGGAAGGTAAAGAAAAAGGTGCGCATGAGTGGTTGATCGAGTTTAAAACGCCTCCAAAGGATATTAATTATTTTAATGAGCTGTTTGATAATGCACTTAAAAGTCTAAACTCAGACTATGAAGCTAAACGTTATAATAATATGACATTAAATAAACCAAAAATACACATAGCTAGAGAGCAGTTGTTTTATGATTGGTTAAAGCAAAATAATAAGCTTGGAGGCCAACACAAAGTCCCAAGACTATCTAATACGCGTCAATATATGGACGAGCTAATACTTTTAAATACATAGGTAATAGTTGGCGTTATGTGCTGTTCTTTTTAGCTAATGTCTATTTTTATAATTACCATAGTTTAAATAAAACAGTCTATTTATTTGGTTATCAAACAAATAAAACATATATTAGTCTTGCTATTAATCTGGCTTTAAGGGAAGTCATATTGAATTTAATCAAGAAAAAACCACTTTAAACATATGTCTAAAGTGGTTTTTTTATTTGTTTTAATATCATGGTGTTAAATAAAATTATAAAAAATTTGTTTAAGTTTAAGTTTATATAATTAATTATAAATTAAAAGTATTATGAAATTATTTAAAAAAATCAGCTATTTATTTTTTATTAGTTTGTTTATTTCTTGTTCATCAGAAACTGAAGCCGATCAAAATCTAGAAAATTCTAATGTAAATAAGGCAGTAGATACTGTTGTTTTTGGAGAAGAAGTGGCTAGAATGGAAGAAGGGACTTTAAAAATTTTTAATCCTAATCAATTAAAAGCTGAGTTTAAGTTAAAATCAAAATCTCAAGGCTATAATCCAGAATATAGCAATCAATTTAAACTTGTTGAAGGAGATAAGTCCATTACTGCTTTTAATAGTTATTTATTAATATTAACTAGTGTTGACCAAACCTTAAAGACTGCAATTGAGGTGGCAGAAAAAGATGGTGTTTTTTATAAAATAGGTAATTCAACAAAATAGGAATACATAAACATTTAATAGTTTGGGCTGTTTCATAGGTCGTAACCCAATAAAGTCAAATATTAAATACAATCTTACAATTTGTGAAATTACTAATAATTGGACAAAAGCAGTTACTGTTATTATTGAAGAAGATGTAATACAGCAGGTAGAATAATAAATAAAAAGCCACTTTAATCATTAGATTAAAGTGGCTTTTTTAAATTGCGTAAACTATAATTTATGAGACTGCTTTTAATTTTTTAATAGTAGTCTTACTTAGTTTTTGTTCAGCGTAAGCTTTTGTTACATTTAGTTTTTTAGTATCACTTCCAGGAAGTTCAAACATGGCGTCCGTAAGGATTTCTTCGCATAAGCTTCTTAATCCACGAGCACCAAGTTTATACTCTATAGCTTTGTCAACAATAAAGTCTAAAGCACCATCGGTTAAACTTAGCTCTATTTCGTCCATTTCAAACAGCTTTTTATATTGTTTGATAATGGCGTTTTTAGGCTCTGTTAAAATAGCTCTTAACGTTTTACCGTCAAGTGGATCCATGTAAGTTAAAACAGGTAAACGTCCAATAATTTCTGGTATTAAACCAAAGTCTTTTAAATCCTTAGGGATAATATATTGTAATAAATTATTGTGGTCTACAACATCTTCTTTAATAGATGCACTATAACCTACAGCTTGCATGTTTAATCGTTTTGAGATTACACGCTCAATACCATCAAAAGCACCACCAGCAATAAATAAAATATTTTCGGTATCTACTTCAATAAACTTTTGGTCAGGATGTTTACGACCACCTTTTGGCGGAACGTTAACTACAGTACCTTCTAAAAGTTTTAGTAAAGCTTGTTGTACACCTTCACCAGAGACATCTCTGGTTATTGATGGATTATCGCTTTTACGTGCTATTTTATCAATTTCGTCTATAAACACAATGCCTTTTTGTGCTTTATCTAAATTGTAATCTGCAGCTTGTAATAATCGTGTTAAAATACTTTCTACATCTTCACCAAC
>NZ_DCQO01000003.1:45707-96834 GCF_002323495.1 Olleya sp. UBA1516
CCAACATAACCTGCTTCTGTTAACACAGTAGCATCTACAATGGCTAAAGGTACGTTTAACATTTTTGCAATGGTTTTAGCCATTAATGTTTTACCTGTACCTGTTTGCCCAACCATTATAATGTTTGATTTTTGAATTTCAATATCATCATTAGTTGGCGGTTGTAATAAACGTTTGTAGTGGTTGTAAACTGCTACAGACATTACTTTTTTGGTGTATTCTTGACCAATAATATACTGATCTAAAAAGCTGTTTATTTTTTGCGGTTTCTTCAGCATTAATTCTGCTGAAAGATCTTTAGTGTCTTCTTCTTTAGATTCTTCAACAACAATACCATGTGCTTGCTCAATACATCTATCACAGATGTGTGCATCTAAACCAGCAATTAATAAATTGGTTTCTGGCTTTTTCCTACCACAAAACGAACATTCTAATTCTTCCTTTGCCATTTTTTTTGTTTAAAAGCCAAAGGTTAATTATAAGTTATAATTTGATTTAAAACTTATAATTAACATGACCCTTTAATTTAAATATTTAGTTACGAGCTAAAATCTCGTCAATCATTCCGTATTCCTTAGCTTTATCAGCTTTCATCCAGTAATCTCTATCACTGTCTTCATACACTTTATCATAATCTTGTCCAGAATGCTTACTAATAATCTTGTAAAGCTCTTCTTTTAGGATTAAAATTTCACGCGCAGTAATTTCTATATCACTAGCTTGACCTTGTGCACCACCTAAAGGTTGGTGGATCATTACGCGAGAGTGCGTTAAACCACTACGTTTACCTTTTTCTCCTGCACATAATAATACTGCTCCCATTGAGGCTGCCATACCTGTACAAATTGTAGCAACATCTGGTTTAATAAATTGCATGGTGTCGTAGATACCTAATCCTGCATAAACACTTCCTCCTGGAGAGTTAATGTATATTTGGATGTCTTTATTAGCATCTGTACTTTCTAAAAATAATAATTGCGCTTGAATTATATTAGCAACTTGATCATTGATACCTGTTCCTAAAAATATAATTCTATCCATCATTAAACGCGAAAACACATCAAATATAGCAATGTTCATTTGACGCTCTTCAATAATGTTTGGCGTTAAGTTAGTAGGATACATACTACTTATAATTTTGTTGTAATACGTACTACTTATACCTTGATCTTTTATAGCGAATTTTTCGAATTCTTTTCCGTAATCCATAGTCTGCTTAAATGTTATTTTAATTGAAAAAATTAGGCGCTGTTTAGTCTTGCTAAACAACGCCTAAAGATAATGATTATTTTGTTAAACCGTTCCTAATACATTCTTATCAAATTGATAAAAATATTTGGGAAGATTTATTATTTATCACCATACACTTCTTTAACAAAAGCATCATAAGACATTTCTTTAGTCTTGATGTTTGCTTTTTCTTTGTAAAGGTCCAGTAATTTTTGACTAACTACTTGCTCAGAAATACGTCTTACTTCATCTTGGTTTCCTAATACACGTGCTGCGATGTCATCTAATTCTTTTTCAGAAGGATTTAATTGTCCAAACTGTGCCATTTGCATTTTAATCATGTTTTTGGCATTTGTTTTAACGTCTTCAAAGTCTACTTTAAGGTCGTTGTCCGACATTAATTTACCTTCGATAAGTTGGTAACGTAAACTTTTTTCTGACTTTTCGTATTCTTCCTTAGCTGTTGCTTCATCCATTTCTTTTTCACCTGCAGATTGCATCCATTTTGTTAGGAATGCTGCTGGTAAATCAAATTTAGTGTTGTCAACTAAGTATTCTGTTACGTCGTTTAATAACTTTTGATCAGATTGTTGTACAAATTGCTTTTCTGCATCTTCTTTGATTTTAGCTTTAAGTTCTGATGCTGATTTAACTGCGTCTTTTCCAAAAAGTTTATCAAATAAATCTTGATCTAAATCTGCTAATTCACGACTGTTTATTTCTGTTATAGTAAAAGTAACTTCTATATCTAATCCGTGAGCATCATCGTGTTGGATTTTTAAAGCGTTCATTAATTCATGATCGTCTTCGTATAATCCTTTAGTTTTTAATGTAATTACATCACCAACTTTAGCACCAACAAATTTCTTTTCTGTTGCTTTTCCTTTAAACTTATCTAAAGTAATAGTAACTGTGTTATCTATTTCTTTTTCTTCGTTTTTAAAAGTACCAGTGATTTCGCTATCCTTTGTAACTTCCGTTTCAGGTGTGATTTTACCGTATTGTTTTTGGATACGTTCAACTTGCTCATCAATCATTTTGTCATCTGCAACGATGTTGTAATGTGTAATGGCTGTTTTGCTTTTTAAATCAACACTAAATTCTGGAGCTAGACCTAATTCAAATTCAAATGAAAAAGAATCAGATTCCCAGTTTATTTCTTCTTGTTGCTTAGGTAATGGTTGCCCTAATACATCTAATTTTTCTTCAGTTAAATATTTGTTTAATGCATCTTGAAGTAATTTGTTTACTTCATCAACTAATACTGCTTTACCGTATTGTTTTTTTACCATTCCCATTGGTACTTGACCTTTTCTAAATCCTGGGATGTTAGCTGTTTTTCTGTAGTCTACTAAGATTTTTTCAACCTTATCGTTATAATCTTCTTTAACGATTTCTACTTTTACTACAGCATTTAATGCATCAATGTTTTCTCTTGTAATATTCATTTATAAATGATATAAAGCCCTAAAAGGGCATTTAACACTAGTTTTTTTTAATTAAAAAGGTGTGCAAAAGTACTACTTTTTTATAGTATTGCAAAGTTTTTAACATGTTGTGTTACAGACTATTTTTAAGTTTTACTTAGTTTTAGTATCTGATTTAAAAAAGGATTGTAATAGGGATTGTAAAATTGATAGTAGAATACTAAATAATATGGCTGTCCAAATACTTGATACAGCAAAGCCATCAATAAATTTGTCTGCTAATAGTATTATTAAACCATTGATAACAAATAAAAATAATCCTAAGGTTAAGATGGTTATAGGAAAGGTTAGTATTACAAGTATAGGTTTGATTAATAGGTTTAAAACAGATAATACTATGGCTACAATTACTGCAGTTAGATAGCTGTCTACCACAACTCCGTTTAATATATGTGCTAGAACAAATACTGCTATAGCGTTAAGTAGTAATTTTATAATTAAATTCATAATTTATGTTTTAGTTATTAGACCTTAATTTACAAAATTTGTTACAGCATTATAAAAATCTTCTGGGTTTTCTGCATGTAGCCAATGTCCAGCATTACTGATGGTAATAATATTGGCTTCTGGAAAGTGGTTTTTAATAATTGCTTGGTCTTGATTGCCTATATATTCGCTTTTATCACCTCTTAAAAATAGTGTGTCTCCTTCAAATTTAGAGTGTGTAGGTAATGCTTCTCCAACTTCGGATACGTTTTCGGTTAAAACATCTAAGTTCATCCTTAGTGCTAATTTTCCTTTTTCAATCCAATATAGATTTTTTAATAAAAACTGTCTTGTACCAGAATCTGACACATAGTTTGCTAGTTGTTTGTCGGCTTGACCTCTGCTTTTTATAACATTTAAGTCTAGGCTATTCAAACCTTCTAGTATAGCATCATGATGTATTGGGTAAAAACGTGGTGATATGTCTGCTATTATAAGTTTGCTTACAAGTTCTGGATATTGTGTTGCAAAAAGCATAGCTGTTTTTCCGCCCATGGAATGTCCTAATAATATGGCATCTTTTATATTGTTAGCGTCAAAATAATGTTTTAAATCTTCAGCTAAAGCTTCATAATAAAAATTGTCGTCGTGAAAACTTCTACCATGATTACGTTGGTCCACAAGATGGACTTGAAAATGCTCAGCAAATTGATTACCTAAAGTTTTCCAATTATCACTCATGCCTAAAAAGCCATGTAGTATTACAAATGGTTTTCCTTCTCCAATAATATTTGAGTGTAAGAGCATACGGATTTATTTTAGTTTATTTTTATACATGTTAACCACGTTTTCTATTCCTAAATATAAACTTTCAGAAACTAAAGCATGACCTATGGATACCTCTAGTAATCCAGGCATATTTTGTTTAAAGTATTGTATGTTATCTAGGGATAAATCATGTCCTGCATTAACACCAAGTCCTAATTTATTGGCTAATTCGGCACACTTTGTATAAGGTAGTATGGCTTTTTTATTACCTAAACTATATTGATGTGCAAAAGCTTCGGTATATAATTCAATTCTATCTGTTCCTGTTGCTTTGGCACCTTCTATTTGTGCTAAATCAGGATCTACAAAAATGGATGTTCTGATGCCTTTTTTCTTAAATTCAGTAATAACTTCAACTAAAAAAGCTTTGTTTTTAATGGTGTCCCAACCTGCATTACTTGTTAATGTGTCAATACTATCAGGTACTAAGGTTACTTGTGTTGGTTGTAACTCTAAAACCATATCCATAAATTTTGGGATTGGATTACCTTCAATATTATACTCGGTATAAACTACAGGTTTTAAATCGTAAGCATCTTGGTATCTTATATGACGTTCGTCTGGTCTTGGATGTATAGTGACGCCTTCGGCACCAAAACGTTGTACATCTTTAGCAAACTGAACCACATTTGGTGTGTCGCCACCACGAGAATTTCTTAAAGTAGCAATCTTGTTGATATTTACGCTTAATTTTGTCATACTATTCTATAGTTTAAAACACAAAAATACAAAGTATAAGAGGCTTTTTGTGCTAATTTTTAATTAATTTGCAAAACTAAAGTTTTAATAAAATGAACCTTTCAGATTACATAATAAACGATATAAAGCCATTACTTAATTCGGGATTAGTTAGTGATTTACAATTGCTATTTAATCAGTTAACTTATTCTCATATTCCGATTAAAAATGACGAAGATGTGTATTTAGGATGCATATCAGAGAATGATGCACACTGCTTTCAAAAAGTTGAGGTTATTTCGGATTGTGCTTATGCTACCGAAGGTTTTTTTGTTAGAGAGGATACTAATTGGTTGGATGTTTTGGAAGCTTTTGCACAAAACTCTGCCAATATAATGCCTGTTTTAAATAACAGTAATAAATATTTAGGGTATTATGAGCTTAATGATATTATTGGATTATTTAATGAAACCCCTTTTTTCTCAGAAAATGGAGCGGTTTTAATCATAGAAAAAGGATTGCCAGATTATTCGTTTAGCGAAATTAGTCAGATTGTAGAAAGTAATGACGGTAAATTATATGGTGCCTTTATTTCTAAAATAGAAAATGATATTGCTCAAATAACTCTAAAAATTGGTAATGTAGGATTAAGTGAGATCATGCAAACTTTTAGACGTTACAGTTATAATATAGTATCTGGTCACGAGGAAGATAGTTACTTGGATGGTTTAAAAGAGCGCTCTGATTATCTTAATAAATACCTAAACATGTAATAATGAAAGTTGCCATATTTAGCCAATTTCAGAAAAAAAAGCCACTAGCATCTCTAGAGGTATTGTTAGATGTTTTAAATAATAACAATATTGAAGTTAATATTGAGGATGCCTTTTATAAAGGTGTATCGTCAAAATTAAATACCGTTTATCAAACTTTTACTGCACTAGACTCTAGCTATGACTTTTTAGTAAGCATTGGTGGAGATGGTACCATATTAAGAGCAATAACCTTAGTTAGAGACTTAAATATACCAATAGTTGGTGTTAATACTGGTCGATTAGGGTTTTTGGCTACCATACAATATGACCAGATTGAAGACGCTATACACGCTATTTTGAATAAAAAATATGCTATTTCGGAGCGTAGTTTGTTAACTATTGAAAGCTCTGAGGAGAACTCCGAAATTAATTCTTGCAATTTTGCTTTAAATGAAATTGCTGTAAGCAGAAAAAATACCACCTCTATGATTACGGTTGAAACCGAATTAAATGGAGAATATCTAACCTCATATTGGAGTGATGGTTTAATAATTTCTACACCAACAGGATCTACAGGCTACTCATTAAGTTGTGGTGGTCCAGTAATAACACCTGATGCTGCAAGTTTAGTGTTAACACCAATTGCACCTCATAATTTAAGTGCAAGACCATTAGTTATAGACGACACTACAGTTATAACTTTAAAAGTTAATGGACGCGAAAAAAAACATTTAGTATCCTTAGATTCTAGAATAGCAACATTGTCCAATAAAACAACTATCACAATCAAAAAAGCACCATTTACTATTAAAATGATAGTTTTAAATAACGAAACTTTTCCAGATACACTCCGTAAAAAGCTACTTTGGGGTGAGGATAATAGAAACTAAACAATAATTTGTTGTTAAATCTGTTTAAAAGTGTAACTATTTCAATCAAATTGTTATAGGCTAATCTTATTTATTATATTTGCAAACTTTGAAGATTTATGAAGCAGTTAACAGTAGTAGTTTTAACATTTTTATGCATACAATTAAGTAGTGCACAAATCAACGAGTTTGGGTTGTATTTGGGTGGTTCTAATTTTATTGGAGATGTTGGTGCTACAGACTATATTGCACCTAGCCAATTAGCAATTGGTGCTATTTATAAATGGAACAGAAGTCCCAGACACTCATATAGGATCTCTTTAACCTTTACAGAATTAGAGGGAATAGATAACGACTCTGACGATCCAAGTAGACAAATTAGAGGATTTGAATTTAATAATCAAATTATAGAATTATCTGCTGGTTTAGAATTTACTTTTTTTGATTTTGATTTACATCAAGGTAACTTTGTAGCAACACCATACTTATATACAGGGTTTAGTGTAGCACAACACGATAACTTTTATTACAATAATTTAGGAGAAACACAGTCTGAGGACACACAAAGCTATGCTTGGGGAATACCAATGGTAATTGGTTTTAAAGCAGCTGTGACACCAGAGTTTGTCTTAGCTTTTGAAGTTGGAGCACGTTACACCTTCTCAGACGAGTTAGATGGAAGCGTTCCAGACGCAGGAGAACTGTCAAGCAGAAGTTTTGGAAATTTAAATAATAATGATTGGTATACTTTTACAGGCGTAACGTTAACTTACACCTTTGGAAAAAACCCATGTTACTGCGGATTTTAAAGTGAATATACAAGACCAAATAAATAAAAAACAGTTACCAAAGCACATTGCCATAATTATGGATGGTAATGGTCGTTGGGCAAAACAAAAAGGTATGTTGCGTGCTTTTGGTCATGAAAATGGAACAAAATCTGTACGTCAAACAGTAGAGTCTTGTGCAGAATTAGGTATAAAACATTTAACATTGTACGCCTTCTCTACAGAGAATTGGAATCGTCCAAAGTTAGAAGTTGATACATTAATGAAGCTTTTAGTGTCTTCATTAAAAAAAGAAATTAAAACACTTTTAGATAATAATATTAAACTAAAAGCTATTGGTAATTTAAAATCTTTACCAAAAAAAGTATATAAGGAGTTGCACGAAGTTATGGATTTAACTAAGGACAATACACACATGGATTTAACTTTAGCATTAAGCTATGGCTCTAGAGAAGAGCTGCTAAATGCTGTTAAAGAAATAAGTACTAAAGTTAAAAATAATATAATTTCTACAGAAAATATTGACGAATCGGTATTTAATGCACATCTTTACACGCAGACGTTACCAGATGTAGATTTACTTATTAGAACAAGTGGAGAGCAACGCATTAGTAACTTTTTGTTATGGCAAATAGCTTATGCAGAATTGTACTTTACACCAGTACTTTGGCCAGACTTTACAAAGCAACACTTATGTGAAGCTATTATAGAATATCAAAAAAGAGAACGACGATTTGGGAAAACCAGTGAACAAATTAGCTAAACAATTACCATTGAAAACAATTTTAAATTACACCTTGTTAGCACTGACGCTTATTAGTGCTTTATCTGTTAAAGCACAAGATTTAAGCTACGAAGACGGTAAAAAATTAATTCTAGCCGAAATTACCGTAAAAGGGAACACTAGTTTTAGTGAACAAACCATTATAACCTATTCCGGATTAAGAAAAGGTAGTGAGGTAATGATTCCTGGAGAAGAAATTAGTGACGCTATCAAAAAACTATGGAAATCTAACCTATTTAATGATATCGAAGTTTACTTGCTTAAAGTAGAAGGCGATAGTGCTTTTGTCGAAATTAGATTAACAGACCTTCCAGAACTTAATGAAGTTAAAATTACTGGTGTTAAAAAAGGTAAACACGAAACTATTCTTAAAGAAAATAAGCTTCAAAAAGGTACTAAAGTCACTGAAAACTTAGTAACTACCACAAAAAATTATTTAGAGAATAAATATAAAAAAGACGGTTTTTTAAATGCCAATGTGCAAGTAAAAACTACCGAAATTAAAAACGACTCAATAGCCAAGTCTCTTGTAAACATGGTGGTTGCTATTGATAGAGGTCAAAAAGTTAAAGTAAAAAGTATTGATTTTGAAGGTAATAGTGTTTTAAGCGATAAGAAGCTTAGAAAAGCTATGAAAAACACCAAAAAAATTAATCCTATTAGAATTTTAAAACGTTCTAAATTTATTGAAGCAGACTATAAAGAAGACTTATCTAGCTTAATCGATAGATATAAAGAGGTTGGATACAGAGATGCTAGGATAATTTCTGACTCGTTAATTATTAATGATAATAAAACAGTATCATTAAATATTAAATTAGAAGAAGGAGAAAAGTACACTTTTGGAGAGGTAACATTTATTGGTAATACAGTATACTCTGATGAGGTTTTAAAAAGAAAGCTACGTATTGAAAAAGGAGATACATATAATGGTGTACAACTTCAAAAACGAATTGCAGATAACACAAAGCCTGATGGTGATGATTTAACGAACTTATACCAAAACAATGGGTATTTGTTTTCAACAATTAATCCAGTAGAGGTTAATGCAGATGGTAATGTAATTGATATGGAAATTAGAATATCAGAGGGTAAACCTGTATATTTTGATAAGGTATCTGTAGTTGGTAACAAAAAGACTAACGATCACGTTATTTATAGAGAGATTAGAACAAGACCAGGTGAATTATATAGTAAAGAAAACGTAGTACGTACTATTAGAGAGCTAAGTCAATTAGGATTTTTTGATGCAGAACAGTTAACGCCTAACTTTAAAAATCCAAACCCAGAAGAAGGATCGATTGATATGGAATATTCTCTAGTAGAATCAGGTTCTAGTCAAATCGAACTTCAAGGAGGTTACGGTGGAGGAGGTTTTATAGGGACTTTAGGATTATCTTTTAATAACTTTTCTATTAAAGACCTTTTCAAAAAAGATGCTTATAAACCAATCCCAATGGGAGACGGTCAAAAATTAGCATTAAGACTACAAGCTAGTAGATTTTTTCAAACCTATAGTTTTTCATTCTCTGAGCCTTGGTTAGGAGGTAAAAAACCTGTACAGTTTTCAACATCATTATCGCATACAAAGCAATTTTTATATGATGCAACTACTGGAAATGCAGATAAAGACAAACGTTTTAATATTACAGGTATAACTTTTGGATTAGCAAAACGTTTATCAACACCAGATGATTTTTTCACATTATCACAAGCTGTAAGTTTTCAACATTACAATTTAAAAAACTATAATACTGGATTATTTACGTTTGGAGACGGTTACTCTAATAACTTATCTTATACATTAGGACTAAGCAGAAATAATACATTTAATGATCCTATTTTCCCAATGGGAGGATCAAGTTTTACTGCAACAGCAAAACTATCTATACCTTACTCTATGTTTAGTAGTGTAGATTATACTGCTTTAAGTGTAGAAAGAGCAGAGAACCAAGCAATTGTTAATGATGGAAATGCAAACGTTATTCTTAGAAATGAAGCTGCAGCTAGAATTAGCGAAATTGACCAAGAACGTTTTAAATGGTTAGAGTTTTATAAAATTAAATTTAAAGGAGATTGGTATACTAGATTAGTTGATAAATTAGTACTTAGACCAAGTGTTGAATTTGGATTTTTAGGAGCTTATAATCAAGATAGAGGTGTAATTCCTTTTGAGCGTTTCTTTGTTGGAGGAGATGGACTAGGTAGTTATAGTTTAGATGGAAGGGAAGCAGTCGCATTACGTGGATATCCTAACCAAGCATTATCATCTCAAGATGGTGGTACAATTTATAACAAGTTCTCATTAGAATTAAGATACCCAATTACATTAAAGCAATCTGCTAAAATATATGCCTTAGGGTTTTTAGAAGCAGGTTCATCTTATGATAATTTTAAAGACTACAATCCGTTTACACTTAAAAGATCTGCAGGATTTGGAGTCCGAATCTTTATGCCAGCGTTTGGATTATTAGGTATAGACTTAGGTCATGGATTTGATCCTTTACCTGGTGGATCCGTTAAACATGGATGGGAAACACACTTTATAATTGGTCAACAATTTTAATTAATAGCTTATAATCCTAATTAAATCAGTAAATAACAATCATAGTTTTTTTGTTTTTTATATTTTTGGCACGATATTTTCTAATAACCTTACAAGGATTTGATAAAAGAATTAAAATTTTTAAAATTAAAATTCGTTATTTTGAAAATACTTACTCAAAAAAACTATTCACTTAACAATGAATCAAGTTATTTTGAGTTTATAATCAAGAAATAATAAAACAAATTCCAAAATGAAAATAAAAGTTCTTATTGTATTGGTAATGCTAGCTGCAGGTTTTTCTGCTAGTGCACAGCGTGGCGTTAGGATTGGTTACATTGATACAGAATATATTTTAGAAAACATTCCAGAATATACCGAAGCTACAAGTCAATTAGAAAGCAAAGTCCAAAAATGGAAAACAGAAATAGAAGGTAAGCTTAATGATGTTAAACAAAAGCGTGAAGCGCTTAATAACGAAAAAGCCTTACTAACTAAAGAGCTGATCGACGAGCGTGAAGAAGATCTATTATTTGAAGAAAAAGAGATTTTAGATTATCAACAAAAACGTTTTGGTCCAAATGGAGATTTAATTATCCAGAAAAGACAATTAATGCAGCCTGTTCAAGATCAAATTTTTCAAGCAGTGCAAGATATTGCTAAAGCTAAAAAGTATGATTTTGTTTTTGATAAATCAGCAGACGTAGTCATGTTATATTCTGCTGAGCGATTTGATATGAGTGAGCAAATTATCAGAACTATTTCTAGAGTATCAAAGCGTACACAAGCAAAAAATAAGGCAGAAAGAAAAGAAGCTAAAGACGAAGATGTTATAGTAGAAATAAATGATGCCCAAGAAGAACGTCAAAAAATATTAGATGATAAAAAAGCAGCAAGAGAAGCTGCGACAGAAGCAAGAAAAAAAGAAATATTAGAGGCTAGAGAAGCTAAAAAGCAAGCAGCAGCAGACAGAAGAGCTAAAATATTAGAAGATCGTGCAAAAGCAAGACAGGATAAGCTTAATGAAAGAAATGGTAATACCGAAAGTGATACCAATGACGCTCCTGAAAATGTAAATGAAGACGAAAGCGCTAAGCAAGATCAAACTCCTAAAACAAGAGAAGAGATTTTAGAAGAAAGAAGACAACAAAAACTAGCAGATAGAGCAGCAAGAAAATTAGAGCTAGAAGCTAAAAAGAAGAAAATCTTAGAAGACCGTAATAAAGCTAAAGACGAAAACCAGAGCGAAGACAACGAGGATAACTAAGACAACTATTAATAATTATAACACACAAATACTTTTTAAAAAATGAAACAAATTAAAACACTTTTATTTGCAGCAGCATTATTTATTGGTGCAACAAGTTTTACAAATGCTCAAACCAAAGTAGCTCATATTGATACAGGAGTCCTTGTAGAGTCTATGCCAGAAATGACTTCAGCTAAAGCTGAAATGGAAAAAATGGGTAAAACATATCAAGCAGACATCCAAGAAATGGTACAAGAATACCAAACTAAAGCTAAGCAATATGAAGCTGAAGCACCTACAAAAACTAACGAAGTAAACCAACAACGTGGTGAAGAGTTAGCACAAATGCAACAAAGTATCCGTCAGTTTCAAGCAGACTCTCAACAACAAATAGAAAAAAAGGAATTAGATTTATTAAAGCCAATTACAGAAAAAGCTAAAGCAGCTATTTTAAAAGTTGGTAAAGCACAAGGTTTTAATTACGTATTAGATTCTTCTCAAGGATCTGGAGTAATTATGGCTGCAGGTAAAGACCTTTTAAAAGACGTTCAAAAAGAATTAGGATTTTAATTAAAATCCCTTTCAAATTAAAAAAAGCTGTCTAACTTTAGACAGCTTTTTTTATTTATAATTATGAGTAAACAACCTATTGGTATTTTTGATTCTGGAGTAGGTGGAACATCCATCTGGAAAGCTATTCATGGATTACTTCCTAATGAGAATACAATTTATCTTGCAGATAGTAAAAATGCGCCTTATGGTCCAAAAGGAAAAGAGGCTATTATAGCGCTTTCTGAGAAAAATACAGAGTATCTGCTTAATCAAAACAGTAAGCTAATTGTAGTGGCTTGTAATACAGCAACGACTAATGCTATTAAACACCTTAGACAAAAATATAAGACACCAATTATTGGTATAGAACCTGCTATAAAACCAGCAGCTTTAAATACAAAAACTAAATCCATAGGTATTTTGGCAACTAGAGGAACTTTAAGTAGTGAGTTGTTTCATAACACCTCTTTGTTGTATAGTGATGGTATTACAATTATTGAGCAAGAAGGCGAAGGTATTGTACAATTAATAGAAAGCGGTAATATCGTATCTAGTCAAATGACAGATTTGCTTAAAACGTATCTTAAACCTATGATACAAGCAAATATTGATTATCTAGTTTTAGGGTGTACACATTATCCTTATTTAGTCCCTCAACTTTTAAAATTACTACCTAGTCACGTAAAAATTATAGATTCTGGTGCAGCAGTTGCTAGACAAACTAAAACGGTTCTAGAACAACACGGTTTATTAAATAACTTATCTAGTAAACCTTCTTTAAAGTTTTATTCTAACGGAAATCCTATTATTATGAAAGATTTGTTAGATGGTGATTTTGAAGTTGAATTTTTAAGCTTTTGACCCAAAAAAGTCCCAAGTGAGGTTTTAACCACAGCAACATTTTGAAAAAAATGGCTTTTTAGATGAAATGCATCGTTTTTTGAAAAATAAATTAGTTTAGAAGTTTTTTTTTTTTTTGATTTGAGTAACCTATTATAAATCAATATGAAAAAATCAAAAAACCATTTGTCAATTTTACTTTTTTTAAGTCTCTTTTGTGTCTTTACTAATTGCGAAAAGGAAGAGGTCTTTATACAAAACACTGAAAATAATAAAACAAATCTGGAAATAAAAATGTTTACATTAAGTGAAACAGAAATTAAAAATGACAAACGCTTAATTAATAAAATAGATAAATTTCAAACAGACATTAAAACTAAAAATAATAGTTCATCCAGCAGTCGGTATATTTATACTGCAGAAAATCAATTCACTGTAAATACGGACTATGCAATACATATAGATAATGGCGCTAATAGTACTTACACTTTTCCTATGTATAGACAACAAGATTATGGTTTATTAGAAAACCTACTTTTAGTTGAGCAAGAGGATGATAGTTTTAAAGTATACATTGTTCAGTACGAATTTACGGAGGAAGAAATAGCAGCAATAAATTTTAGAGAGTCTGTAGATTTTGAAAATAAGGTAACTTTTATCGAAATTAATGATGATGGTTTAACAGACGACATTTTTGGTAAGTATTTCTATAATGGAAACTGTTACGAAGACAACATGGTGTATCAGCCAGGTAGTAATTGTACAGCTGGAGGACTTCATTCTGTTTCAGATGGTGCTTATAATGAATACACAAATCCAGACGGTTGTAAGGCTTGGAATACATCAAGCATGGCAACAAGTGGTGGCTATGTATTTATGCCTACGTTGGTATCGTGTGATGGTCAAGGAGGTAACACTACAGGTTCTGGACCTGACGTGAATACAAATAATCATGGTGGTTTAACAGGTAGCGCTTCAACAACGCCTATAACTTGTAGGGTTGATTGTTTACCCGATAGTGATGCACTTGAATCATGCGATTTAACAGTTCCTGTTTCATTTGCTAGCTTGTCATTAATTGACCAAGAGATTTGTTGGTTAAATAAATCTGGACAATCAACTATTAAAGCAAATTTAGAAACGTATTTAAACAATAGTGGAGATTTAGATTTTGGACAATTAGCATTTGATACTTTATATAATGGTGGTGAGGTTGATTTTGAAGAAGAATTAATTCTAGACAGTGATTTAAAAGCTAACAATTGTCTTTATTCAGTTTATACTGGAATGGGTAATGCTCCAACATTTGCAAATTATTTAAATAATTTTGATGGAGATATGTCTGTTGCTCATTTAAAATTAACTTCAAGTACTACTCTGCCTAGTAATACAAATGCAGAAACAAGTGCTCCCCAAAACTATTTAATCACAATTACGTTTAATGAAAATAATTTAAATAGACCAAATTTATCTATTGCAAGAACTTTCATTCATGAAATAATTCATGCAGAAATCTTTAGAAAATTATTAAGTGCAGCTAATCAACCAAACCTTAATTACTCGGAGTATACAGATGAAGAATGGAGAGATTTTATTATCAGCCTAAGAAATAATTTTGAAGGTATTTATGACTATTATTTAAGGTGGAAATGGGATGTCCCAGCAGGTCAAAATCCTTCAAGCGCTCAACATGAAGCTATGGCTCAACATTACAGAGATATTATTAAACAAGCTTTACAGGAGTTTGATAGTTCTCAAACAGATGAAATATATGAAGCTTTAGCATGGACAGGTTTAATGGGAAGTGGAACTTTTAATCCGACAACTGGATTATACTCTAACTCAACTGTTGCTTGGGCTAACAAAAGCCAAGAATATAGATTAAGTATCCTAAGCACCCTAGACACATTTTATTATTTTAATTCAAATTGCTCAGATTAATGAAAAGCTTTAATACATTAACACGTACATCAATTATTATTATGTTTCTTTTTTTAAGTTGTAAAAAGGAGAATAAGGAAGATGATTTTTTAAGTAAAGAATTAAATGAACTTCTAAATTCAAATAAGAAGCTAAACGCAGAGTTAGATTCTCTTAAAAAATTATATATAAATCCATTTAAGCAATACGAAAACATCGTTCTTGATGAAAGAAAAAATAATCCTGATTCCATAATTAATGAATATGAAAAATTAATTAAAAATCATCCTAATTCATTTTGGAAACATGAATCAGAACGAAGAATTAAAAATATTGAAAAAAGAAAAAAATATTGGACTAAAAAGAATGGTTGGAAATTAAATGACATTCCAAAAAAGCCTCTAAATGATGAACAAAGTATAAGTTGTCCTGGATGTTAAAATATCTAATCTGTCGAGACCTAACCATAATAGGAATAATCAAGGTCGTTTTACTTGTTTACGCGGATTTATATCCGCGACTACAAATAATTATAACAATTAGCTTAGATGCTTACAGGTATGAGTCCGATCTCAGATTAGCGCTAGTAAGGGTTTTAAAGTGATTTTAAGGTTGTATTTTAAGATTTAATATAATTTACATAATAATATATTGGGTTTAAGTACGTTGATAACGAATACTTATAAAAAGGAATTATTAATTTTACCCAACAAAAAAACCACGACATTTAAAAATGCGTGGTTTTTTTATATAAATAAAGTAGTTAATTATATATTCTCTGCGTCTCTAAGACCTTGAATATAACTAGCTTTTTGTATTTGTCTTCTGTTTTTTACAGATGGCTTAGTAAAGTATTGCTTCTCTCTTAAGTTTTGCATAACTTTTACGTTTCTGTGCTTACGTTTGTAACGTTTTAGAGCACGTTCTATATTTTCGCCTTCTTTTATTTCAATTCTTAACATATCTAAATTTTAAATCTGGTGCAAATATCTATTAAATTAAAATATAATTCAAATTAATATTGCATTTTTTTACTATTTAATATCTAAAAAAGTCTATTTAGTTTATCCTAAATAGGTTTTTAATATCTTACTCTTAGAAGTTTGACGTAAACGTCTGATTCCTTTTTCTCTAATTTGTCTTACACGCTCACGTGTTAAATCAAAAGTACGACCTATTTCGTCTAGCGTCATTGCTGGTTGATCACTTAAACCAAAGTTAAGTCTAATAACATCACTTTCTCTAGGTGTTAAAGTTTCTAAAGCTCTGTCAATCTCAGTATTTAATGACTCACGCATTAACTGTGTATCTGGATTTGGAGAGTCGTTAGAGCTAACTAAGTCATATAAGCTATAATCTTCACCTTCTTTTAAAGGTGCATCCATAGAGACGTGTCTACTAGAAATCTTCATGGATTGCTTTACATCACTTATAGTTAGGTCAAGCTCTTTTGCGATTTCTGAAGCGCTAGGAGGTCTTTGATTAACTTGCTCTAGATGAGAGGTTACTTTTCTAATTTTATTTATAGATCCAATTTTATTTAATGGTAATCTTACAATTCTAGATTGTTCTGCTAAAGCAGAAAGAATTGCTTGTCTGATCCACCAAACAGCATAAGATATAAATTTAAATCCTCTAGTTTCATCAAAACGCTTGGCAGCTTTTACAAGTCCAGCATTACCTTCATTAATTAAATCTGGTAGTGTTAATCCTTGGTTTTGATATTGTTTTGCAACAGAAACTACAAAACGTAAGTTAGCAGTGGTAAGTAAATCTAAAGATTTTTGACAGCCTTCTCTAATTTTTTGAGCTAACTCGACCTCTTCCTCTGCTGTAATCATGGGAAGTTTGCTAATGTCTTGTAAGTATTTGTCTAGTGATTTAGATTCGCGGTTGGTAACTTGCTTGGTAATTTTTAATTGCCTCATTCAGTCCAAATTGTTTTAAAGTTATACCTACAATCTAACATTATTTTTGACATTTCCTAATTATTAACAATTTCTTTTTAGGAAATAGCCCAAACGACTAAAATTCATTAAAAAAACATATAAAAACGACTATTAAATGTTAAAGTTTTAAAATACTATTACTTATCCTTTTTGCCAAACAAGCCTTTTATAGCATCTTTTACTTGGTCTTTAGGCTTGTCATTTGTAGTTTTGGTTGTGTCTTTTGGCGTATTATTTCCATTTAGTATGTTTCCTAAAACATCCTTAACACCACCATTACTTTGTGTATTAGTGCTGTCTTTAGGTTTGTTTCCGCCTAATATGTTACCAACAACATCAGTAAGTTTGTCTTTACCTTTATTAATAAGTTTTTGTTTTTCTATTTCAATTAATTGTGAGGTTAGGTTTTTTACACCACTGGTTAAGTCTGTAGTTACTTGTGGTTTTAAAGTGTTTCCAGAAATGGTTGCAGTTACAGGTATTTTAATATCATTTACAGCTGCATCGTTTATTCTGTTTATTAAATTATTGACTTCTGTACCTAGATATTTTGCTGGTACATCTAATACAACTTGATAATTCATCGTGTTACTAAACGTGTGTGATCCACCAACAGTCATTTTAATATCTTTATATTTTATATCAAAAGGATTAACGCTAACCTGACCATCATTAAAGGAGAGTTTTGTTTTTAAATCTTTTAAATCTAATTTGCTGAAATCTAAAAAGTTTAATTTACTTTCTAATAACGAAAACAATTGTTTGTTTTTAGGTTCTATTTTGGTTGTTAACAGCTCTGCTAAAGCGTTTCCTGATATCGAGTTTAAAAGTGGTGTGAAGTCTTCGCCTAATGTACCAGATAGATTAATTGAGCTATTTAGTTTTCCTTGTAAAGCTTTAGTTATTGGAGCTAATGCTTGTAATAAATTTAAGTCATTAAATGATTGTGCGATGTCAAAGTTTTTTGCACCAACATTCATATTAAAAGTAGGTTTTGCTGTTTTGGTGTCTATTAGTCCTTCTAGGCTTAAATTACCATTAAATATACTAGAGGTTACATTGTTTAATTGTGCAGTCTCATCTGCGATTTTAAGACTTCCTTTAACATCTTTTAATATTAAGTTATCATAATACACAGTTTTTGCATCTGCAATAATTGTACAATCTAAAAATGCTGGAATTTTTAAAGCAGTAGCAGGTTCTGTACTTTGATTGATAGGAGCTTCACTGCCTCCTTCAACCATAAAATCGCTAATTTTAAAAACATTAGACTTAACATTAAAGTTTCCTTCTAGTTTTTTATCACTTAATAAAAAGCCAAGTAAATTATTAATACTTCCAGTTGCATTTAGGTCTGATTGACCTGTTGTAGCTATAAAATTATCTAAAGTAATAGTACCTGGATTAAAATTTATGGAAGCTTTAGAGATGTTAATTGGATTTACAATATCTGCAGACGAAAACACAAAATCCGATAGACTAACGCTTCCGTTGTTTTTAATGCGTTCATAGGCATTAGTTTCAATAGCATTCATATCAAAACTAGTATTTAGTTTTGCTTTTAAAATTCCTTTTAATTCATTTTCTAACTCAATTGGATACGCTTTTGTTAAGTTAGCTAAGTTTAAAACACCATCTAAATTAGCATTAACTAGCATGTTTTTGGTTAAATTTTTAATAGTGGCCGAACTCTTAAATTGATCTTGGTCTATTTTAAAATTTAATGTATTAATGTTAACATAAGTATCATCTACGATTCCGTTATCATTTTTAATTTCTACGTTTATATTAATGTTTTCTACACGTTTTGGTAGTTCGGCAAATTTAAAAGAGGCATTGTCTGATAGTATATTAATATCTAAAGTCGGAATGGTAGTCTCAGTAGACTGACCTTTAATTATTCCATTTATTTTAAAGTTACCACTAGTATCAACATTGTCTAAGTTTTTAGCATAAGTTTTTGGTATAACAGCTAAAAAATCTTTAAACGTAGATCCTGGATTTTCAAATGAAATATCAATATCCTGACCAGCTTCTATTAATTGTACATAGCCTTTAAACTCTAATGGTAAATCATTAATTAAAGCTTTGTTTTCTTTAAAAGTATATTTGCTATTTGTTAAATCTAAATCTATTAAGGCATCTAGTTTTAAACTGTTGTTGCTTAAAAATTCCGTGCCATCCATACTAAAGGTTACGTTGGCTTCTGTTTTAGTGTCTAATTCAGATACATCACCAGAGAAGGTTCCGTTTCCGGAATGATTTAAATTGGTAATTTTAAATATAGTGTTGTTAGTTTCATCTAAATAATTAAACGCACTGTTGGATATACTGTAGTTTTCTATATCAAAAACAAACCCATCACTACTTGAATTGTTATCTGTTGTTGGTGTGTCAGATGTTTTTGTAATATCCCAATTTACAGCACCATCTTTATTAGTCTTTAAATTTACAAATGCATTATCAATTGCTATTGAGTTGATAATTATAGGCTCTTCGGTAGCATTTTTAAAAAGCTCTTTAATAGACATGTCTAACGATAAGATTTGGACTTTAGCTAAAGTATCGTTTTCAAAAGGAGCCACATTGGTTATTGTTAAATTGTCTAAAGTAACGTTAGCCTGCGGAAAGCTTCGTATAAAACTTAAGTCTACATCATCAAAAGTGACTTTGGCATTTACGCTTTCATTAATATAATTTCTAACCATATCCTTTATTTGACTCTGGAAAATAAAAGGACTTGCAATTAATAAGGCTACAAGAATTAGTAATGATATACCTGCGATTTTTAGCTTCTTTTTCATTAAATGATGTTGTTTAATCTTTTTTCTATCTACGTATAGATTAAGTAAATAGTTGTTTAAACAAAAGTATTTAATAAAAGTTTAGCATTTGTTAAAGTAGTTGTAATTCTTCGTTTTGCTTAAGTTTAAAGCGTTTTTTAAATAAGTAAACACCTAAGTATAAAAAGGGCGTGTCAAACACTGCAATTATAACTTTAAATATAAAACCGCTAATTAGTAAACCTGCAAATCGGTCCCAACTAATCTCACCAAAAGCGCATAATAAAAACAGTACAGAAAAGGTGTCAACAAACTGCGATAAAAAAGTCGAAAAGTTATTACGTAGCCACAAATGCTTGCCTTTAGTGATGCGTTTCCAAAAATGATAAATCTGGATGTCTACTAATTGTGCTAATAAATAAGCCATCATGCTAGCAAAAACAGCAATCATAGTATTGCCAAATACAGTAGTAAATAGGCTGTCATTAACAGGTGACCAGCTTGTTGCAGAAACAGCATTAGCGGTAAAGACTATTAATAATGAAAAAAACGAAGCAAATATTCCGCCAATAACTACTTGATTAGCACGTTTTTTACCGTAAATCTCACTTATTAAATCTGTGATTAAAAAGGTGATTGGATAAGGTAAAATGCCAACGGAAACTTCAAATAATTTTGAACCAAAAATTTCAATGTCAAAAGGATACCAATAAAAAAATTTTTGAAAAATAAGATTAGATACCACTAACGAGGTTATAAAAAGCGCACCTAGAAGTAGATAGATTTTTTGAGCAAGCAATTTGTCTTTTAAGGTCATAAAAACTTATTAACAGATTTGATAAAGATAAGCACTAAGTGAATTTCTTTTAGTTATTTTGCTGAAGAAATTATGCAGGAGATTAAAACAGTATACATAGCATTAGGAAGTAATAAAGGCGATAAGTTTAAAAACTTACAAAACGCTGTAGACGCTGTGTTTGCAGAAGTTGGGACTATTGTAAGTATAGCAAAAGTGTATCAAAGTAAAGCCTTTGGGTTTGAAGGTGATGATTTTTTAAATACATGTATTGCTGTAAAAACAACGCTTAAACCTAAAAAGGTGTTGAGTGTATTGATGCAAATTGAAAAAAAATTAGGACGTACTCCAAAGCAAACAGAAGGGTATGAGTCAAGGATAATAGATTTAGATATTATATTTTTTGAAGATGAAATTATTGAAGATAAAAATTTAATAATTCCGCATCCCGAAGCTCATAAACGTCGTTTTGTATTGGAGCCTTTACAGCTAATTGCAGGCAGTTTTATCCATCCAGAACTAAAACAATCTGTTGACGATTTGTTAGCTATTTGTGAGGATACTAATGAATTAGAACAAATTAAAATTTGGTTGAAAAACCCAAATAAACAATTTGACTTTTCTAAACATAATTATATTGCTATTGAAGGTAATATTGGAGCAGGTAAAACCAGTTTGTCTACACAAATAGCTTCAGATTTTAATGCTAAGTTAGTGTTAGAGCGTTTTGCAGATAACCCTTTTTTGCCAAAATTTTATAAAGAACCGCAACGTTACGCCTTTACTTTAGAAATGTCTTTTCTTGCAGATCGTTACCAGCAAATAACAGACGACTTAGGGCAATTAGATTTGTTTAAAGATTTTATTGTTAGCGATTATGATGTTTTTAAATCTTTGATTTTTTCTAAAATCACACTGCAACCAGACGAGTTTAAGCTGTATCGTAAACTGTTTTACTTGATGTACAAAGACATTGCAAAACCAGATTTGTATGTCTATTTATATCAAAATACAGAGCGTCTTCAGGCTAATATAAAAAAACGTGGTCGTAAGTATGAAAGCGAAATTGAAGATGATTATCTAGAAAAAATTAATGCAGGTTATTTGGAGTTTTTGAAAAGTCAAACCGAATTTAATGTCAAAATTATTGACATCTCAGATAAAGATTTTGTTAAACATAGGTCAGATTATTTATGGTTATTAAAACAAATATGTAATGATGACGCCTAAAATTATAACATCCAATGCAATTTTGGTAATTGGTTTAAAAGATAACTTGACCTTTATTACTAATGCACAAGGAACTGGTGATTTAGCACGTCAGTTTATGCCAAGACTTGATCAAATCAAAAATCGTTGTGGTACTCAAAAATTATCTATTCAGGTTTATCACGATTTTGATTATGCTAAAATGACTCCAAATACAACTTTTGAAAAATGGGTTGGAGTAGAGGTATCTAATTTTGATACTGTGCCTCAAAATATGGCTACGTTAATAATAAAAAAAGGACTGTATGCTGTGTTTAATTATAAGGGTAAACCAGATGGTTTTTTTAAGGTATGGCAATATATACACACGACTTGGTTGCCTGAGTCTGGTTACAGCTTAGACGATAGACCGCATTTTGAAAAACTCCCAGAAGATTATCATCCTTCAAATCCTGAAGTTGAAGAGCAAATCTGGGTTCCTATTATTTAATCCTCACTTGGTTAAAGTAACGCTTCTTCTTTTTAGTTGCATTTTTATTTTCTACGCTTTAGTATTTATTTCGTTGATTTTGTGTAATTTGATTGGCAATCAATCAATCAATCAATCAATTAGAATGAAATATAATCTAAGGTTCGTATTTGTTTTTATTACGCAACTTGCATTCGCGCAAAGTAATACTTTCGATTCTGTTATTACAGCCTTGCAAAAAGACCAATTGCTTTTTGAAAAAGTGTATGTGCATACTAATAAAACAAGCTATTCTGCTGAAGATGTTATTTGGTTTAAAGCCTATGTTTCGGACGCTTATAATAAGCCTTCTGCACAAACGTCAGTGTTATACGTAAGTTTGTTTACTGATAATGGTGTGCTTATAGACACTAAAAATGTCTTAATCACAAATGGTGTTGGTGTTGGACAATTTCAGTTTTATCAAGATTTACCAGAAGGTTTTTACTTTATCCAAGCCAATACCAATTACATGAAAAACTTTGGAGAGACTAATACGTTTGTTTCTAAGGTTTTTATAAAAGGAAATATCCCAAAACCTAAAACAAACACATTAAAGCATACAGTATACGACGTTCAGGTGTTTCCGGAAGGCGGTTACCTTTTAGAGGATGTGAACAATACATTAGGGTTAAAGGCATTGGTAAATGGTAAAAGCAGTACATTTAGTGGACGCATTTTAGATTCAAATAAAAAAGAAATTACCACATTTAATGAGGATCATTTAGGGATGGGTCGTGTAAGGTTTAATTATAAACCTTCAGAATCTTATGTAGCCGAGTTTTTTATAAAAGACACTATTATAAAAGTTATGATTCCTGAAGCAAATAAAAAAGGAGTTTCAATAATGGTTAATACGTCAAATAAACATATTGTTAGTGTAAAACTTCAATCTAATCGCGCAACTGTAAAAACCAATCATCCTAAGTACACGTTATTATTTCATCAAAAAAATAAAATATTTGATTTTGTTCAGTTAACAATTCAAGACAGTCTACCTGTAGTTTTAGAGTTGAATAAAAAGTCTTTATTTAATGGCGTAAATACCGTTACTGTTTTTGAAAATAATAATCCAATTTTGGAACGACAGTTTTTTATTGATAAACCTGAAAAATATTCAGCAATTGAAATTAAAAAATTAAATGTTCTTCAAGATTCTATTATATATCAACTTAAATTAAACGATTTAAATGTAAAAAGTAACTTAAGTATTTCAGTACTTAAAGCAGATACAGATTATAAACCATATACGACAATACAAAGTGCTTATTTGTTATCACCTTATGTTAAAGGCTACGTGGAAAATCCAGCAACATATTTTAATCAAAACACTAAAGATAATACTAGAAAGGTTGATTTGTTGTTATTAACCCAAGGTTGGTCGCAGTATACGACTAAAGCGTTTGTGGATTATAACAATCCTAAATATAGTTATGATTTTGAATCTGGTTTTAGTCTAACAGGTACAGTAAGTCCGTTAAAGTCAAATAATTTAGTGTTACTTTCGGATGATAATCAAATTGTGGCTAAAACGTATTTAAATAATAAACTTAATTTTCAATTTAAAAATTTAATAGCGTACAAAGGGGATTCAATAAAAATAGGTTTTATTCGCAATGGTCAACAATTAGTCAAGCCTCTTAACATGTATTTTGATAGCATTCCAAAGCTAACAAATAGTTTAAATAGTTTTTATTACAATAAAAATAATGGAGCGCTTTTAATGGTAGATGATTTTTATAAAATAAAGCACGAAAATAATGTTTTGGATTATGTATATACTAACTCAACTTACTTGGATACAATAAAGCTTAAATCTAGTAAAGCGCATAAGATGAGGTTAGATAGTAGGGCTTTTATGAAAAAATATAGAGAATACGAAGACAGTATAATGTTTTATGACCCAATGGAGATTCCGGAACAATATTATAATAAAAATCTAACTTTATTTGAATATTTAAAAGCAGCGGAAGGTGCTAGTTTGGTTAGTTGGAGAGGTGTGGAAACTTATCTTGTAGCCAGAGGTTTGGAGGCATTTTTAAAAGTGGATGGTAAAGGGATGGATACTTATAGCTTGCCTAGTGCATTGCAAATGAGGATGGAAGATATTAGTGATATAGCTTTTAGAAGAGAATCAAAAATCACCATTTTTCATGTGTTTACTACAGCAAATTATAAAAATAATATAACGGAATTATTCAGAAAACATTTTTTTGAATCAGGATTTGATAAAGCAAAAACGTATTATACTCCCAAATATATTAATACTTCAGATAATTTAGAGCAAGAGGTGGATTGGAAGCCAATAGTTGTTACCGATAGCAAAGGGCAATCGGTTTTTAAAATAATCAATGGTCCAGAAACAAATTATTTGCTTTCCATACAAGGGTTTTCCGATAATGGTGATTTAATTAGCGAAATAAAGTTTTTAAACGATATACTAGTTGAATAATTGAAATTTAAACTTATAAGGCTTTTAGTTTAGAGTAAATATCCCAAGTCACAACACCACAACTTACACTAATATTAAGCGAGTGTTTGGTCCCAAACTGAGGGATTTCAATAACAACATCGCTTGCGTTGACTACATCTTGAGCAACACCTTTGACTTCGTTTCCAAAAACCAAAGCATATTTTTTATTAGTTTCGACTTTAAAGTCATCTAACATAGTGGCATTTTCAGCTTGCTCAATAGCACAAATAGTGACATTTTCAGATTTAAGTTTTTCAACTAAATCTAAAGTGTTTTCAATATGTTCCCAAGCTACAGTATCTGTACTGCCTAGAGCTGTTTTGTGTATGTCTTTATGTGGTGGTGTTGCAGTGATTCCGCATAAGTATATTTTTTCAACTAAAAAAGCATCACTAGTTCTAAACACACTACCAATATTATTTAAACTTCTAATGTTGTCTAAAACAATAATTATTGGTGTTTTTTCTGCAGATTTAAAGTCGTTTACACTCAATCGGTCTAATTCGCTGTTTTTTAGTTTTCTCATCAAAATAATTGTGAATAATTATCAATAACTAAACTTAAATAGACTTCTTAAAAAATCAATATTTAGTTACATTGCAAACTTAATAAAAACGTATATCCTTTGGCAACAAAAAGCAAAAAAGTCACTCCGTTAATGAAGCAATACAATGCAATCAAGGCTAAGTATCCTGATGCAATGTTATTATTTAGAGTTGGGGATTTTTACGAAACCTTTGGCGAAGATGCTATAAAGGCAGCAGGTATTTTAGGTATTACTTTAACTAAACGAGGCGCAGGAAGTGATAGCGAGACAGAGCTGGCAGGTTTTCCGCATCACTCTATAAATACCTATTTGCCTAAATTAGTAAAATCAGGAGAGCGTGTAGCTATTTGTGACCAATTAGAGGACCCTAAGCAAACCAAAAATATCGTTAAGCGTGGTGTTACAGAATTAGTAACGCCAGGAGTTGCATTAAATGATGAGGTGTTACAATCCAAAACAAATAACTTTTTATGTTCAGTTTACTTTGGTAAGGTTAACATTGGGATTTCGTTTTTGGATATTTCAACAGGAGAGTTTTTAACCTCACAAGGAAATCAAGAATATATAGATAAGCTACTTCAAAATTTTAGTCCAAGTGAAGTTTTAGTAGCAAAACCAAAGCGTAATACATTTACAGATCATTTCGGAGCAGATTTTCACACGTTTAATCTTGAAGATTGGGTCTATCAATCAGATTATGCAAATGAGACGTTGTTAAAACATTTTGATACTAAGTCCTTAAAAGGATTTGGAGTTGAAAATTTAAATGAAGGTATTATAGCTTCAGGTTCTATACTTCATTATTTAGCCGAAACACAGCACAATAAACTAGAACATATCTCTTCAATTTCTCGTATAGCAGAGGATGACTATGTATGGATGGACCGTTTTACCATCCGAAACCTAGAACTTTACAACTCTACAAACAATAATGCAGTTACCTTACTAAATATTATTGATAAAACCATTTCTCCAATGGGAGGACGATTGCTTAAACGTTGGCTAGCATTGCCTTTAAAGCAAATAGATCAAATCAAGCAACGTCACGAAGTCGTATCTTATTTAAAAACAGATGGTGTTGTATTGGACAAGATTCAGCATCATATAAAATTAATAGGCGATTTAGAGCGATTAATATCTAAAATAGCAACACAAAAGGTTAGTCCTCGGGAAGTAATTCAACTTAAAAATTCTTTAGAAGCTATAATACCTATTAAAGAGTTGTCATCTAATTGCGATAATGAGTCCCTTAAAGTTATAGGAGATAATTTGCAAAGTTGTAATGTGCTTCGTGAAAAAATTAAAGAAACTTTAAACGAAGAAGCACCAGTTAATATCCTAAAAGGAAGCTCCATAGCTGCTGGATTTTCATCCGAATTAGATGAGCTTAGAGCATTGTCTACTTCAGGAAAAGATTATTTAGATAAAATGTTACAACGCGAAAGTGAGCGTACAGGGATTACATCTCTTAAAATAGCATCTAATAATGTTTTTGGATATTATATAGAAGTAAGAAACACACATAAAGATAAAGTTCCGGAAGAGTGGATCCGTAAACAAACGTTGGTAAACGCAGAACGTTATATTACTGAAGAACTTAAAGAATACGAATCCAAAATTCTAGGAGCAGAAGAACGCATCATGGCAATCGAGCAAAAGTTATTTGCAGACTTGGTACAATGGATGAATCAGTATATAAAACCAGTACAGCAAAATGCGTATTTAATAGCCAAAATAGATTGTTTATGTGGTTTTGCACAATTAGCATCAGATAATAATTATGTATATCCAGCATTAGATGACTCGCATGATTTAGATATTATTGATGGTCGTCACCCAGTTATTGAAAAACAACTGCCAATTGATCAGCCCTATATTACTAATAATGTATTTTTAGATAGAGATGCACAGCAAATAATAATGATTACTGGACCAAACATGTCAGGTAAATCAGCAATCTTACGTCAAACAGCATTAATAGTATTATTAGCTCAAATAGGTAGTTTTGTGCCTGCAAAAGAGGCTAGAATAGGTGTTGTCGATAAAATATTTACACGTGTAGGTGCAAGTGATAACATATCAATGGGAGAATCTACTTTTATGGTAGAGATGAATGAAACAGCATCTATCTTAAATAATATCTCAGATCGTAGTTTAGTCTTGTTAGATGAAATTGGAAGAGGAACAAGTACCTATGACGGAATCTCTATTGCTTGGGCTATTAGTGAGTATTTACACGAGCATCCAGCAAAACCTAAAACGTTATTTGCAACCCACTATCATGAGTTAAATGAAATGACAGAGACCTTTGAGCGTATTAAAAACTTTAATGTCTCTGTAAAGGAGTTAAAAGACAATGTGCTATTTCTGCGTAAGCTTGTCCAAGGTGGTAGCGAACATAGTTTTGGTATACACGTAGCAAAAATGGCTGGAATGCCACAACAAGTGCTAAGACGCGCTAATCAGATCTTGAAAAAACTAGAAAAAAGTCATTCAAGCGAAGAATTGACAGATAAAGTAAAATCGATGCAAGATGAAATGCAATTAAGCTTCTTTAATTTGGACGATCCATTGCTTGAAAATATAAAAGAAGAGATCTTACATATCGATATTGACACCTTAACACCTGTTGAAGCTTTAATGAAGCTAAATGAGATCAAACGTATGTTGGTGAAAAAGAAGCAAGTATAAATTTTTTTAATTTTTTTTTAAAAAAAGCTTTGTACTTTGTATAAAAGTACTAAATTTGCAACCGCAATACGATATTGCACGTTCATTTAAAGACTGCGAAAGTAGCTCAGGGGTAGAGCATCACCTTGCCAAGGTGGGGGTCGCGGGTTCAAATCCCGTCTTTCGCTCTGAGAATTTTCCTTAAAATATTCCTTCGCTCGGGTGGTGGAATTGGTAGACACGTTGGACTTAAAATCCAATGTCCATTAGGACGTACGGGTTCAAGTCCCGTCCCGAGTACTAGACCTCTTGTTAATCTTATGATTTTCAAGAGGTTTTTTCATTTATAAAAGTTGAAACAAAGTCCGTTTAAAACAAAAAAACCTTATCAATTGATAAGGTTTTTTAAATTTAGTAAGTATTTAAAAAAAAGAATTAATCTTTTTTCAAGTCATCAGATACCTCATTAACAGCATCTTTAACAGATTCTCCTGCTTCCTTAGTTTCATTTACAGCGTTATCTATTGCTTTTCCTGTAGCTTCAAATCCATCTTCAACAGCTTCACCAGTCTCTTCAGCAGCATTCTCAATAGCGTCCCCTGCTTGTTCTGCGTTATTTTTATCCTCTTCTCTACAAGATGTAAAAGTTATTGCTGATACAAGAACAGCACTTAATAGTAATTTTTTCATTAGTTATTGTTTTTTGTGTTTAATATGTTATCAAACATAATACTTAAATTAGTAAATAAAGAATTACGGTTTTGGTACATAGTACTTTATTTACGTATATACTGCATGATTTGGATTATAGCTCCTATATTTTTTTTAATAAAATCTTCGTTTTGTTTACCGGTAGTTAATCTTAAATCTGTATCGCTTATTAAACTATTTAATACAGTGCTTAATTCTGCAAAATTAGAAATTGATTGGACGCCTTTATTTTTAATCATATCAAACGCTTCTGGAAATTTTTGATAGTTTTTTCCAATAATTATAGGGATTCCAAATACTGCAGGTTCTAGTATATTATGTAATCCAGTGTTGCCCATTGCACCACCTACATAAGCTATATCTGCATAGCTATATGTTTTGCTTAGCAAACCAATGGTGTCTAAAACAAAAACGTCATATTGTTTTAAATCCTGTTTTTCTTTTTTGGAAAATAAAACAGTAGGCTTAATTAAGCCTGACTGGATATTCTCTATTTGTTTAGGCTTAATATTATGCGGAGCAATTATAAATTTAACAGGTGTACCACTATAGTTATTAATAAATTCAATTATTAACGACTCGTCTTCTGGCCATGAGCTTCCAATAACGATACATAGTTTATTGTTTTTAAACGCGTTAATAAACTCTAAATTATTATCTATGTTTAATTGGTTTGATACACGATCAAATCGTGTGTCACCAGAGATGGTTACATTTTTATAATTTATAGATTCTAAAAGTTTCTTAGAGGTTTCATTTTGAGTAAATATGTGTTCAAAAGCAAATAAAGCCTCTCTAGTTTGACTGCCATACCATTTAAAAAAAGATTGATCTTTTCTAAATACAGCGGAAATTAATATGGCTTTAAGGTTTTTATTTTTTAATTCATTTAAATAATTAGGCCATATTTCATACTTAACAAATACGGTTAATTCAGGATTAACAAGACTAATAAAACGCTTGGCATTCTGTTTTGTGTCTAACGGTAAGTAAACTACAATGTCCGCAAAGGGAGCGTTTTTTCTTATTTCGTAACCTGATGGTGAAAAAAAAGAGAGTATAATTTTATGATTTGGATAATCTTTTCTTAATTCTGTAAAGATGGGTAAACCTTGCTCATATTCGCCTAAAGACGCACAATGAAACCATAATGTTTTTGACTTCTTGCGTAATAATTGATTTAGTTTAGTAAAAGTTGTCGCACGACCATTAACCCCTAATTTAAGTTTATTATTAAACAAACTTAAAAGTTTTAAAACAACAGAAGTAAGTTGTATTGCTATATTATAAAGTAAATTCACGTATCTATTTTTGCTAAAATAAACAATTCATTGCTTAGCGTTTGGTATTTTTGTAAATTCGATAATTATAAATTAAAAGTAAAGCTAAGCTTCTTAAGCTAGTTTACCATATATACAGACATGAAAAAAATACAAATGGTTGATCTTAAAGGTCAATACGCAGCTATAAAGGATGTTGTAGATTCTTCAATTCAGGAAATAATTGACAATACAACTTTTGTTAATGGACCTAAAGTACACGAGTTTCAAAAAAACTTAGAAAACTACTTAGGTGTAAAACATGTCATTCCTTGTGCAAACGGGACAGATGCGTTACAAATAGCAATGATGGGATTAGGTTTAGAGCAAGGTGATGAAGTTATAACTGCAGACTTTACCTTTGCAGCAACCGTTGAGGTAATAGCTTTATTAAAGCTAACTCCAGTTTTAGTAGATGTAGATCCAGAAACTTTTAATATAGATATAGACGCTGTTAAAAAAGCCATTACGCCAAAAACCAAAGCGATTGTACCTGTCCACTTATTTGGTCAGTGTGCCAATATGGAAGCATTAATGGATTTAGCAAAACAGCATAATTTATATATAATAGAGGATAATGCACAAGGTATTGGTGCAGACTATACCTATTCTGATGGTACTAAAGCAAAATCAGGAACCATTGGTCATGTTGCATCAACCTCTTTTTTTCCATCTAAAAATTTAGGGTGTTATGGAGATGGAGGAGCAATATTTACTAACGATGATGATTTAGCACACACCATTAGAGGGATTGTAAATCACGGAATGTATGAGCGTTATCACCACGACGTAGTAGGTGTAAACTCGCGTTTAGACTCAATACAAGCAGCAGTCTTAGATGCAAAATTACCTAAATTAGATAGCTACAATAATGCACGACGTAATGCAGCTAGAAAATATAACGCAGCATTTAAAGACATAAAAAACATTATTACACCAAAAACCGTAAATGGATGCGAAGGTATTTGTGATACCTGTAACTGTCACGTGTTTCATCAATATACATTAAAAGTTAAAAATGTAGACAGAGACGCTTTGGTAAAGCATCTAAACGATAACGGAATCCCATGTGGTGTATATTACCCAATACCATTGCACGCGCAAAAAGCATATCGCGATAAAAGGTATAACGAGGCCGATTTTAAAGTTACCAATCAATTAATAAAAGAAGTGATTTCATTGCCAATGCATACCGAGTTGGAAGATGATCAAATAGATTTTATAACAAAAACTATTAAAGATTTTATAGCAAACAATTAGGACGTTACCACAAGGGTCGGGCTATCCACTAAAATCTTTTTTTGCCATATATGGCAGCAAAAAAAGGATACCGTTTCTATCCCTAACGCACGCATAAGCAAATGAAGATACTAGTTACAGGAGGTTTAGGCTTTATAGGGTCGCACACAGTTGTTCAGCTTCAAAATAGTGGATATCAAGTCGTAATTATAGATAATCTCTCTAATGCCTCACTAGAGGTGTTAGAAGGTATTGTATCTATTACAGGACAACCACCAATTTTTGAAAAACTTGATTTAAAAAGTAAGGTAGCAGTACAAGCCTTTTTTAAAACGCATCAAGACATACAAGGCGTTATTCATTTTGCTGCAAGTAAAGCAGTAGGAGAGAGTGTGGTTAATCCATTAATGTATTATGAGAACAACGTAAACACTTTAGTGTATGTATTACAAGAGTTAACAAAATTAAAAGTGTCTAACTTTATTTTTAGTTCCTCATGTACCGTTTATGGTCAGGCAGATAGTATGCCAATATCTGAAACAGCACCAATAAAAGAAGCCCAATCACCTTACGGTAATACTAAACAAATTGGAGAAGAAATTATAAAGGATGCTTGTCAAGTATATCCTAATTTACAAAGTATAGCATTACGATATTTTAATCCCATTGGAGCGCATAAGTCTGCAAAAATAGGAGAGTTGCCCATTGGTGTCCCTCAAAATCTAATACCATACATTACACAAACAGCAATAGGTAAACGTGATCAGTTATCCGTGTTTGGTAATGACTATCCAACAAAAGACGGAACCTGTGTTAGAGATTATATACATGTTGTTGATACAGCTAAAGCACACGTTGTTGCTTTACAAAGATTATTAAATAATGAAAACCAATCCAATTTTGAAGTGTTTAATATTGGTACAGGACAAGGGAGTACAGTGCTAGATGTGATTAAAACTTTTGAAAAAGTATCTAATATAAAGCTAAATTATAATATAGTAGACAGACGACTAGGAGATGTAGTAACTGCATACGCAGACACATCTAAAGCAAATAAAATTTTAGGTTGGCAGGCAGAATATGATTTAGAGGATGCTATTTTATCCGCTTGGAATTGGCAAAAGACCTTAAAAAAGGATTAACAAATCCTAAATTAGATAGTATATTGACTGATAATCTCTTAATTTTTGCGTCTTATTTTTAGAGATTTCATATTAATATTCTGATTAACAATATTTTAGTTATTTAAATTCGTAGTTGGTAATTATTCTGTTTTACTTTGTACGCTAATGCAAATGACAAAATAATGAAATTGATTACAGTAAAACGTCGGACAAGACAAGAAAACAGATTTGCTCCTAAAATGGGACGACTAAATGCCAAAGTAACTTATATTAAAAAACAAGTGCTAGGCATACCAGTTAAAACGCTTCATAAATATCGTGAAACGTATTACGGAGAAGTAAAAGATTGCAGAGATTGTAATTTAGCAAGATAAATAAAAAAGCCTCGATTCAAATCGAGGCTTTTTTTTATACTTTTTTATTTTTAAAACTGCCTACAATTAAGCAACCCATACCAACCATAACAGAGACATCTGCCAGATTAAATATACCAGTTCTAAATACGCCTCCTAAATCGATATGTAAAAAATCGGTAACAGACCCATAAACAACTCGGTCATAAACATTAGCTATTCCACCACCAATAATGCAGCAAAACCCGACTAAGGTCATTGTATTAATTGTTTTATCTTTAATAATGTGTCTTAACACCAATGCTAAAACAATAATTGGTAGGATTAACAATAAAGCAATTCTAAGGGTAGGACTAAAGTCACTTCCCATACCTAAAAAGGCACCTTTATTTTCTACATTATGAAGTGTAAAATATTGTCCAAAAATTTCAGTTTCAGATCCAGCAATAACATCAGCTCTAACAATAAATTTAGAGACTTGATCTAAAATAATATTAAAAACAATTAAACCAAGTATTAGTATGTTTCTACTACTCATCCGTTTTAGTTTCTAAAGTTGCAGATTCGGTTTGCGCTTCTCTATCTATTTTTTTAACTAACCCTTGAAGTACTTTTCCTGGACCTACTTCAGTAAATAAAGTAGCACCATCTTTAATCATTTGTTGTACAGATTGTGTCCAACGTACTGGAGCAGTTAATTGAGATATTAAATTTGCTTTTATTTCGTTTTCATCTGTAATTGCTGTTGCAGTTACATTTTGGTAAATAGGACAATTTGGTTTGCTAAATGTTGTATTTTCAATAGCAGCAGCTAATTCTTCTCTTGCAGGTTCCATCATTGGAGAATGGAATGCGCCACCAACAGGTAGCATTAAAGCACGTTTTGCACCAGCTTCTTTTAACGCTTCGCAAGCACGTTCTACAGCACTAACTTCTCCAGAGATTACTAATTGTCCAGGACAATTATAGTTTGCTGCAACAACAACACCATCTATTTGCGCGCAAACATCTTCTACAACTTTATCCTCAAGACCTAAAACAGCAGCCATAGTACTTGGTTGTAACTCGCATGCTTTTTGCATAGCTTGAGCACGTTGCGATACTAATTTTAAACCATCCTCAAAGCTTAAAGCTCCAGCAGCTACTAATGCCGAGAATTCTCCTAGACTATGTCCTGCAACCATTTCTGGTTTAAAACTATCACCTAAAGTTTTAGCTAAGATTACAGAGTGTAAAAATATAGCAGGTTGCGTAACCTTGGTTTCTTTTAGTTGGTCTGCAGTACCTTCAAACATAACATCTGTAATGTTAAAACCTAATATGGCATTAGCATCTTCAAATAAATGTTGTGCTTCAGGTGAGTTTTCGTATAAATCAAGACCCATTCCTGTAAATTGGGCACCTTGACCTGGAAATATATATGCTTTCATTGCTTTCTTATTTAAGTAGCGAAAATAAGAATAATATCTGTATATGTAGCATGTCAGATATTAAGATTTACTTAAGGTTTAACCTTAGTAATTAAGGTTGTATCGCTATTAATGACTATAATTAAAGTCTAATTAAATTAAAGGTTTCCTGTTGCAGCTTCTGCACAACGCTCACCATCCATAGCAGCACTAATAATTCCGCCAGCATATCCACCACCTTCACCACATGGAAATAAATTTGTGATTTCTGGATGTGCTAAATTTTCAGTTCTTGGTATACTAACAGGAGATGAGGTACGTGATTCTACACCAATTATATTAGCTTCTTCAGTATAATAACCTTTCATTTTATCACCAAAAGCTTTAAAGCCTTTTCTTAAAGACGCTCCAATTAATTTAGGAAATAAACTATGTAGTGGTGCACTTTTTAAACCTGGTTGATAAGACGTTTCATTTAAAGTATTAGATAGCTTTCCTTCTACAAAATCGGTCATGCGTTGTGCTGGTGCAACTTGGCTGCGTCCTCCTGAAGTAAAGGCTAGTTTTTCTAAATCCTTTTGAAATTCTAAAGCTTTTAAAGCTCCAAATTGTTCGTATTTTTTAAGATCACGTTCTGCATTAATTTCTACAACTATTCCAGAATTTGCAAATTTATTATTTCGTCTAGAAGGTGACATTCCGTTAACAACAACTTCTCCGTTGGCTGTTGCTGCAGGTACTATAAATCCTCCTGGACACATGCAAAAACTGTAAACACCACGACCGTTAACTTGTTGCACCAAACTATAGGATGCTGCAGGTAATAATTCTGGTCTTGGTCCTTCACAGTGGTATTGTATGCTGTCTATAATATGTTGTGGATGTTCTGCTCTGACACCCATTGCAAAAGATTTTGCTTCGATTGCAATATTTTTATCGTGTAATAATTGAAAAATATCACGAGCAGAATGTCCTGTGGCTAAAATTACTTTGTCTGTAATTAACTCTTCTCCATTTTGAAGTTGAATAGCTTCAATTTTGTTATTCTTTATTGAAAAATCAGTAACACGAGTGTTAAAATGAATTTCGCCACCAAATTTTATTATGTTTTCTCTTATGTTTTGAACCACTTTAGGAAGTTTATTGGTCCCAATATGTGGATGGGCATCAACCAAAATTTGATCTGTTGCACCATGATATACAAGGTTTTCAAAAATACGACGTACATCACCTCGCTTTAAGCTTCGTGTATATAATTTACCATCACTATAGGTTCCTGCTCCACCTTCTCCAAAACAATAATTAGAATCTTCATTTACAAAATGGTCTTGATTAATTGCTTTTAGGTCACGACGTCTGTCTTTTACATTGGCACCACGCTCTAAAACAATTGGTTTAAACCCTAATTCTATACAGCGCAAAGCTGCCCACATACCAGCTGGACCAAATCCAATAATATGAATTGGTTTTGCTTTAGATACATCTTTATAGTTAAACGTATAATCTGAAGTTTCTGGAACAGGCTCTTTAATGTAAACTGATACTTTGTAATTTAAAATTATTTTAGGTTTTCTAGCATCAATTGATTTTCTTAATACTTTAATACCAGTTATGTCATCTCTAGACATGGATAACCATTCTGCGGATTTTTTAATTAAAATATCAGGAATCTCTTCTTCTTTTAAAGAAACACGAAGTTGAATGTCTTTTACCATGTTGCAAAATTAACAAAAATTAAAAGATAAGATTCAAGTATTTTAATTTATGATGCTATATTAATCCACCATTAGCACCAATGACTTGTCCTGATATCCATTTAGAATCGTCACTAGCTAAAAACAGGACTACTTTAGCAATGTCAATTGGTTTTGCTAATCTATTAAAAGCATTCATGCTGCTTAATTTATCAATAAACTCTTGAGATTTTCCATTTAAAAATAAATCCGTTTCAGTAGCTCCAGGTGCAATTGCGTTTACAGATATACCACGCCCAATTTCTTTTGAAAAAACTCTAGTCATTTGTTCAACTGCTGCTTTGGAAGCAGAATATAATGCATATGTTGGAAACATTAATTTGACAGTGCTTGATGATACATTTATTATAATACCATTATCTGCCAATTTAGCATCTGCTTCTTGTAAGGTATTAAATACACCCTTAACGTTTACATCAAATTGCTTTGTAAAATCATCTTGACTGTTGTCCTTTATTTTTTTAGAAATCATAACCCCAGCATTATTAATTAAAACATCAATTTTGCCATAATGTGATAAGGTTTGATCAAATAAATTAATGACATCTTTTTTGTTACTAACGTCTGCTTTTATAGCTATAGCATTACCACCATTGTCTATTATACTTTTAACTGTAGCCTCTGCGTCTGCTTTGCTATTGGAATGATTTACAACTATATTTGCTCCATTTTTTGCCAATAATTCAGCTATTTCTTTTCCAATTCCTCTAGAAGAACCGGTTACAATAATTACTTTGTTTTGTAATGTCATAGTATTTAGTTTTAAGTGTTGTGTTTATTTTAAAGCTATTAATTGCTCAGTAATTAAAGCTAAATTTGATGCTACTATTTCTGGTTTATCTGCTAACGGATATAATTGTGCACCAGGTCTGCTAATAAATGCGCCTCTCCAATTAGCCCATAATGCACCTGCGATATCCCATCCATGCGCAGCAACTAAGAGGCATTCTTCAGGTTTAATTTTCATTTTTCTTGCTGCCCAGATATAGGTGTCGGTGTGTGGCTTAAATTTGCCAATATCCTCTACACTTAATCTTTCGTCAAAATATTCTAATAAACCTGAGTTTTTAAATTGTGTTTCCACACCTTTATTAGACGAGTTGGTAAATGATACTAGTTTGTAACCTGCATCTTTTAGCTTTTGTAAGCTAGCTTTTACTTCAGTATGTGCTGGCAATGATCTAATAGGACCTAAAATAGCTTCCTTTGCATCCGCTTCACTTAATGTTATATCATTATTTGCTGCTACCATTTGTAATGCTGCTGCACCTATAATACCAAAGTCATTATATTGGTTACCAACTGTACTTACCAAAGAATATTGTAACATGGTAGTAAACCATAGTGGTAATAAATCTTTCCTACCACCTAGTATTTTGCCAACATTATCTTTCATTGCTGTTAGGTCTAATAATGTTTCATTAACATCAAAAAACAAGACCTTAGGTCGAGTTGTAATAATATTATTAGGTTTTGTGTTATCAGTTGAGGTACTAAAAGCTAAATGCGGTGCTATTATACTAGCTAATGCAGCTTTTTTGATAAAATCTCTTCTTTTGTTTAGTTCTTTCTTCATATTATAATTATTTAAAACATTCTAATCGGTATGTTTTTGTTTAAAAAAAAATTACACTTTTATTTGCTGAAGGTATAGTGATAAACCTGTAATGTACTCGTCTAGAATAGCATCATTATCATATAGTTTTCTTATACCACGAATTCCTTCAAATGCACTTATTAAATAGACAGCAATAGCATTACTTGATAGTTTAGGATTAATTGTATTTTCGGATTGACCTCTTTCAATTAATTTAATTAGCGCAGTTTTCCAAGTATCTATTATGCGTCTTAAAGCTAATTGATATGCTATTTCTAAATCTCCAACTTCATTTATAAAATTATTCATTGGACACCCATGTTGCTTATCGTAAACCGGAAAAGATTTTAATCGGTCTAAAAAAGTTGTTTCTAAAATCTGAATAGCATTTCCGGATTGATGTAAAGGGTCAATCATTCCTGTAACTACTCTTTTTTGAACCTTTAAACTAATGACCGCTAGACCAAGTTCTTTTTTGTTTTTATAATGATGATAAAATGCACCTTTAGTTAACTTGGTTGCTTTCATTATTTTATCCACGCTAGTTGTTTTAAACCCATTTTCGTAAAATAGTTTAAAAGAGGTGTCTAGAATAACCTGTTTAGTAAGGTCAGATTTTTGATTTTGCAACATATAGCAAATGTATACCTAAAAGATACTAGTTGGTATGTTTTTGGTGTTAAACTTAAATTAAATGTAAAATAAAAGTTTATTGTTGATGAAATTTAAATTGAATTACTTTTTTTGATAGGTTAAAAATGAAAATTCAAAATCATGATTTTCATCTTTTTTATGAAAGGTGTTAGCGGTTTCTTTCCATTTTGTCATGTCAATTTCAGGAAAAAAGGTGTCTGCATCAAAATTAGAATGTACACGAGTTAATTCAATTTTGGATGCATAAGGCATGGCTAGTTTATAAATTTCTCCTCCACCAATTATAAAGGGTTGCGAATCATTTTTAGCTAAGTTAATTGCTTCTTCTATACTACCAACAACTATAACACCTTCAGGTGCTTTATAATTAGATTGCCTAGATATTACTATATGAGTACGATTTGGTAGTGGCTTTGGAAAGCTCTCAAACGTTTTGCGACCCATAATAATATAGTGACCAGAAGTTAAGGCTTTAAAACGTTTTAAATCGTCGCGTAAATGCCATATTAGGTCGTTGTTTTTACCAATTTCATTATTTTCGCCAGCAGCAACAATCATGGTTAGATTGTTTACAGCTTTAGTTTGTTGTTTATTAAAAACTTCGCTTTTAGCAATGGTTAGATCTTCTTTTTCAACTTGTAGTTTAAGTTTTTCTATTCTAACGTTTTGTTTATTTACAAGTTTGGCTAACTGTTGATCTTCCCATGCTTTCCCCATAAATTTAGAGGTTACAAACACATTAAATACATGATATAAAAAGATAAATAACCAAGCCATTATGGCAAATACAAACCAATTAATGTCAAAAAACTTAGTGTCTTTGCCAATGCCTAAAACTGTATTAGCAACTATTAAAAAAACTGCTCCAATTAAGAAAATTACAAAATGAACGTATAATCGCTTTTTTTGCTTAATCCTGCGTTGTGCATTTTTTATTAATTCTAACTGTTCTTTATCTATTTGCGGTTTTTCTTTTTTCTTTAATCCAAACATAGCTAACTATTATAATGTAAAGTTAATGATTTTATGATATTTGATTTTGTAAATTTTAAACGAAATCGATTTAGTTTGATTGTCAGTTGTTTACAGTTGTTTTTGTGCTGATATTATTAACAATTTAGTACACTTAATTTAATGAAAATGATGATTTTAAGCGTTAATTTTAATAATCTCATAAAAGTTTAAAATTAATTAATTTTTATGTTGATGACTGAAAAAATCTTATCTAATTTTAAAGCTTTAAAACATTAATATTATGGCTATTAAGAAACAATTTTTGAAAAGTAAACCAATTTGTAAAGTCACTTTTACTGTTCCAGCAGCAGGAGCAAAGGAAGTTACTGTTGCAGGTAATTGGAATGAATGGAATACTGCAGCCGAACCATTAAAAAAGTTAAAAAACGGAACATTTAAAGGGACTGTAAATCTAGAAGCTGGTCAGGCTTACGAGTTTAAATATGTTGTTGATGGACAATGGGAAAACGAAGTCGAGGCAGACGCTTATGTATGGAGTGATTATGCAGCCACAGATAATAGTGTTATAAAGTTATAAGGCTTTAAAATGCTAAAATTGGTCAACAGTTATTCCTTTCTTTTTTTACGTTTAAGCCTTTTACGTTCTTTTCTTTGAGCAGCTGTTTCTGCAATATTAAAGGTTATTGGTAAACCGTAAGGAACGTTTACTGCCTTACCTTTTTGCATTCCTGGTGATTCTAGCTGAGGTAAAAGTTTTATTACTCTTCTGGCTTCTTTTTCTAAAGCAGGATGTGGCGCTCTGGTTAGGATGTTTACAACTTTGGCTTCTTTGTCTATCTTAAAACCAACATATATTCTTATAACTCCAGAAGGCAAATTAAGTGTAGATGCTAAGTTAGTATTAAAATTTTGTAGCACATGTCTGCTAATAGCATTGCTCATACATTTTCTTGCTGCTTCTTGGGGTAAACTAGGAGCGCAACCTGGATATACAGGAACTTGTTCTACTAGAGAAAACGGAACATCTTTAGGTATGTAGTTTTTTATTGGTATAATGGTACTATCTGCTCTATTAATTTTAAAACCCAAGAGTAAGTTTTTATAATCTGCAACTCCATTATCATATTTGTCTAATACAGGTAAAACTTTAGGAAAACTATCCTCAAGATAATTTAATTCATTTTTTAAACTGTCCATATAAATATGAAATCCAGACATTTTTTTTATTAAATCTCCTTCTTCGTTAAAAAATAAATTGGCAGATATGTCTAGTGTATCTTTTTTTGAATAATGGATTATTTTAGTTTTTATACTTTTTGTTAATGAAGAATCTATGAATTGTAAAACCTTATCTTCAAAACATAACTCTAAATCCTCTGCACTCTGGCAACCAGGAAATATTGCTTTTTCGCGATTATATTCAGGTTTAGATTGGCTAAATGCAAAACTTGAAAATAAAAATAAACATATATAGATATATTTCATTTGATAAATTTATACAGCTACAGCACCTTTTATGTGTGGATGTGGATTATAATTTTCTAAGGTGAAATCTTCAAATTTAAATTCAAAAATATTTTTAACATCAGGGTTGATTTTCATTGTTGGCAATGGTCTAATGTCTCTAGAAAGTTGTAATTCTAATTGTTCAAAATGATTGCTATAAATATGTGCATCTCCAAAGGTGTGTATAAAATCACCTGCTTTATAACCACAAACTTGAGCCATCATCATAGTAAATAATGCATATGATGCAATATTAAAAGGAACACCTAAAAAAGTATCAGCACTGCGTTGGTATAATTGACACGAAAGTTTACCATCTGCTACATAAAACTGAAAAAAAGCATGACAAGGTGGTAATGCAGCTTTACCATTGGCAACGTTTTCTGAAAAACTTTTTGAGTTGTCTGGCAATACTGAAGGATTCCATGCCGAGACTAACATACGTCTACTATCTGGATTGTTTTTTAAGCTATGTATAACATCTTTAATTTGGTCTATTTCATCACTATTCCAATTTCTCCATTGGTGTCCATAAACAGGTCCTAAATCTCCGTTCTCATCTGCCCAATCATTCCAGATTTTGACTCCGTTTTCAGTTAAATACTTAATGTTTGTATCGCCTTTTAAAAACCATAATAATTCATATATAATGGATTTTAAATGTAATTTTTTAGTGGTTACCATTGGAAAACCTTCACTTAAATCAAAACGCATTTGATAACCAAAAACACTTTTTGTTCCTGTTCCTGTACGATCTCCTTTTTCGTTTCCGTGTTCTAAAATATGTTGTACTAGGTCGTGGTATTGTTTCATTTATATTGATTTTTCAAGAATTTAAAAGTATAAAAAAGGGTTAACATTAAAATGTCAACCCTAAAATATATATAAAAAGTTATTAACTGTCTATCCGATAATCATACCAGCAATTGTAGCAGAAATTAGTGAGGCTATAGTACCACCCAATAATGCTTTCATTCCAAATTTAGATAACGTTTTACGTTGTCCTGGAGCTAATGATCCAATACCACCAATTTGAATTCCAATAGATGCAAAGTTAGCGAAACCACAAAGCATATACGTTGCCATAATTATAGATTTCTCGTAAGTTAAGTGTGTTGCTTGGGCAACGTCTTTAAGTTCTGCTAGTTGGATGTATCCAACAAACTCACTTGCTGCTAATTTAATACCTAATAACTGTCCCATAAGTGCCATATCTGTTTGTGCAACACCAATTAACCACATTAAAGGTGCAAATATGTAACCCAAAATAAGCTCTAGTGATAAGGCAGTATAGCTTGTATTATGTTCAATCCATTCGTTTAAAGAAGTAACATCTCCTACCCATCCAAGGATTCCGTTAACCATTGCAATAAATGCAACAAAAACTAGTAGCATGGCACCAACATTAACAGCTAATTTTAATCCTTCAGTCGTTCCGTTTGCTATAGCATCTAAAATGTTTGATCCTATTTTATCTTGTGACACTTCAACGTCAGTGTTTACCTCTTCTGTTTGTGGAAATAGTATTTTTGAGATTACTATCGCTCCAGGAGCTGCCATTACAGATGCTGCTAATAAGTGCTTAGCATAAAATAATCTTAAAGCTTCATCATCTCCTCCTAAAAAGCCTATGTAGGCAGCAAGTACTGCTCCTGCAACTGTTGCCATACCACCAATCATAACTAATAGCATTTCTGATTTAGTCATTTTTTCTAGGTATGCCTTAATAAGTAAAGGTGCTTCTGTTTGACCTAAAAAGATATTTCCTGCTACACTTAAGCTTTCTGCACCAGATATTTTAAGTGCTTTAGATAATAGCCAAGCCATAGCTTTTACTACACGTTGGATAATTCCTAAATAAAATAATAAAGACGTTAATGCAGAGAAGAATATAATAGTTGGTAAAACTTGAAAAGCAAAAATAAATCCAAAGGTATCCATATCTACCACTAAGCCTTCAAATAGAAATTTACTTCCTGCTCTAGTAAAATCTAATACACTTATAAATAAACCACCAACAAACTCGAAAGCAGTTTTAATAAATTCAACTTTTAAAACACCAATAGCAATTAATAGTTGGAAGGCTAAACCTATTCCAACAATCTTCCAATCGATTGCTTTACGGTTACTACTAAATAAAAACGAGATAAAAATTAGGGCTACCATACCTAAGGCACCACGCCATAAACTATTAAACGAAAATCCTTCGCTTGGTATAATTTTATTGGCTTCTGATACTGCTAGCTGAGCAGCTGTTTTTTCTTTTATTTTAAAAGAATAAACGTTTTGTTTTTCTTTGAATACTAATGTAGAGTCTGTTAATGTTTGTACTTTAAGTCGTTTAGTTACATCTGCTGGTGTATCGTAATAAAAAACTAATACATTATTTTGAAATAGATAATCTCCCGTTTGATTATTGTGTGTAAATGCGCCTTCTTTTAAAGTAAGTATGTCATTAGCTAAAAGGTTAATACTTGTGGAGTCTAGTTTTGTTTTGCTTGCCTCGAGTTGCCAATCTTTTTCAATGTCTTGGGCAAAAATAGACGTAATACTTATTAGGGTCGCTACAATAGCAAGTGCAAAATGTTTCATTGTAAAGTGATTATCGTTTAGAGATTTCGTCTCTTATTTTAGCTGCTTTTTCGTAATCTTCGTTAGTTACAGCTTCGTCTAGAAGGTTGTGTAATTCTTCTACTGTTTTGGAAATATAATCGTCTTGAGAAGGTTCCATCTCTAATTCCTCGTTAATAATATCTTCAATTAAGATATTATCTGGATCCTCTTCTTTTGTTGGATCTACTTTTAAATAGATTCCTGCCTTATCTAATATGTTTTTATAAGTAAAAATAGGAGCATCAAAACGTAAAGCTAAGGCTATAGCGTCACTAGTTCTAGCATCTATAATTTCTTCAATATTATCGCGTTCGCAAATTAAAGAAGAATAGAAAACACCATCTACCAATTTATGTATAATGACTTGTTTGACTACAATATCAAAGCGGTCAGCAAAGTTTTTAAATAAATCGTGAGTTAATGGTCTTGGAGGTCTTATTTCTTTTTCTAAAGCTATAGCAATGGATTGCGCCTCAAAAGCACCAATGACAATTGGTAGTTTTCGGTCGCCATCTAATTCGTTTAAAATTAGTGCGTAAGCGCCATTTTGTGTTTGGCTATACGATATGCCTTTTATATTTAATCGGACTAAACTCATAGTATTTAAAAAGCAAAGAACTGCTTAAATTAGGACTTTACCAAACTGCACTAGGCAGTTTTTGTACATAATTTAAACAGTCCTTTGTTAATAGAACTTAAATTTATAAAAAATTATGCGTTTGCTGCTTTAAACGCTTTTAATTTTTCAATAAGTTGTGGTATAACTTCAAAAGCATCTCCAACAACACCATAATCTGCTGCTTTAAAGAAAGGCGCTTCTGGATCTGTGTTAACAACTACTTTTACTTTAGAGGCATTAATACCTGCTAAATGCTGTATAGCTCCAGATATTCCGATAGCAATGTATAAGTTAGAAGCTACAGGTTTTCCTGTTTGTCCAACGTGCTCACTATGAGGTCTCCAACCTAAGTCAGATACTGGTTTAGAGCATGCTGTTGCTGCACCTAAAACATCTGCTAACTCTTCAATCATTCCCCAGTTTTCTGGTCCTTTCATTCCACGACCTGCAGATACTACTATTTCTGCATCAGCAATTGTAACTTTATCTGTTGCTTTGTCTACAGACTCTACATTTACACCTGAATTTGGTAAGCTAGGCGAAAAATCTTCAGCAGCAGCTGCACCATTATTTTCTACTAATCCGTAAGAATTGTTAGAGACTCCAACAATTTTAACATCTGTATCTATTGTTGTTAAGTTGAATGCTTTATTTGTAAAAGCAGTACGTTTAACTGTAAAAGGAGCTGTTGAGGTTGGTACTTCCATTACATTGGATGCGTAACCTGCTTCTAAACCTACAGATAATATTGGTGCTAAATATTTGCTATCTGCACTTTGACTTAATATTACGACCTTAGTCCCTTCGTTTTTTGCTGCTTGTGCAATTGCCGAAGCGTATGATTTTGCATTAAAGTTTTTTAAAGCATCATCAGATACTTTTAATACTTTATCTACTCCGTATTTTCCTAATTCTGAAACATCATTGGCGTTAACTGCAACTGCTGTAACTGTCGTACCTAATTGGTCAGCGACTGCTTTGGCGTAAGAAGCAACTTCAAAAGCTGTTTTTTTAAAGGTTCCGTTTTCTGATTCTGTATATACTAAAACTGACATGTTTTTTTTGTTTTAAGATTAATTACTAATTAAATGACTTTAGCTTCGTTATGAAGTAAGTTAATTAATTCATCTAAATTATCTGGCGACACTAACGTTACAGCACCTTTTGGAGCTGGTTTTTCAAACTTAACAGACGCTGTTTCTACTGATGCACCTATTGGTTCTAAAACATTTAATGGTTTTTGACGTGCTTGCATAATACCTCTCATATTTGGTATACGTAAATCACTCTCTTCAACTAATCCTTTTTGACCACCAATTACTAAAGGTAGTGCAGTAGATACGCTTTCTTTACCACCATCAATTTCTCTAACAGCTTTAGCGTTAGTACCATCTAATTCCAAACTAATACAATTAGTTACAAAATTAGCATCAACCATTTCTGCAATCATACCAGGTACCATACCTCCATTATAATCAATAGACTCACGACCAGCAATTACTAAATCATAACCACCATCTTTTACAACTTTAGCAATTTCTTTAGCGACTTGGTAACCATCTTTAGCTTCAGTATTCACTCTAATTGCTGAGTCTGCACCAATAGCTAATGCTTTACGTAATGTAGGTTCTGTTTCAGGACCTCCAACATTAATAACATCTACAGATGCACCTTGTTTTTCTTTAAACCACATGGCACGTGTTAAACCAAATTCGTCATTTGGATTAATTACAAATTGTACTCCAGTTGTGTCAAATTTTGAATCTCCATCTGTAAAATTAATTTTTGATGTCGTATCTGGTACATGACTAATACACACTAAAATTTTCATATTTTTTTGTTTTTTATGAGTTCTGTTACGTTAGATGTAATCAACTATAACGATATAGTACGTCTAACCTTAATTTTATTTTTGAACAAATTTAGGCATAAAAAATGCGCTTAAATCTTACGGTTACGAAGATAATTATTTTATTTTGAAAAAATACTATGCATGCATAGTAAATTTTAAATAATTCTTTAGTCTAAAGTTTTTCATTTATTGTTATTTTTGCTTTTCAAATTATTAATTAGATGAAGACAATTCAATTTAGAGAAGCTATTTGCGAAGCCATGAGCGAAGAAATGCGTAGAGATGAGAGCATTTTTTTAATGGGAGAAGAAGTAGCAGAATATAATGGTGCTTATAAAGCGTCAAAAGGGATGTTAGATGAGTTTGGTGCAAAACGTGTTATTGATACACCAATTGCAGAACTTGGTTTTGCAGGTATCGCTATTGGGTCTACCATGACAGGTAACAGACCAATCGTAGAATACATGACGTTTAACTTTTCGTTAGTTGGTATTGACCAAATAATTAATAATGCAGCTAAAATTAGACAAATGTCTGGAGGTCAATTTAATTGTCCAATAGTATTTAGAGGTCCAACAGCAAGTGCAGGACAATTAGCAGCAACACACTCTCAAGCTTTTGAAAACTGGTTTGCAAACACACCAGGTTTAAAAGTTGTAGTGCCATCAAATCCATATGATGCTAAAGGGTTATTAAAATCTGCTATTCGTGATAACGATCCTGTGATCTTTATGGAAAGCGAGCAAATGTATGGTGATAAAGGTGAAGTGCCAGAAGGAGAATACACAATACCATTAGGTGTTGCCGAAATAAAAAGAGAAGGTACAGATGTAACAATCGTATCTTTTGGTAAGATTATTAAAGAAGCTTATATCGCAGCAGATAAATTAGCTGAAGAAGGTATATCTTGTGAGATTATCGATTTACGTACAGTGCGTCCAATGGATAGAGCAGCCATTTTAAAGTCTGTTAAAAAGACTAATCGTTTAATTGTTTTAGAAGAAGCTTGGCCTTTTGGTAACGTAGCGACAGAAATTACATATTTAGTACAAAGCGAAGCATTTGACTATTTAGATGCACCAGTTATAAAAATTAATACAGCAGATACACCTGCACCTTACTCTCCAGTATTGTTAGCAGAGTGGTTACCAGACCATAAAGATGTTATCACAGCTGTTAAAAAGGTAATGTATAAATAAAAAATAGTATTTTAGATTTATCAAAAGCTTCATTAGCATGATTGTTGATGAAGCTTTTTGTATTAAATAACCATATATGAATAGTAAACTTTTTTGCCTCTTTTTTTTATTAGGAAGTCTTTTTGCAATTGCACAAACAAAAGTAAGTGGTGTTGTGTTTGATGAGTATGATCAACCAGTGTCATTTGCAAATGTTATTTTTAAAGGGTCTTCAATTGGTGTTATTACTAATGAAGAAGGACGTTTTTATATGGAAGATAGTAATACTTGGGAAACACTATCTATATCATTTATAAGTTTTGAAACCCAAGAAATTAAACTAACTAAAAAAGTAAATTACGACTTAAAAGTTATTTTAAAAGAAGAAGTTGCAGCTTTAGATGAAGTAGTCATAGTATCTGGTAAGCAATCCAAAAAAAATAATCCAGCGATTGATATCCTTCGAAAAATATGGGCAAATAAACGTAGCAATGGATTAAAAAAGTACAAACAATACCAATACGATAAATACGAAAAAGTAGAATTTGACCTAAATACAATCGATAGCTCATTAATGAAAAGTAAGCTATTTAAAGGTATGGAGTTTGTTTTTGAGCAAGTAGATACCTCTAACGTAACAGGTAAAACGTATTTACCAATGTTTATTAATGAGTCCTCTAGCCAAGTGTATGGTGATAATATTATTAATGAAAAACGCGAAGTATTAAAAGGTAATAAAAACTCAGGATTTAGTAATAATCAAATTATAATAGATTTTGTTGATGACCTATACTCGGATTACGATGTATATGATAACTACTTAAAGTTTTTCGATAAAAGTTTTACAAGTCCAATTTCTAGAACCGGAATTCAGACCTATAATTATGTGCTAGCAGACAGTAGTTTTATAGACAATAAATGGTGTTATAATATTATTTACTATCCAAGACGTAAAAACGAGTTAACCTTTAAAGGAGATTTTTGGGTAGCAGACACCACATTTGCTATCAAAGAAATTAACATGCAAGCCTCTAAAAGCGCAAATATAAACTGGGTTAAAGAGATTTATATAGAACAAGAATTTGAAGTCCTTAACGATTCTGTCTTTCTTATAAAACGAGATTACTTCATGAGTGATTTTGCATTTAATAAAAAAGAAAAATCAAAGGGAATTTACGGTAAGCGTACCACATTATATGATAACTATACGTTTGATCAAGTAAAAGATCCTAAATTTTATAAAGAAAAAGTTTACACCTTTGACCAAGACATCTATAATCAAGATGATAGTTTTTGGGATAAAAACAGAATGGAATCTTTAAGTAAAGACGAAAAAGGTGTTTATGTCATGTTAGACTCATTAAAAAACACCCAAAAGTTTAAACGCCTTTATAATCTTGGAAGCATATTAGCCTCAGGTTATGTCGAGTTTCCAGAGCTTAATTTGGATTATGGACCAATCTTCTCAACCTTTGGTTATAATGAAGTGGAAGGCGTAAGACTAAGAGCAGGTGGACGTACATACTTTGGTCAAAACGATATGTGGCGTATCGAAGGATATACAGCTTACGGATTTAAGGATAATAAATTTAAATATGGATTATCAGGTAAATGGTTACTAGATAAACGTAGTCGATTAATTATATCAGGAGGAAACCGACGTGATGTAGAGCAAATTGGAGCAAGTCTAACAACAAGTACAGATGTTTTAGGTCGAAGTTTAGCCAGTAGCTCAGTAGTTGGAACAGGTACAAACGATAAATTAACAAACATCAATTTAAGTACATTATCAATCGAAGCAGAGCCTTTTAGAAATTTGGTAACACGTGTTAGCGGAAGCTATAGGACTTTAGAGTCAGCATCACCAACCTTTAGTTTAGATTACTTTACAGATGCAACACAAACCACTACAAAGTCGGATCTTAAACAATACGAAACAGCATTTTCTATGTCCTTTTTTCCTAACAGAGAAATGACAGGTTATGGTGTAGAAAGACGAACTAAAAATGATGACTTTGCTAGATTATTTGCACAAGTATCAGTCGGTAATCAAGGGGTTTTAGACAGTGATTTTGATTATACTAAATTACAATTTTCATATACACAACCATGGTCTTTAGGTGGTTTTGGACGATTATACACAACCGTAGAAGCAGGTAAAACTTATGGTGAAGTACCATTAGGTTTATTAAGTGTTGTACCTGGAAATCAAAGTTATTTTTCAATTTATAACACCTTCTCTAATTTAGATTTTTACGAGTTTGTTACAGATGAATATGCAACGTTACATGTTGAGCATAATTTTAATGGACGTCTGTTTTCTCGTATACCATTCTTAAAAAAATATAATTTAAGAGCCATAGTTGGTGCAAGAGGTGTTATTGGAGATGTTAGTCAAGAAAATCGCGATATAAATGCTTCGGGATTAATATATAGAGCGCCAACTAAAGAAGCGTATTACGAGTATAGTGTTGGAGTTGGTAACATCTTTAAAGTACTAAGAATAGATTTTAATTTTAGAGGTAATTACTTAAACGCAGTAACCAACCCAGATGCTAGAAAATTTGGAGTTACTGGAAGCTTTGGCTTTTATTTTTAAATAAATACACAACACGTTTACTGTAAATTGTGCAAGGATAAATATTAATTGTACAGTAATTACTAAAACAAATAATTAGGATAATTTTTAATTATTATAAAAGTTTAGCGGTTGATTTTATATTAACTTAACAATTAAAACCTTAATCGGTATTTTTCGTTTTTTATATTTGTCAAAACCTAAATAATCTTGTACTTTTGCAAGCCGAAAAAGTAAAGCAAAATTTAAATTCCGCTTGACGGAAAACTAAAATAATATTATATGAGTCCATCTGGAAAAAAGACATTTGACGTATTAATTGAAATACCTAAAGGAAGTAGAAACAAGTATGAGTACGATTTTGAATTAAACAAAATTCGTTTTGACCGTATGTTGTTTTCTTCAATGATGTATCCAGGAGATTATGGTTTTATACCAGAAACTTTAGCTTTAGATGGAGATCCGTTAGACGTTTTAGTAATGGGAACAGAGCCTACTTTTCCAATGTGTGTAATGGAAGTAAAACCAATTGGTGTTTTCCATATGGCAGATGAAAAAGGTCCTGATGAAAAAATAATTTGTGTACCAGTTACAGATCCTATTTGGAATAGCTGTAATGATATCGAGGATTTAAATCCACATAGAATAAAAGAAATTACTCACTTTTTTCAAGTGTATAAAGACTTAGAGAAAAAGAAAGTTGATGTTGGTGGATGGGGAGATGCTAAAGAGGCATATGAAATCTTAAACAAATGTGTAGAGCGTTATGAAAATAGCGAGCATAAAACAAATGGAGATTTTACTATCTAATTAGTACATCTAAATTTTAATTAAAACCCTCTCATTGTATAATGAGAGGGTTTTTTGTTTGCAATACTATTTGATTTATCTGTTTTGTAAGTACTTGTGGTTTTGTCGTAATAGTAAATAATAATTTCTGTTTTGTTTTTAAATATTACTATAAATGTAAATTTAATGTTAAAAAATTGCGATGTTAATATTTTAACTTCTGTTTGATTTTGTTACTTTAGCAGTAATTAAAAACTAATCAAACAAACTTATATGGAATCAATGATGATTTATATGCCTATTGCTATGGCAATTTTGGGCTTAATTTACATGGTTATTAAACAATCTTGGGTAATGAAACAAGATGCAGGTGATGGTAAAATGAAAGAGATTTCTGACCATATCTACGAAGGTGCTCTAGCTTTTCTAAACGCAGAATATAGATTGTTGTCAGTTTTTGTGGTTATAGTAAGTGTGCTACTTGCTGTTGTCGCATATTTTGTACCAACTACAAGTTATTTAATTGTAATAGCCTTTGTGTGTGGAGCTGTTTTTTCTGCAGCTGCAGGAAATATAGGTATGAAAATAGCAACTAAAACAAATGTTAGGACTACACAAGCTGCAAGAACAAGTTTACCAAATGCGCTTAAAATTTCATTTGGAGGAGGAACTGTCATGGGATTAGGTGTTGCAGGATTAGCAGTGTTAGGTTTAACGATATTTTTTATAGCATTCTTTCAAATATTTATGGATGGAGCTTGGACTAATACTATGGATATGACTATTGTATTAGAGACTTTGGCTGGTTTTTCATTAGGAGCAGAGTCTATCGCGCTATTCGCAAGAGTTGGTGGAGGGATTTACACTAAAGCTGCAGATGTTGGAGCTGATTTAGTAGGTAAAGTAGAAGCTGGTATACCAGAAGATGATCCACGTAATCCTGCTACTATTGCAGATAATGTTGGTGATAA